>CAZRIE010000122.1:0-9348 GCA_964600075.1 uncultured Flavobacteriaceae bacterium
TGGAGGCGGTGGTTCCAATAGTCGAAAAACTATGGGTATTACCAGCGGCTCGATGAAGTGCGTGAATCAGAAATTGCAGGTGTTCTAATTCGACGATTTTTTTGGCCTCCGAACCTGCTTTTTTCCATATTTGATTGAACTTCTTATCGACAGCTTCCCATTTTTCGTCCGCAATTTTTTCGTCATCGATCAATAATTCGCAAAGACCGATATTTAAATCGCTTATCAGATGCCAATAGTCAATGTTATCGGGGTCTTCTTGTTTCTTCAGCTCACTATGATGTTTAGCGAGCAGTTCTTTTGCGCTCTTAGCTCCTTTCTTCGCTTTAATACCTCGTACCGCCTGCAGGTCATATGATATTTCTTGGTCATCTTCTTTGATCTTGACCAGAACCGGCGGGCTTACATCTTCTGAGCAACTGAGCAAAAATGTCAATTCGAGGGCATTAGACAGGGAATACGTTGTATTTCCGTTACCACTATGCTCATAGGCTTCCTTGTAAAATTGCATTGAGGTTCTGTATGCTTCAATACGGGCCTTTGGAGTTTCCGTCAGCATAGATAGCCGTTTATATGCGCTTCCCAACAGATTAAGACGCTTTGCAGTGTGCCCTGAAGAAAGCAGTATTTGTAATTCTGTAATAATTTTCTTTACATGCGTAATTGCTTCTTTTTGGGTAAACAAGGGATTCTTGTTTTCAAATATTTCTTTTACGTACCACTTAATACGTGTATTACAATAGGTTTCCATACAGGAGAAAGAAAAATGTGCTTTTTCCAACTGTAATAGCTGTCCGAATTTATCGACTGCCTCTTTGTACATACCCAATTCTTGATAGATCTTGGCCTCTCTTTCCAAGATGGCTGCAGTTCGAAAATCATCATGTTCGGCGATTGCTTCCATCGTCATTTTAAGTTCGTCCAGCGCATCTTTTCTCGTTGTAGCGCCCATCTGTAATTTATTAAGAAGGTTTTCGAGATCGATTTCAGCTTCTTCCGCTACCAAATAATTAGGTGACCAACTGCTGTGGGAGGTGCTCTTTAGTTTAAAAAAAGGATCCCCGTAGCACTGATAGGCACCCCAGGTATTCGTAAGGGGGTATTTCTCATAGACCTGGCCGCGTGCCGTTTTTACCGCTTCACCGAAAGGGTAACCAGCGATCATACAATCATAGAATACTTTAGCAAAAACTAAAGCTGCGGCATCGTTTACTGCCCAACCGGCAGCTATAACCGCCTTCACCCCAATTTGGATAAGTTCGGTTCCGATATTCGCTGCCAACTTGTATCGATTTTGATATACTTGTTCTTCTTCATCGTTTGTGTAGCCCAAATGGCAACAATTGACGAAGACTAGTTCGGGCACTACGGGCATTTGTTGAATTTCAAATACCGTCAAGAACAGCTTTTTACCGATGACCATACCCGATTCTTTGGGCGAGTTCGGATTGAATAAACCATGACCGGCAAGATGCATAATGGAATATTCGTTACAGAATAATTCTTGTATGATTTCGGAAGCATTGGTGCCAATAAGCTCTTTGACCGGACAACCGGAACTATTGAGCAAATTACCCACCAATTCGCCCTCTTCACGCGCACCCGGCAATTGCCCTATATAGTTTTGGAGTATGGGGTCGGCCACAACCAACGCTCTTTGCTCAGCCGCCCTTTTTATAGTACGTCTGTACTGGGAGGTCGAAAGTTGCCTGATCATTCCCGAATTCACACAAAGAGGTTTGGCTTTCGTGGTGCTATCTTGCAATAATTCCCAAGGGTAAGATGCGGTTTTGGTATCCAATATCCATAAAATATTGCCTTTGCGCTTTAGTCTTTCTTTGAGCGCATTGGGAATCAATAATTCGAACAAAGTTTTGGCGGTACAGCTGGACCACTGGTTCTCGCTAGATACTTCAGTAATGAATTGATTAATTAATGGCGTACTGCTATAAATCTCGCTTTCCTCTTCACGCGAATCATTGGTAGAGGCACCAAAAACCATACTCTCAAGTTCGTCGGTTTCTTTATTTACTTTTTTACGTTTTACCGTAATGCGTTTCCACCAATCTTCTGTGAGGTCGAAACGAATGTGTTTTCTAAAGCCTAACAGTTGTTTTATTTTTTTACTGCCCAAGATGATATTGACCTCATCGGTTTCTCTTTTTGCAATCTGATGCAAGGCATACATGCAGTTCAACGCCCGTTCGGAATAGAGTTCTACAAATTCGATACGCTGTACCGTTTCGTATTCAGTGGCCGACAGTTGTTTTATTTTTTGGTTGGCTTGGTCTACCCCTAAAATGGTAGCCTTCATTGAACTTTCTATACTTAAACCACCATAACCACTGGCCATTACAAGTGACGATACCCCTATACCGTTCTTAGGTATCCGTTTGCCTCGAAGACTCAACAAATAGTTTAAAACGCCCTGTTCTACAGATTTTGCGAGTTGAAAAGAGGTCAATAGATCTGGCTCGCCCATACCGACGATGATAGCCCCTGCGAAATCACTGTTTGCCATTTTTGCAAAAAGCACATTACTGCCGATTTCTCCGGGATAGAGCCCCAAGTTGTGCTTCGCACTTAAGCTTCCTTTTAAATAACGGTCTATAGCTACTTCTGCCTGTAATATACCATCGTTGATAAAGTGTCCGGCGAGTATAGGGTACGAGGAGAAACGAAGATCACCATTGCTTACCGAGACCGTAATTGGTATTTGGCTGCTAATCGAATCGGTTTCGCGACTCAATCCGAAGACGGTTTCTACGAGTCCATTTTCTGAAAGGTCGAAACCAACATCGGGCTCACCTCTGAAAATCTTTTCTTCGCCGCGAACCATCGGCTTCGAATTGCGCAAGAGCTTGGTGTGCCCCGTGGTCAAAAGTTCGTCTATGGCATTAAAAATACTCGGTTCATTGGCAAGTGCTCCATGGGTTATTCGGGTGTAGTAGACCGATTTTTCATTCATCTCTTTAGGTATACCGAGTTCCCAAGTTACACTTTGGTCACCTGCTCCGGTATACAGAAAATAAAGTTCTTTTTTTGGTTTAAGTTCTCCGATATGATACCCGTTCGGGGTCATTTTATCCTTACCAGCGATATAGGTCATATTCGTATAATCGATAGTTTCGCGCTTGTCTAAAATAGCATCGCGATATGCCGCGAACCTTTCTAAATCTTCTTTCGTAGGTAACGGCCAGTTGGGTTTGCCAAAAGCTTTACGCATTCTTTGCCAAAGTATCGGTCTGGAAAAATCATTGTCCGGGTCTTTTTTTGGATCGACTATCGGCAGTAGGTCTAAAATACCTGGAAATCTTGAAAACACTTTGAGCAGTTCTTTCTTGGTATGAAAAATATCAAGCATTGCCAATTTTTTGATAATTCCATCCTGCCCGAAAAGAACGGTAAGTATACGGTGGGAACCTGATAGGGGAGAACCTAAAAACACCATTTTAAAGCCTTTGGATGTATTTAATTTATCCCAAGTTTCGTTATGGTTGATTATAAAATCACGCACCAATACGCCACCCATCGAATGCCCGATCACCTTAATGGGCTGCCCAACCTTTAAAAGGCCTTCGATTTTGACGTTTAGCTCTTGGGCCGATTCAAGTAAAGGCCTTCTCCAATCAAATGGGAAAACGACCACATCATATTTTCCTTTTAGCCATTTGTATAGTTTATGGTAAGATGTCTTAACCACGGAATCGGCTATCACATCTTTTGCGTTCAGGTAATCGAGTTTTGTCAGACTTCCTCTAATAATCCGTCGGTAGTGCAACCAGATTTCCTTTTCGTCCCTGACCAGGTTTGAACCCATAATTCCGGGAAGCAATACAACAATGGGTCTTTTACCTGAAACGGCATTGGCTTCTGGCCGTAATTCGCCATGCTCGATGAGTGCCCGATCACTGGCAATAACTTGATATTGCTCGACTTCCTTAAATCCGGGGATTGTCACACCCAACTCGGTTTTTAGGGCCAGATCAATGGCTTCTTGCGTTTTGCTATTTTCAAAATATTTGACATGATTTACGTCGATACCTTGATCAAAAAAGTATTGTATCGTATCGCTGCGCCTAGCACCTAGGTACATGGAATCGGTATTGACCACCAAATCATTACGCTGCCAGTAAAACAACTTTCCTAAAATGGCCAGAAGACCCTGACCTGAAAGGTTGACCCTTCCATTTCCGGAAATAACTACCAATGGGCCGCCATCAATTTCATTTTTTTGTTGAGGATCATTCAGTATTTTAATGAACGGTGATTCAGGGTTCATGGCTTCCAACCCAGCAAGTACATCCACGTCATCTTTGGTATTGATAGCCGTGGAAAGTAATTCTTTTAAAACATCGGCAAAAACACCACCGACCAGATTGAACAGCACATTCAACATATGGTCCAAGCGTTTGGAGGCCAATTTGGTACCTGCCGCGGGGCAGGCCACCCGAATAAATTTGGTAATCTTCAGCTTTTTTTTCTTGAAAATTGCGCTGAGGGCGCGAATGGCATTTATGTCATCTTCGCGGCCGCCCTCTTTTTCAAGTAGCGCAATGTGATAATCGGTAAACCCTATGCCACCTTCACAATATTTATTTAAGATATCGCCAACAAGGCCGCCTCTTGAATGGGTAAGTAGATGTAATTCTGAACCATTGGGTAACATTTTGGCCAGTTCTACTGTATTCTGAAGGGGGCTTTTGGTCAGCGTACGATGTTGATAAGCAATTACATTGCCTGCATATTTATTGTGTAAGGTTCCCCAGACCGGAGAAGCTTTTAAATCCCAAAAGGCACCCTTCGTATCGGAATTAGTGCCATGAATAAATAGAAAATAGGGTCTGTTGTTTGGAATCTTATCGGCAAAAACATCAAACTTGAATTTTGGGTCTATCGAAAAAATAGTTGCGTCTTTTTTTATGGTTCCCTTTTTGGTAACCATTTCATCCCACAGCGCACTTTTCGGAGTAAGGCCGTATTGCAAGTGTTCATCTTCCAGTTTAAGGGCAATTTTTCCAACATTGGTTTCGATGGCATTTTGGATAAATACCCGGAGTATTTTGACGGCGACTTTACCAACGATACCCCTTTCAGTGGGCGCAGCGTCTACAGTAGTCGGCAGAACAAAGGTATCTGTGTTTTCATTCGAATCTCTGTCGCCTTCCGGTTTAAGGGCTGGGTCTAGCTCAGGATAGACTTCGTGAAGCGTAGCTGCATCGCACATCCATTTGGTGCCGTCTTCCAATTCGAATTCGAGCAACTTGTCGTTTTTTTTAAGTTCAATAGTGAGTTGGTTTCCCCCATCTCGAGTACTTCCACTTAAGTTATAGGTGTATCCTTCCTTTATCCACGATTTATTTTCAATATCAATTTCTGTTCGGGTTCCGTGGACTATCAGTTTTTCAATGGGTTTCATATATAGCGTATTTGGAATTAGAAAGTGATCTGGTTTCTTTTAGACAGTATTCCTTATTTATTCGATTAGATTTTATCACTATCAGTACGGAATTTTGAAAACCCCGAGACCATGATTGTTTTATTGCTTGGAATTTCGGTCAGTTCGATATCCTGTGCTGCCTCGGGTAGTACGGCCAAAGATCTTTTAGGGGCGTAAAAATGTCTTTGCCCAGAAGCATACTGGTTTTGAGAACGTCACACGGAATATATTCGAGTAGGTCCGATTTTTTAGGCTTCAAAAATCGTCTTCGATGTTCATATCGAGCGTATCCTCGATCTTTAAATTGGTAGATGGTTGTTCGCCACGTACTAATTGGGTCTTCTTAAAAAGGTTCAGTTTGAACAGTCGAATGGCTAAAACCCCTGATTCGCCGATAGATTCATAGGTGCTTGCCTTCGAAGATGAGGTTTCAAAACCCCCTTCGGCCTTGCCACCTTCGATTTGACCCAAAATATTTGCACTGGCCTTTATGGTAAAATCAGACCCTGCTTCGCGCGCGCATATAATCAGGCAATTTTCACCACTATACGTGGCGGATACCACCTTATACTTTCTCCTCCAGTTCGATTTAGAGGCCAGAGCCATGCCTACATCGTCAATGTTCTGAAGTTGTTCAACCATCACTTTTTCCGCTTTTAAGACTAACGAATTTTCCTTGTCGAATTTATAGTTCAGGACAGCCTGAACATTGCCCAAGGTAGCAAATGAATCGGTTGTTGTTCCCCCGGCAACGATTCTACTGACGCGCGTACCCGCGGTAGTAAAATTCAGTTTTGACGGTGGCCCAGGAGCGATTTTCAAAACGATATCCGGATACCTGTCCTTTAAATTTCCCAATGCGCGGAAGACACCTCCTTCAAAATAGCCAAAATCCCCTACTTTTAGTGTGTTGGTTACTGGAAACCACGCGGCATGCGCGCCGATTTCACTTCTGATGGCTTTTTCATAACTTTTTGCTAATCCACTCATAATTTGGTTTTTTTAGATGATACAAATGATACAGGGTATGGGCAATACAAGACTGGGCTCAGAAGCCGTGGTCTAGTGCCACTAAACAAGGGGGGAGATTAAACGTTCTTAAAGTTAAGAAATTTCTTTGTTACTGGCTGTGAATTGAATGATATTACCGAACTTATGTATGGAAGACCCAAAATTGATGATAATCTGTATGTATGGGTATACAAAGGGTTTTTTTGCGCTTGGAATCTTTATTGAGATTAGTTTACTTTTGAACACTGCAAAAAAGATTCGAATTCATTTCTTGGATAGAGTATACATAAAATAATAGAGTTGATTTCTTAGCGTTACAATCAATAGTAAATTATAAGCTAATACTATGGATAATGAGTTAAAAACGGGAGATCAAAAAGTTTTACTTTTTACCGGTCATATGATCGATGCTGAAAACCGGAAACAGCCTCGTTTCCCAAAAGAGCTCGAAGCAGAAATCCATCAAAAATTAAAGGACAGTCTAGAGAATATACTCAAATCAAATCCTTTTGCCGATGATTATATCGGTATTTCCGGAGGCGCTTGTGGCGGAGACCTTATTTTCCTTGAGATATGTAAAGCGTTAGGGATACCTATAAAGATGCTGTTGGCATTGCCTGCTGAAAAATATATTGCCGAGTCCGTTATGTTTGCAGGCAGTTCTTGGGTCGACCGGTTTTACCATATTTATAAAGATGCCGATACCGAAGTGAGCATAATGGCCGAGGCCAAAAATTCACCCAATTCATCAAAGGAGCAAAGCGGTTATTCGTTTTGGGAGCGGAACAATCTATGGTTGTTGAACACCGCTTTGGCATACGGCGGACATAATCTGACACTTATAGCCGTTTGGGACGGTAAGGGAGAAGATGGCCCTGGCGGTACAAAACACATGATCGAAGAAGTTCAAAAGAGAGGAGCGAAAAGTATTGTTATTGAATTGTAGTTTCAAGCACTTCGAAAGGCTATTTTCGTTTTGGCTTTTGGCCTGAAGGGCAGAAAGTCAACTTATTCGTATTGACGGCATTCTGTAGTAATTGACAATAATTCAGAGTGATGGGTATTCGAAGTGATAAACCAACTGTCATTTTTTTGTTCAAGTTATATGGTCTGCGGAGATTCATGAGGACCCTAGTGGATTAAGCATAGATTATCGGAAGTTCTATGGGTAGGGTTTGACCACGTTTCGAACAGTTCTGCCGCTACCAATAATCGGTTAACTTCTTTATATACGTCGATATCACCGAACGACTGACTCTCGAGATTGCTGATTTGATAAACGCCCCACGTTCGAAACTGATCTAGGGTGGCGTTGGAATTTCTGCGGGCATCTACGCTCATTATTTTCTTTAATGTACCCGAATTTAGTGTTCTAAGCGCTTCAATCTCTACATTCGATGCCAGCATTAGATTTCCGTGTTGATCTTTCATGGTGGTCCAATCGGCACCGATTACCACCAACAGCAATTTGTATTCCTAACATAGGATGCAAAATCAGCGTATAAAAAGAAATATTGGCTAAACTTTCTAGAAAACTAGTGGGAAAATCACTTTGGGGCATTTTAAAATGTATTGAGTGGTCTTAATTGACGTATAAATAGTACGACCCGGTTTATCGGAGCTTAATATCGGGACTCGTTACACTTCGATTTTTATGATTATTGCATTTGAGCCAAGTAATCCGGAATACTGTAAAAGATGCTGGGAATAGACCCACTGGTACAATTTTTACGTCATAATGCACATTTCTTGATATCTTCTACCTGAATTATACTTACCTTAATGTTAGATTAATACCAACGACCAAATAAACGTTGATTGGAATAAACTTTCTGTCGAATGCCGAATAGTACCGATAGGCCCGCTATATACGTTTCATACACTTGGGATTCCGAAAGCGAGGCATTAGTCGAAAGCATCGAAATGCAATTCCAAAAAAAGGGCCTGCCTATAGTTAGGGACAAGAACGTTTTGGGCTATAAGGGCAAGATTAAGGCTTTTATGCAGAAGATTGGGAAGGCCCAATATATCATCTTGGTCATAAGCAACAAGTACCTTCGATCGGTAAACTGTATGTTCGAACTGATCGAGATTTTCAAGAACGACCATTTTTACGAGCGCGTTTTTCCCGTGGTACTTGATGAAGTGAATATTTATGATCCCTCGGAAAGGGTACGGTTAATGAAATACTGGGAAGAAAGAACCGAGAGCCTGAACGAGCAGATTAGGGAATTGAAAGATTTCACGAATATGCAGGGGGTTACTGATGACCTCAACCTAAATTCTGAAATTCGGGATAATATCGCAAGGCTGACTAATATTTTGAAGGATACGAATACGTTGAGTATAGAACAATTGGTCGATTCCAATTTTGAACCGCTCTATAACGCGATTGTAAAGAAGATTGATGCCGATACAAAAATGGAGGCCGTTGCAATTGAAAAGGAGTATATAGCAAACCGTTCAGATGAGAATAGTCAGAACATATTTGTTCGTATTAAGGCTAAACTTTTCGGAACAACTGCTTTTTTTGAAGTGTCAAAAAAGAATCGAAGAAGGGTTTTTATTAGCTTTGGAATTACCGCGGTTCTTGGTATTTGCGCTATTTTTTTGGCCTTGCCACGCTTATCTCAAGATTCGCCTATAGAAGATGTATCCGTGGTAGAAACACAGGTGGGTACAAAAGATTCTATTTTAATCGAGGATGAAAAAGATTCTATTATTGCAAAACAGACCCCAACTAAAACTGAGGAAAAAAATGAAGTAATTCTATCGAATATAAGGTACAACGTCGAATTAATCGTACCTTCAGATATGGCTCAAGCGTCAGTTTTTGTTGACGGAAAACCAGCAGAAATAGTGGAGAGAAGCCCAATTTCTATCACGGTACGTTTAAG
>CAZRIE010000122.1:9448-12544 GCA_964600075.1 uncultured Flavobacteriaceae bacterium
GAAAACCAGCAGAAATAGTGGAGAGAAGCCCAATTTCTATCACGGTACGTTTAAGAAAGAAAGACAGCAGCCATCATTTTCAGGTCAAAGATGGTGACCAAAGTTGTAAGACCAATAAGTTGATTACGAAAGACCAAGTGAAATTGCCCCTCTGCGATTGAGGTGTTTTTCGGCTTTTTCTTTTATTTGTTCCCCCAATAATTATAATGAGAACTATCTCAGGTATTGGGACCGTGAAACGGAAGTTTCATGGTCTGTACTTTGAGAAATTCATCACATAAAAATTTAACTTATGCAGTACATTGAACTGAGACTTTTCTATGGTATTTTGGTATTTCTACTAATCGGTAAGATCCATGCCACAACTTTACCTCTGACGAACAACGATTCTATCGTCTATGTTTGGGATTTTAGTGTCAGTGATGCCTCCATCAAAAATATTGGTGATATGTTGACCAATGATTTTGAGACCGAGCTTATCAATTCTGGGCTATACACTGTTTTAGAACGAAGGCGTTACAATCGGGTATTGGCACACCAAAATTTGGAAAAAAGGATAGCGGATGTTCAAAATCTGTCATCGTCATCCATAGATAGTTTGAAAGCCTATAGGGCCGGAACGGTCATTTTCGGAGAGGTCAAAGATGATATCGATAGTGGCGTTTATGAAGTCACGGTCACTTTTCAAAACCTGAATGAAGTCATTCTGAGAAAAGGAAGCATACTTATCGGAAGGGGACTGATACGGGATAACCAGACCCGAAAAAAGTTTATGAAAGAGCTGGTAGATGTAGTTCATGCAAAGGAACTATTGGCCGCTAAAAAAGAGCAGTATAATATTATTTCCAATATGTTGGAAACCTATATGTTTCGGGTGATCGATGTTCAAAAAGAATTCCAAGATGTAACCAAATATGCCCTTGAAAATCGAACTATCCAAGATGAGATGGTTCAAATCATAAATGCGTATAATGAGATTTTCAACGACATCAACAACAATAACGCCAAATACCGTTTGGATTTCGATAAATATTGGGATGCACCAAGAGGTGTGGAATTGGAAACTATAATCGAAGGTATTATCGATGATATCCACAAGATCCATATTCTCAAACTTGATAAGGTGAGAACCCAAATATTGGCATATAGGGAATTGAGTAAAAACGATAAAAAGCGCAAAAAGAAGGAAATTCTAAGAGACGTAAAACGAATCACTGATGACCTTGAACGACAAATCGATGTAATGAATCCCAAGGTAAATACCTTTCTTTCCCAACTCCGAAATGGATTGAACATATAAAATGAACTAGTTACTAAAAATGATAAGAGATGAAAACTTCGAATCTAACACAAATTCTAGCAGTGTTTTTTACACTTGTAATGATCGGTTGTAGCTCTGATGCAGGGGGCGGCGGAGCATTTATTCCAACATTTAATGCTACATGGGAAGTCGATGGTACGGACGGCTCATACCGAATGGATCTTCAACCGAACGAGGCCAACAAAAATGTTGAATCAGGTGTTTTTAATGGCGAAGAACAGCACGATGATGATGACGATTTAGACAATAACCCGCTGAGCGGTAGTTTTAACGGCCTCGATATCAAGTACACCATTAAAAGAGACAATCATGTCAATATCGAATACAAGGGCAAGATGATTCCCATCAGTGATGAGAACCACTCCATTATTCGAATTGATTTGAGCTCTTCGGAGGGCAATATTGTTTTGGTACCGCTGTAAAATGGTGCCTCTGAAGTTAGGATAAAAATAAAAAACCTATAAAAACAGAATTTACAGGAGACGAGATTGGAGCCTGTGGAGAGCAGAACCTAGGGCTGAAAAAAACTGTATATTGGAGTTTTAAGAGGATTGGTTTTTATGCTCACTGAATGGGTGACCTTAGGGAAATATTGGTGTTCCTAAGATTATTTTGATATAGTTCACTTATGGCTAAAAGTAAAAGCGCTACCGTTTATGAAGTATTGTGTTCCTCTGTCTTTTCAGTAACTAGAGAAAATATCTTCGTCATTCGGGCAGAACGCAATTACCTTTTTCAGTTCTTGTATTCTTAAATCAGTATCGCACCGAGGCCTTAATCAACAATACAGGGATAAGGATTTTATTTTTGTAGGACAATAGTGTTTGATCATTGTGGTTATATAAGTTCAAGTATCAAGAAAAAATTACAAATTATAAGGTATTACCTACCAATTATACAGTTTTAAATAGCTTGCAGTATTTATGGTCGTATATTTAATATAAGCCCATTAAATGAACAACCTAGAAGAAATATCAAATTTCCAATCTACTTATGGAAGGCGTGAGCTTTCCTATCTATCCACTATTCCCGAACTGCTAAATGCATGTGAATGCTCTAAGAATTTGATGATAGGTATCTATCTCATAGAAAAAGATCAATTCCTTTATTGCAACAAGCTCTTAAAGGCAATTGTAGGAGAGAATTATCACTGTTTGTGTGAAGAAGGCTGGGATTTTTGGTTTTCTTTGGTCAACGAAATGGACGCCTACAGAATGAAAGATAGAATATCCTATTTCTTTACCATTCCGTATCCTCAAAAACCTTTAATACTTCGCTATCACATCACCAATTTTTATGGCCATGAGATGTGCCTTAAGCATGAAATAGTAATCCACAAATTGGAAAAATGCACCCTCGCTTTAAATTATATTTTTGATGTATCCGGTAAAGAAAGGATTGAGCAATGTTTTACAAATCACGAATTGTCAAACAAGACCTGCTTTTCAAATAAATTAAACCGCACCATCTCTTCGAGGGAAAAAGAAGTGCTTCGACTTATAGGCGATGGATATTCTTCAAAGCAAATAGCAGATATGCTTTTTATAAGTAACCATACTGCAATATCGCATCGAAAAAATCTTATTGAAAAATTTCAGGTAAAGAACACGGCCCAGCTTATTAAAAAAGCCTCGAAAGTTATGGAATTGTAAGATACGATTTGCCGCTGTCCGGATCGTAAAGATTACAGGTGAATATCCCCATTTTTAGGGATTGTTCTGTATGGTATTTCTTTGAATCTTGTATATGATTTTAGGCGAACATACATAAGTGCT
>CAZRIE010000123.1:0-12517 GCA_964600075.1 uncultured Flavobacteriaceae bacterium
TTTTCATGAAAAATTTGGATTTCCATGGGGTAAAAAATGAATTATTATCTCTTTCTATAAACAGAGGGCCGTTTTCTCGAACCCACAAACGCAAGCATGAAATACACCCATTTTTCAGAAAAAGATTTTATATCGGATGAATATTTCCAGAAGTGGATCTTGGATTCAGATAGCGAAACTCGAAAATATTGGGAAAATTGGATTTTAGAACATCCTGAAAAGAAAGAAACTGTTGAAAGTGCCGCCCATCTTATTTTACAGACGAATTTCGACCGTACCGATCAGCTTTCGGACGAAGATTCGGATATCATGTGGCAGAATATCTTGCGAAAAAGAAGCGAATTTAAAGAAAAGAACATTCATAAAACAAGACCGATATCTCGATCAAAAAGAAGATATGTATTAAGGGCTGCAGCGGTTTTTATAGGTATAATCGGTACAGCTTATGGCATGTTCCTTCTCTCTCCCTTTCAAAAAGAACACAGTATTCCGGTGGTGAAAAGCACTCAAATAACTTTAAAACTAGGGGATGGTACAGTTCGAACGCTTGACGAGGCCTCCTCAGAAATAGTAACCAACTCAAACGGGCGGACAGTCGTAAATCATGAGCAAAACAGGTTAATTTACAAAAAAAAGGGCTCGATTCAAACTACTGTCGAATACAATGAATTGGCCGTGCCAAACGGGAAAAAATTTGAACTGATTCTATCAGATGGGTCCCATGTAATTTTAAATTCAGGATCTAAGCTACGATATCCAGTAGTTTTTTCAGAAGGCACAACAAGGAAGGTTTTTTTAGATGGCGAAGCCTACTTTTCAGTAGCAAAAGATGAATCGCGTCGATTTACCGTCGAGACCGACAATATGACAACAGAGGTTTACGGAACGATATTCAACGTGTCGAGTTACAGCGATGAAAACAATACTTCTACAGTCTTGGTCGAAGGAAGTGTGGGAGTTTACAAATCGAACCGTGAAGAAAACAGTGAGCCAATAGATATAATTCCAGGCCAACGTGCGGTTATAACGCAAGGTACTATTGTAATAGACGAAGTTGATATCAGCAAATACATCGCTTGGACCGAGGGAAAGCTACTCTTTGCCGATGACCCCTTTGAGATGATTATTAAGGAGTTGGAACGGCATTTTGATGTAAGCATAAACAGCCAAGTCAAAAAATTAAACCAAAAACGGTTTACCGGAACTTTCACAAATGAAACGATAGATCAAATTTTATTCACCTTTCAAGAGCACACCCCATTTAAATATGAGGTAAACGCAAATACGATAACCATCAGCGAAAAAGTTGATAAGGGTAGTGCGATTAAAAGTTGAACCAAGTGACCTAAAGACCAAGATTATTTAGATTCTGTATTAACCCATTAAAAACTACATCTATGAATTGTAAAAAACCGAGGAACCAATAATCGTTTAAACAACTAAAACCAAAAGAAAATGATAAAAAGACTAACACACGCGATGGCGGAAAGGAAAAATAGCTTTCCAAAATTTGATTTAAAGGTAAAGTTCACGCTGATTTTTTTCCTAGCGACACTTTTTCAGGTGCACGCAGGATCGGGGTATGCGCAAAAAACCAAAATAGACCTAGAAAAGACTGGAGCTACCGTTTTAGAGGTTATCAAGGCGATAGAGTCTAAAACCGAATTCAAATTCTTTTATAGCAAAGAAGAATTGGACTTAAATCGAAAAGTGGATATCCATGTCAAAAAAGAAGGTATAGAAAAGATCTTAAAAAAACTTTTCCCAAATGGGGAGATGAATTTTAAGATAATTGAAAAACAAATTGTACTGACTAGGAGCACGGCCGTAAACGAAGTAAAAAAAGTACCGGAAAAAGTAATTATGGTACAAGATCTTGATGTGAACGGAACAGTGACCGATGCCAATGGAGCGCCCCTACCCGGGGCCAGTATTCTTGAAAAAGGAACAGGCAATGGCACTACCTCAGACTTCGATGGTAATTATATCATAACCGTATCGGGCACTAATGCAGTACTGGTCTTTAGCTATATCGGTTTTACGGCAAAAGAGGTTGCCGTTGGGAGCCTATCTACCATAAACGTAGGCTTAGAGGAAAGCAGCCAAGCCTTGGACGAAGTAGTAGTGACGGCTCTTGGCATCGAAAGGGATAGAAAAACGCTCGGTTATGCAACCTCGAAGGTAGATTCAGAAGAATTTACGGTCAACAGAACTCCTAATTTTATGGATGCTCTTCAAGGCAAAATCGCCGGGGTAAATATTTCGAAACTAGGTTCAGGGCCGCAGGGAAGTAGTAAAATCAGAATACGAGGTATATCTTCGTTCGGAAGTAACAACTCGCCCTTGATCGTAGTTAACGGTGTACCTATTAATAACACATCTTTTGGTGTAGATAGTGGTGTGTCTGAAGTAGGCAGTAACCGTAATTCAGATAGTGGTGACGGCTTGAGTAGTATCAACCCTGATGACGTAGAAGCAATGACCATCTTGAAAGGTGCGGCGGCCTCTGCTTTGTATGGGGCCCGGGCAAAGGATGGTGTTATTATGATCACCACAAAAACTAGATCTGAAGGTGGGGTCGTCGTAACTTATAATGCCAATTACACCAACGGTTCGCCTATAGATAATACTGATTATCAATATGAGTATGGTCAAGGTGAGGGTGGTCAACGACCGAATGCACCCTTCCCGGTGACCGGTGTATGGAGTTTTGGGGAGCCTATGGGAGGCACCCAAATACTGTTTGATGGCCTAGAGGTACCCTATACGCCTCAGCCGAACAAGGTAAAAGATTACTATAGAAATAGTTCGACCCTGATGAATACCATTTCCGTGGCTTCTGGTGGCGAAAATGGAGGAATCAGCTTTTCCGCGGCCAATCTGAAGTCGGAGGCCATTCTACCAGGTTCCGATTATGTGAGAAGAACCATCAACCTTGGCTTTACCCAAAAACTTAAAAAGTTTACCGTTTCCGGTAATGTGAACTATTCAAACGAGGTACGTACGAATCCGCCTAATATTGCGGAGCAGGATTATAGCCCGGTAGTCATCTATACATTGGCCTCCAGTATGCCGTTGCAATTGTTAGAAGAAAATTGCTGCGACGAGAACGGTGACGAGATACTTTACTCGAGGTTCAGTAACAGAACGAACCCTTATTTTGCATTGAAGCGGTTCGAGAATAACGTGCGTGATCGAATATTCGGGAACATTACCGCCAAATATGACTTTACAGACTGGCTATATGCCCAGGTAAGGGTCGGGCAAGACTGGTATTATCGCGATGTGGATTACAACCTGCCTACGGGATCTAGACGCCAGTCTTCACCACCTCCAGGTTTTGTTAACGGTCAGTACATTCAGGATCAACGGCGCTTCAGGGAGACCAACGTCGATTTCTTGATTGCTGCGAACAAGAAGTTCGGCGAGTTTGGTACTATGGTCAATTTTGGGGGCAATCAAATGAATCAAAGTAATTCCATCAATACGATTTTGGGTCAAAACTTTTATACTCGTGATCTGTATACTATTGGTAATGCCAGCACGGTTAGCCCGAATTATATTTTCAGCAAAAGAAGGGTAAACTCGCTCTATGGATCGGCTGAACTATCTTACGGAGGGTACCTTTATGTGAACGCTACGGCAAGAAATGATTGGTTCTCCACGCTGTCCGCCGAAAACCTTAGCATCTTGTATCCATCGATAACCGGTAGTTTTGTCTTCAGCAATGCGTTCAAAATGCCCGATTGGTTATCATTCGGCAAGGTAAGGGTGGCTTATGCCCAGGCAGGTAGTGATACCGATGTACAGCCATATGCCCAACTTCTGCCGTATCAGATCAATCCGCTACAGCTTTCGAACCGACCTGTGGGCGGAATAAATACAAATACAGTTCCCAATCCGGATCTAAAACCGATGTTGGTAACAGAAAGGGAAATTGGTCTTGAACTGACCTTGTTCAACAATTTGAGGTTTGAGGCTTCCTATTATAATAAGCTTTCCGACGATCAGATTCTGCGAGCACAGACTTCCGATGCTTCAGGGTATACGACACGTTTGATCAATGTAGGTGAAAGTAGAAATGAAGGGGTAGAGCTATTTCTTTCCGTTTCTCCTATTCGAACCGATAATTTTACCTGGAATACTTCGGCTAACGTATCCTATAATACTTCCGAGGTCTTAAGCCTTGGCGAAAGTGTCGACGACAACTTTATCACGGTCGGAGGCGCCGAGTTCCACGGAGAACTGCGGCAGGTAGTGGGCAAGCCCATGGCACAACTCTACGGATGGGGTTGGCTAAGGGACGATGCCGGAAGTATCGTTCACGACCCGAACACTGGTTTGCCCCTACGATCGGAGGAACAACTGAATTTCGGATCTGCATTGCCTACTTGGGTAGGTGGGTTTACGAATAGTTTTAACTATAAAAACTTAAGCCTAACCTTTTTAATTGACTTTAAATTAGGCCATAAAATGATTTCGGGCACCCATATCAACGCCTATCGACACGGTCTTGACAAGGCCACTTTGGTCGGTAGGGACGTCGGATTCGTTGTAGGCGAAGGTGTGAACCCTGATGGCGGCGTGAACACGGCACAAGCGGAAATACAACCGTTCTATCAGGTGATCCGTAGCTATAGGGCTTCCGAACAATCGGTTTTCAATGCTGGATCTTGGCAACTACGCCAACTGTCGCTAGGATACGATTTCACCGATCACCTCGAGCAGATCAAATTTATCAAAGGCCTAAAGTTCGATATCATCATGAACAACGTGGCCGTACTCAAGCAATGGGTACCCCATATTCATCCCGATCAAAACGGGATTTACGGCGACAACTTCACAGGGCTTGAGGCTACTGGCTTGCCGATTACAAGGGATATCGGTTTTAACATTAATATGAAATTTTAATATAAAGACTATGAAAAACATGACTAAATATATATTCGGCACTTGTATGGCCTTGGCGTTGCTCATGTCCTGTGATGAAGATTTTGAGGAAATTAATACCGATCCGGTGCGCTTGACGTCAATTAATCCAACATTTCAATTAAATACTGCTATTATAGGTAGTTCTCCCGGCTATAACAATTTTACCTACGAAGAAGAAATTGTTAGGCACATGCACACCCCTTTTCAAGGTGTAGGTTCCGGAGGTAACTTTAACCAAGATAACCGATCCCGAACGCAGCAGAACTGGCAGAGTGGATATCGTACCACTATAAAAAATCTGGTAGACGGTATTGCTAATGTAGCCCCTGAAGACACCAATGTATTGTCGATGTTGCGTATTTGGCGCGCACATGAGTTCATCATTTTGACGGATACTTATGGCGAAATTCCTTATTTCGAAGCAGGGAAAGGATTCTTGGAACAGGTTCCGTTTCCGGTCTATGATGCGCAAGAAGCAATTTACGATGATTTACTCAAGGAACTTGAAGAGGCTTCTGCTGCCCTTAATCCCGCAGGCGATGCCGTAGATCAAGAAATCATGTATGCCGGTCAGGGCGTGGAAAACAATATCGCGGCCTGGAAAAGACTTGGTTATTCGTTGTTGTTAAGAGCGGCAATGCGCCTTTCGAAAATAAACCCGACCAAGGCCCAAGAGTTTGCGGCCAAGGCCATAACTGGCGGTGTAATAAACTTGAACAGAGGTAATGCCGCCGTTTGGCACGATGCGAGTTTCCGTAACGGGCTGGGCACCAACCTAAATGGTGGTCAAGCCCCTTTTTATTATATAGAAAGTGAGTTTATGAATCACTTGCAGGGTGATAACGACCCAAGGCTCGGCAGAATCGCCGTTCGATATGTAGGTGCAACTTCTGGTGCGGATCAAGTACCGGAAAATGCCAATTATGATCCGGCAGTACAACGAGGTGTACCGATGGGCCATGATAATACGACCATTGATGCCATTGCCCAAGCGGAAGGCCTGGCCAGTCTTTTCGATTACAGCCAGTTGGATCGTGAGCGCCTTGGTGGGCCTGAAGCCCCTGCTTTTTTGGTCACTTATTCGCAGACATTGCTCTTACATGCAGAAGCCGCTTTCAGAGGATGGGTTCCAGGCGATGCCAATGCATTGTACCAGGACGGCATCAGGGCCCATATGAGGCAATTTGCCGATTGGCCAGGCGATACCACAATCAGTGAACCTGAGATTGAGGCCTTTTTAGCCACCCATGCCTTAACACCAGGTAGCGAATTGGAAGATATCAATACCCAATATTGGGTATCTTCCTTCTTGAACGGGTTTGAAGGCTGGGCCAACTTTAGAAGGAGCGGGTTCCCTGATATAGCGCCGAATCCATATCCCGGCAGTGAGCTAAAAACGGAAGAATTTATTCGAAGGTTGACCTATCCCGATTCGGAGCGAACGGTCAACTCGGCCAATCTCGATGCTGCTATAAGTCGACAAGGCCCCGATATCTTGGATACGAGGGTTTGGTGGGATGCACCATAGAGAAATTAAAAAAACCTGTGGAGCCAGCTCCACAGGTTTTTTTTGATTAAGATCAATTTAGACTATCATCAACAGTTTAGGTAGCGATAAGCTCGTTTTGTATCATTTAAAATAGAAAATAAATTTATGTAAATAAAACACCTATGAAAATCAACTACCTCCGATTACTTGTGTTGATTCTTCTAGGGTCAAATCTATACGCACAAGAATCCAAACCCAACATACTACTAATTTCAGCGGACGAAATGGTTCCTATGCTTTTGGGTGCTTACGGTCATCCCGTGGTAAAAACGCCCCATCTGGATCGGTTGGCACAACAGGGGGTGCGATTTGATGCCGCCTATGCCAATAATCCACTTTGTGCACCGGCAAGGGCGGTGATGCTTACCGGAATGTATTCATCGAACATTCGGGTATACGACAACGCTGCACCATTGGCCTCGGATATCCCTACCATTAATCACTATCTGGTCAATCATGGTTACGAGACCGTACTAAGTGGAAAGGTACACTTTGTAGGGCCGGACCAACGACACGGATTTCAAAAACGGTTCATACAAAGCAACTACCCGGCCGACTATCGTTGGGTAAAATCGAGGGAGGAAAAGATTCCGAGGGACCATTATAAAAACTACATCGCCAGCGGAGTGAAAATTGGCAAAACAAACCGAAGTTCAGAACTAGATGAGCTTGCGCATGGCAAGGCTATCGAGTACATACATGAGAAAGATGGAAAGCAACCGTTCTTCCTGTTTGTTTCCTATAATTTCCCTCATGAGCCGTTCTTGCCCCCACAAAAGTATTGGGATATGTACAAGGATGCAGAGATTCAATTGCCCGAGTTTCCCGAAAATTGGGAAGACAAACTTAGCATTATGGACAAATGGCTGAGGCGTCATTCAGGTACCGATGTGGTGGACGTAACAGATCCCGAAAGTATCAGGGAAGTGAGGCGTGCCTATTACGCGCTGTATACCTATATCGATGACAAAGTAGGCGAGTTATTGTCCGCTTTGAAGGATAAGGGGCTAGACAAGAACACCATCGTTGTCTTTACCAGCGATCATGGCGACATGATTGGGGAAAAAGGGATGGTGCAAAAGCGTAGTTTTAACGAATGGTCCGCCCGCGTGCCGCTTATTGTTAAGTATCCTGACAATAAGTTTGCAGGTACGCAACAAGCTACCCCCGTGTCGTTGGTAGATATCATGCCCACCATGTTGGATTGGACGGGTATTCCGAATGACCAGCGACTTCAACATGATGGTTCTAGCTTGGTTCCGCTTATGAACGGTACACCCGACGATAGCAGATTCGCTCTAATCGAGAATCATTCGGAAGGCGTTTATACTACCTGTTTTAGTGTGGTAAAAAGCGGATATAAATACAATTGGTTTACAGGGTACGGGTCACAATTGATCAACTTAAAGGCCGACCCTGGCGAGTGGAACAATTTAAGCGGTCAGCGGGAATATGCAGGGTTGGAAAATGAGTTAAGACAGCTCATTTTGAATCGTTTTGACCCTCTTCAATTGGAAAAGGACGTGCGATTTAGCTTAAGTAGTAGAATGATGATCCAACCTGTATTGGAGAAACAAAGCATCGATTGGGAATTTAAGCCTGGTAAAGAAAACTGATCATATGAAAACAGTTATAAATCCTATGAGCTATTTAATAACTCGGGGCTATTAAAATATTGATCATGCGTCATAACATTTGGTTTTTCGGGGTACTTTGTTTTCTGTTTTTTTCTTGCGCCGAAAAAATAGACATAGATGAAAGACCGAACATCATATTCGTGCTAGCCGATGACCATCGGTATGATGCTATGGGATTTATGGGACATCCATTTTTAAAAACGCCGAACATGGATCGTATGGCGCGTGAAGGCATCGTTTTTAAAAACGCGTACGTGACCACGTCCCTTTGCTCCCCCAGCCGGGCTTCTATACTTTCGGGGCTCTATGCCCATAACCATGGTGTTGTCGACAATTACCACTCCGTCGATGAAAACCTAAAGTTTTTCCCAAGCTATTTAAAGGATAACGGATATGAAACCGCTTTTATCGGCAAATGGCATATGGGTGGTGAAGACGACTCGCCAAGGGAAGGATTCGATTATTGGTTAAGTTTCAAAGGACAGGGTACCTATTGGGCAGATGGTCATGGTACTAGTCGAAAAGTACCGCAAAACAATGCTGAAGGGTATAACATAAACGGTAAAAGAGTTTCACAAAAAGGATATATCACCGATGAGCTCACTGATTATGCGATGAATTGGTTAGGCCAACATACGCCTGAAAAGCCTTTTATGTTGTATCTATCCCATAAGGCCATTCATGCCGATTTTGTTGCCGCCGATAGGCACTTAGGAAGTTATAAGGATGCGGTTGTACCCGATTCGGCCCAATTCAAACATGGAAAGCAAAAACCCATGTGGGTCATCAACCAGCGCAATAGCCGGCACGGCGCCGATTTTGCCTATAACCTGGCCGATTTCAATATCAACGAATATTATCAACGGTATTGTGAAACTATACTTGCAGTCGATGAAAACCTTGGCCGTATCTTGCAATGGGTCGACGGCAATAAGAAAGAAGGACGAAAGACTTTGGTGGTCTATATGGGTGACAACGGTTTTCATTTCGGCGAACACGGGCTTATTGATAAGCGCAGTGCTTATGAAACATCGATCCGGGTTCCTTTATTAATGTATGATCCGGAAATTAATACGGGCAAAGTTGTACATGAAATGGTCGCCAATATCGACATCGCCCCTACTTTTTTAGATATGGCAGAAATACCTATTCCAAAGGGTCTAGATGGCCGCAGCATGAAGCCTTTCGTGCAAAACGAGACTGCGGCCGATTGGCGTAAAGAATTGCTCTATGAATACTATTGGGAACGCAACTACCCATTCACGCCGACAACCAACGCATTACTCTCCGAACGTTATAAGTTTATTCGATATCATGGGATTTGGGATTTGGACGAGTTTTATGATTTACAGGAAGACCCCAAAGAATTGAACAACCTCATCACCTCGACCGAACATCAAAAATTGATAAAAGACTATCGTCAAAGACTTTTTGAACTTTTACGGGAAACTGGAGGTAAGTCGATGCCGCTACTTGAAGATCGTGGTAATTACTATCCCCTGCGCAATCCTGAAAAGGCAGAGTCGGCCGAATTTCCGGAAGCCTATTTCATAAAGCCCGAAGAAAAGTAATTTTCAATATTTCAAATTTAAAGAGACTTAGAGACCGTTTTGAAATATGTGATTAGAATTTTTCTTAGTAATTTTTGATGCTATTTTAGGCAAATATTTCTAGCATAGCCTGAGCTACGGTATAAAAATTTAACGAAGAATAGCGCAAAAAGGAGCATAAAAAAATAATTGACATATTTCAAAACGGTCTCTTATAGAAAAAAAACGAATCCATGTTCAAAACACGCACTGTTCTCCTGCTTTTCATTTTTATAACGGCAATCGGCACAGCTCAAAAACCCAACTTTGTAATAACGATAGCAGATGATCATGGAGTGTATCATTCTTCTCCCTATGGAGCGACCGAAATAAAAACTCCAAACCTACAGCGGCTTGCCGAAGAGGGCATTCGGTTCGACAATGCCTATGTCGCCTCTCCGGCCTGTGCGCCGAGCCGCGCAGCTCTTTTCACTGGCATGATGCCTTATAACAATGGTATCGTGGGCAATCATGAAATTGGATTAAAGCCGGGTGTTGTATCTCTTATTCCCAGCCTTCTTGAACAGGGCTACGAAGTCGTTTTTCATGGTAAGGTCGGTCACTCCGGAAAAAAACACCATGGAGCCTATGTGCCTGATGAGGTCAAAATACTTGGTGGTGGAGGTCTTCAGCAAACGATGACCCTCGACGAAGTTGAAACCTTTTTTCGCAACCGCCCCAAAGACGCCCCGCCCCTTGCCATTTTCCTCGGATGGACAGATACCCACACCGCCTGGCCCGCCAAAGAAGACGCTCGCATCTCGCCGGACGAAGTCGTTATTCCTCCCCGTATCTACGACACTCCTGAAGCACGAGTAGAAATGACCCGATACATCGAAGGGGCCGAGAACATCGATAAGCGTCTCGGCCAGACCAGGAAACTCATTGACCAATACCTTGACCCGGCAAACACCCTGCTCGCCTATACCTCGGATCACGGCATGCCTTGGCCCTTCGCCAAATGGTCTCTCTACGAAACTGGCATCCGCACATCATTAATTGTGTCCTGGCCCGGTAAGATAAAACCACATACGACCACAAATGCCATGGTAAGCTGGATCGACCTCATCCCTACCCTTATCCATTTGGCAGGCGGCAAGGCACCCAAAGGTATTGACGGCAAATCATTTGCCGATGTTCTTTTTGGAAAAACGAGCCAGCATCGCGAAGCTATTTATGCTACGCATAAAGGCGATAATGACAAGAACGTTTATCCCATGCGCTCCGTTAGGATTGATAATTGGAAATATATTCGCAACTTACATCCAGAATTTGCCTATACGACACACACCGATGTCTGGGCAATGGAAAGTCCTCGAACAGAAGGGCATTGGAAACACGCCGGACATCATTGGGAATCCTATATTCAAGCGGCCAAAATCGATCCTGCGGCGGCCGCCTTTTTGCGAGATTACCATAGCAGTCCCTCGGAAGAGCTCTACCACATTGACCAAGACCCTTTCGAAGAAAAAAACCTCGCCGCTCTCCCGGAATATGCCGAAAAACTCACCTCGTTACGTGAAATGGTGCTTAAACGCATGGAAGAAGTCGGTGACGACAAATCCCTTAGCGGCCCTCCACGACTACTAGAAAATTATTCGGTTATGGAGTCTTCGGACTGAATATAATGACCATGGAATAAGGTCTACCATCTCCTTTTTCAGCCCGGAGTAACTTGCGAATAGCATTTGGGAAATTTGACGTTTGTAATTGTTTAACTTAGAAAAGCCTATTCATGTTTTAATGCTTATGAACGAGCGTTCATATACTTCCTTAGTCTGCAAATAGATCGACCCATAAGTTTATAGGTTCCCTTAATGGTCAGGACCATTACTTCGGAGATTTCCACATAGCTCAATAATGAGTAGAACTTTAAGTGAATTATTTCTTTCTGTCTATCGGTAAGCATGCTCAAAGCCATTTGAAGCTCTTTTCGCTGCTGATTGAAATTTTGGTTGTCGATCAAATTTACTTCCGCAGAACAATTTTGTAAATACTTTGGGGTTTTAGTAAGCACATTATCCGAGAAAAATTTTCGTTTTTTCACCGACTCGGCAATCAACTTTCTTCGGATCGACTTAAAAAGATAGGATTTAATCGATTTTACAGGAGCCAACCGATGCTTCGAGTTCCACAATTCTATAAAAAGATCTTGTATACAGTCTTTGACCAGTTCTTTGTCTTTTGTCAATTTCAATCCAAAACTATATAACGAAACTGCATGGTTTCTATATATTGTCTCGTAAGCTACGTCGCTACCGGCTTGAAAGCTTCTCCAAAGCTGAAGATCACCTGACTTGATGGTTTCGTTAGATGCAAATGGAGTCTGTTCTTGTATGACTCCCTGAAAATGACTTGGCTGAAATACTAGATTTAAGTCCAAAACAAAGTTGAGTTAGTTGTTCTAAAAGATTCATACGCGGGGGTAAAACGAATTTCGCATCTCACTTTATAACAGAAAGTTAAAATAAATATAAGGGATAACTGTCCTGTACTATCCTGTGCTATCCTGTATTGGATTTATTACTAGCACGGTAGGGTTAAACAGCTTATAACAAATACAAAATAAAGGCCATAGCTCTTTCAGGTAGAAGAACTTTCTGTGCAGCAGGCAGGTGAAGACTATGTTCTGTGAAAAACAAACCTTTTGATATACTGAACTACTTTTACTACTGTAATCTTCGTGCGTATAGTTGTCTTGAACCCGTTGCATGACTTGCATCTAGTTCCTCCGAACAATGAGCTGACCGTATAGTTTCGAGAACAATGTGTAGCAGCTCGTAGGTATCGACTTTTAGGCTAGTTCGCAG
>CAZRIE010000124.1:0-12326 GCA_964600075.1 uncultured Flavobacteriaceae bacterium
TAATGAAAATGGTCAAGTCGGACAAAATATATCAGAAGCAAATTATAAGTAACTACTACTGAACTCTATAACTTTATTGCTAAAAAGGGAAATAATTAGCTTCGTTTATACAATAAATAGTACTATTACATAATTAATTACATAAAAATGGCATCTAAAAAAAGAGATTTTAAATTTATAATTTGGTTTCTTCTTATTGGTGTTTTCTGCTCTTTTTTGGGCTACTATTATTTAAAAAATAGTTGGGAGAGTTTTGTGGCCGAAAAAGAGTTGACAGAATTTGTAACAAAAGTAAAGTACGCAAAAGAACTACCTGAAAAGTTTTACCAATTGTACGAAAAAGAACATCCTCAGATTTTATCCCATGATTTAAATTGGCAGATACGAAGTGGTTTGATTTCAAACGATTTTACTAAAAGTCCAAGTCTTTTGGCTGCGATGATTTCAGATATTAGCCGTCAGGATGCGGACAGTACAAAGATTTCAAACCGTAAGGCTTACGTTCTGGCTTGGAAACTGGAAGAAGAAACAACTCAAAAGGAGTGTTTAAATTGGGTCTTGGAAAACTACAAATTTGATCTCTATATTCATGGTATCAATGAGGTTTCCAATTTTTATTTCAAAAAGGGGGTGTCAGAACTTAGTGACCGAGAGTTAAGTGATGTAGTAGCCTTAATGAAAGAACCCAGTATTGTCAATGTACCAGATAGATCTAATGAAGACTTGCATTGACTACTTAATTTTATTCTCTAATTTCACCCAAGATATGTTTTTTCCGTCTGTTATATTCGATTCTTTCGGTCCGATATTAACATTAAAAGAACCTAAAAACACGTCTAAATCGCCGTCTTTATCATAATCTGATACATCTAGGGTTTGCCATCTAACATCTGGAAGCCCATTAATGTATTTTGGTTCAAATATTAATTCTCCTTTATTCAATAACAACTGAACACTTTTAAACTTCGGATTTGAAAAGTCCCCAAAATTAGAAATCGTTAGAATATCGGTATCACCGTCTAGATCAAAATCTTCCGCCATAATTTTGCTGACTCCGTGAATAGGCAAAAAATAGTCTTCAGAGAATTCTTTATCGCCCTTGTTCAATAATACCCTTACACCATGAAAATTTTTAAGAACTGTTGATAAATCTGAGTTATCTCCATTACCAATAATAATATCCTTCAGGCCATCACCATCCATATCTCTTAACTGAAAATCTACAGAACCAAAAGCTGGCTGAAATTGAACCACTTTTTTACCTATAAAGGAATTATCCTCATAGTCCCATATCATAATTAGCTCATGTTCTTGCGAAAACAAAACCACAATTTCATTTTCCTCATCGGCATCCATATTTGTCATTTCAACCTTTATTGACCCAGACAAGGGATGAATTATCCTTTTCGTGTAGGTGCCATCCTTTAAATTTTCAAATAGGGAAAAATCTCCAACGTTATTTCCATAGTTGCACACGAATACATCGTCATACCCATCTGTATTTATGTCATGGATCAAAAAATCTACAGGCCTCATCAATCCTTCTATTAAACTAGCTCCGATCTTTAGTTTGCCTGTTGCTTCATCTGAGGGATTTAGATTTCCAATGGTTAATAGGTAATTTAAGGAATCTGCAAATGCGATTTTAACCGGGGGACTCTCTAATTTTTCTGAATTGAGGATACCTCCCTTAATATCTAAGGTTACCAATGTGGTATCAATGGCGTTGCCCAAAAGTAAACTTCCGCTTTCTTCATTATAGGCAGTCATCGTAATTACAGACAACGAATCAAATGCAAACATGTGGGGTTCAAATAGGTCACTATATGCTTGTTCTTGAATCACGTATTTAGGAATACTGTTCTCAGATTTATTTAGGTAATAATGTACTAGCTTATCCCAATCTTCTTGCGATAGCATAGGGCTTACGCTTTTTCTTGATTCATCATCACTATATGTATATATGGGGCCATGTGACATCCCCATTATTAAGCCCATATTCGGTAAAATTTTATCACCCCATATTCTTCTCGGCAAGAGTGATGGGTCCGGAAACATATGACATGAGGCACAATTGGTTTTGGCCAATTTTTCACCTTCGGCATGTTTGTTCTCTTCAGTGCAACTTACCGAAAACAACAAAATTGCGATACCTAAAAAGATTGGAAAAACGGGCCTAATTTTTTTGTATTTATTTGGATATGGCATTGAAAAATATTGAACCTAGACTTCTTTACTGAAGTCAAAATAGTACATATTATTATACAATCGATATTTATTATGATTATTTCCTCTAGGAAAAGAAACTACACTCATCTAATCAGGTAGTTGCTGCTTAAAATCGACAACTATTTCTTGTAATGCTTTTTTGTAAAATTCCAATGCGCTTCTGTTTTAGCCATGCTAGTCATTGAAAGAAAAAATGATGTCTGCCAGAAATATGAATCCCTTATAAATAACACGGCGGCAAGATTTATTGATAAATCTTACCGCTGTGTTCAACTAACTCAAAACTAACTTAAAAAAACTATCGTTTAATTCCCTAGATTAGGGTTTCTTTCTATTTCAACAAGTGGTATGGGCGCAAAATAGTTATCCGTTGTGAGAGACCCTAAAATCGGGTTTGCAGCAGTTGTCAATGGTTTAGGAGTACCATCACCATTTTCGTCGTATAAAGTACCAATAGAAACTTGTGGGTTCCTAGTACCCAAAGCTTCTTGAACTTTTTCTTTACGTACCAAGTCGTTCCAACGTATAAATTCGCCAGCAAACTCCCATTTTCTTTCCGTAAAGGCCAACTCTTGAATAGCACCGTCGCCTGCTGTTAAGTCACTTGGCACCGGGGTACCGATATCAAGTCCTTCAGCTCTTCTATGAACCATGTTCATAGCTTCCCACGCATCTGCACCTGCAGATCCGGCTTCACCGGAAGCTTCGGCATATATCAACAAAACCTCGGCATATCTCATGAACAAATCACTTCTTAACGTTTGAAATTCTGCCCAATCCCCATCGGACAATTCTCCGACAATTTTCCTCAAAATGGGATTTTGTTGATCTCTAAACTCTTCCCAACGAAGCATGCTAGTAGGGCTACCTACATTAATGGCTCCATCGTCCCCGACTGGTAAGACGGCGTGATAAGTAGCATCTTTCCTAACCCCTTCAGGCATATCTTCAAAAAAGCGTATTTCGGCAAAAGTTTCTTGCCAACCGTTTAGGCCAGGATCCGATGGTAATCCTAACTTTCCCATTTTACGATTGGTCAGGTTACCGGCTGAATTACTATATGCAATTGTAAATACACCTTCTTGACTAAACCTTCCTTCCAATGACCATAATTTGGCCAAATCTGGTTCTAATCCAAAGCCATGGGCCGCGGCATTGTCAATAACTGTTTTAGCACTTGCGGCCGCTTGTGCATATTTACTTGCATCCTTTAATGGAAAACCGGCCCAGTCCATGTACAATCTGGCTAAAAATGCTCTAGTAGTACCCCTACTTGGTGTGGTAGATCCTGTAAACTCGCTCTTAACAGGCAATCTTGATTCGGCCGCTAAAAGATCGCTCTCAATTTGTTCAAAAACCGCTAATTGAGAAGCCAATTCTGGCTGCTGAAATGGATCGACCTCTAAAACTAGGGGGATTCTACCATGAATACGCATTAAATGATTGAACATAATTCCTCTTAAAAAATAAGTTTCCCCAATTAACCTTTCTTGTTTGGTAGGGTCTGTATCGGACAGCGTTTGGCCTTCAACACTTTGAAGAACGGTATTTGCAGCACGAATCATCTCATAGACCCCATTCCAGTTGGTTAGCGTTCTTGAATTTTCCGCTGTGACGAATCGTTGGTCATATTCCCTAAAATCCGCTTTATTACTAGCAACGTGCGTTGTAATATCATCTCCTGACCAACCATTCACATAAAAGGTAGACATCCAAGCTGCCTTATTTAGCTTACCATAGATGCCAGTGACTCCCAATTCTAACTGTGCCATGGAACTATATGTTACAACCTGCAACTGCGAACCAGCAGGGTTTTCTTCAAGGTCGAACTGCTCGCAGCTATTGAAACCTAAGGCCAAAACTACAAGGCTACAGATTCCTAAAAGTTCTTTTAATAATTTATAAATTTTTATTGTTTTCATATTTTCGGTATATTTTTCTATTAGCATTTTTTTAGAATCCAATTTTTACTCCCAAATTGAAAATTCTTGGGTTAGGATAAGCTCCAACGTTTATACCAGCACCAACGTCTGCGTTCCCTTGATTTGTTCTTCTAGACGATAACTCTGGGTCATAACCACTAAAATCTGTAATCAAAAATAGATTTTGTCCGCCAGCGTAAACCTTAAGGCTCGTATTTGCCAGTCCTCCAACATCAGTAAATGTATATCCTATATTTAGGTTACTTAATCTAACGAAATCTCCTTTTTCAATATATCTTGAAGAATTGAACAACTGTACAGTTGCTGGGATATCGGTTTCGTTATTTGGCGTCCATTGATTTACCTGGTCAGCCGCCATAAAACTTCTAGAATCGCCTGCTCCTCCAGTGATACCGGCCTGCATCAGGTTATAAACATCAAAACCATGGGAACCGTTCAAGAAAAAGTTTATATCCCAGTTTTTAAAAGAAAATGTATTATTGAAACCCCATGTAGTAGTTGGCGTACCATTACCAATAGCACCAAAAGCAATCTCTCCATCAGCATCCCTTACGTACTTAGCATCACCAGGCACTTTACCAAAACCGGCGGCGGCGGCGGCTTCTGAACTTTTCCAGGTTCCTAAAAACGTAGCTCCATTTAATTGTCCTATAGGTTGTCCTAGTTCAATGATATTGACAACCCTTGCTTGTCCCCCCGGTGCAGTAATGGAGCCATCGATTACTTCTAGGTCATTAAACAATTGAGTTACCTCATTTTGTATATATGTCAGGGCGAAATTTGCATTCCAGTTGAAATTTTCATTTTGAATAATATCATACCCTATGGAAACATCAACGCCGAAATTTTCGACCTCACCAATATTTTGATTCACACGACCACCACCGTTCGTTCCCGATACCGGTACATTCAAAAGTAAATCTGAAGTTGTTTTTTGATACCCGTCAATACTAAAGTTACCTCTACCCTCATTAAATCCTATATCTATTCCTATGTTAGTTTGGGTAGTAGTTTCCCAAGTAAGATCCTCATTGGCAAAACTAGTTATAAATGTACCTGGAGAAGGAGACCCTCCGGTGTATGCATATATATTGCTGCCCAAATTGGCGAAAGTACCATAATTATTAACACCCTGGTTACCTACTTGACCCCAACCAGCCCTTAACTTGAGATTGCTGAAAAAATTGGAATTTTCTGTAAGGCCATTAAAGCTATACCCCGCTGCGATAGAGGGAAAGAAACCCCATTTTTTTCCAGGTCTAAAAACAGATGACCCATCATAACGTCCGGTAGCTGTAACAGATAAATTATCAGCAAGTATATACTCAGCACGCAACATGACTGATGATAACTCTCTTTCTCCAAAATTGTTGCCAATTGAAAATCCTTGGCCTGTTTCCGCAAAATAAAACCCGTTGGGCAAAAGCAGGTTATCGGCATTGTAGGTATTTCTAATATTTTTAAAATTAGAATATTCCTGTACCCCTGTCAATTTAATATCATGTTTATCATTGAATTCTTTTTGCCACGTAAAAATGTTGCTTATCTGGTACGTTGTCAATTTATCGTTTCGAAAAATCGCATCTGGAATATCGTCCGCACCTTCAACAGCATATCTTTGAACGTTTACGTTATTGATTTGAGTACCTGCTACCATAGTATAGCTAAAATTATCGGTAAACTGATAGGTAGCGTTCATGGTGGCACTTAATCTTTCATCAACATCTGTTGCCTGCGTCTCATTTAAGGTCAAAACTGGGTTCAGGTTCAATGAACCAATACCTTTTATTGAGCGCCGGTTATAATTGCCGCTCTCATCAAAAATTGGAGTCGTTGGGTCCCAAGTATTGGCCTTGTACATTAAACTGCCCTGTCCGTTTCCTAGAGCCTCAAAGTTGTTACTTATCTCACCTCGAGAACCGAAAATATTAAGACCTATTTTGAATTTGTCACTAATTTGAGCATTTATATTAGATCTAAGATTTAATTGCTGAAATCCAGTATTGATAACGATACCTTCTTCATCTCTATAGTTACCAGATAAAAAATAACGTATTTTCCCCTCCGAACCGCTTGCGGAAATTTGTAAATTTTTGCTAAAGCCTGTTCTTAAAATCTCATCTTGATAATTCGTACCACCATTTGTATCGAAACCAGCAATCTCAGCATCAGTAAACGTAGGGTTTTGACCAATACTTAATTTTCTTTGATTTTCAATTCTGGCGAAGTCACCCACATTATCTGCTAAAGTTGGCAGTAAATCTGGAACTTGAGATATGGTGGTGAAAAAATCAACGTTAATTTTACCCCTTCCAGAGCCCTTTTTAGTTGATACGAGTATAACGCCATTAGAACCTCTAACTCCATAAATAGCAGTTGCAGAAGCATCTTTCAATACATCCATAGTAGCGATGTCATTCGGGTTAAGGGTGCTAAGGTCACCACCTAAAACACCATCGATAACTACTAAAGGGTCATTATTTCCGGTAATAGAGTTAACGCCTCTGATACGTACTTTTATACCAGCACCCGGAGCTCCGTTGGCTCTTGCTACTGTGACACCTGAAGCTCTACCTTGTAAAGCCTCTTCAACCCTTGTTATCGGTTGGTTTTCAAAAGACTCCGAAGAAACTCGTGAAACGGCTCCCGTAACATCCTTTTTCTTAGCCGTACCATAACCAATTACAACCACCTCTTCTAATTGACTAGCATCTTCAGCGAGTTGTACATTAATAGTTGTTTGGTTGCCAACGGTAACATTCTGGGTCGCATAACCAATATAGGAAATGACCAAAACAGCTGTTGAGGAAGTTTCTATAGTGAAATTACCGTCAAAATCAGTCTGAGTACCATTCGTTGTGCCCTGCACAACAATATTGGCGCCCGCCACTGGGCCGAGTTCATCGGTTACCGTTCCGGTAATCGTTTGTTGGGCTTGCATGCTCTGCATACCCAGTAGTAAAAGAAAAAGTCCCGTTAGGTAACCCTTTCTTAATAATCTAGTAAAGTGTTGTTTCATAATCATTTGTTTAAGTTGGATGTTTGAGTTAATAGTATTTTCATTTAATTATTTGAATAGATCAAACGCATTCTTGTACTGTTAAATTGTTTCAAACCAGAAATTCAAATTTCGTAAAAAAAATTTAGCAATTGTTATATCCCTATTTTTTTAATCTTTTGACTAAACAAATCGTAAAAAAAGTGTTTTAAATAAGTAATATAAAATTAGAAAATATTGGCTGATTAAATCTTATCTAGCCACAAGTTGACTTGCATTTACCCATTTTTGTTTTCTAAGGGATAAAATTGTGCATAAATATCTAGCCGAGTAATAACATATGATTTAAAAACTATAACAAATGGTCCTGAACTGTTTTTTACAAGTTATTAATAGCAACTAACGCAATTTAACTACGTGCTATTTCGATGGGACAATGTATTTTCTATTGACATTATTAATTTACCCTCGCAAATATTTCCTATCGACAGACATTAAAGATTCTTAAAAATGAGTACTATATCATTTGTAAGATAATAATGCCATAAAAGTATACTGACCTGTCACATCTAGGTTTGCGTATATTATCAAGGGTCAGCACTATTTTAACCTAAAGTCAAAATAATTTCTGACTACTGGATATTAGCAAATGTTCATACAAGAACGATCAACGAAAAGCACTTAGATATTATACTTTATTTTCTAGGTTTGGAGTTTAGTTTATGCTTTTTTTATATCAACTTTATATAGACCAGGCTTTGCCTCCCGTTAATTCATCTAAATCTCCACAAGGAATATGACCGCCCGGAACGGGTAAGTAGGCCAGAACTTCTTCGCCTACATATTCATTGCATTTGTAGCCCCAAATCGTCAAATCGCGTAGTTTTTTGGCAAATGAAAAGGCTTTTTCACCCGTTTGTGTCACCGCAGTTTTCATTACAGGCGTCAAATCGGTGACCGTCAATGCTGACATATCAGTTTTTCCCGATGTAGAACGTGCTTTTTTGGCCAATTCTGCAAGGGTGGTTTTGAACACATCTTGTTGTTCTTGTTCGAAACATTCCGCAGCAAAGTAGTCAATGAATTTATGAACATTCAACTCTGATGCTGAGGGTGTATCCGTTTTAGGCAATATCACATCTACGAGTTTTTGAAGTAAACTTCCCTCGGCCTCCGTGAGCAAATGGGGAAGCCATTCTACTGTCTTTTCGTCTTTACAGCTCTGTAACAACCCAGCAAATGTAGGAGCGGCTACAACGTAACCCATCGACAATCCCATCTGTACTAATGCTTTTCTTCTATCCATCAGATATTTCCTTTTTTTAGTTCTTGAACTGCATGGTTTGCTGCACGTGCGGTAAACGCCATATAGGTCAAAGAGGGGTTGACGCAACTAGACGATGCCATGAATGCCCCATCGGTAACATATACATTAGGTGCCGAGTGCACCTGATTATTTCCATTTAGTACCGAAGTCTTGGGATTTCTCCCCATGCGCGCCATGCCCATCTCATGTATGCCATGGCCTATATCGTACTTACTGTTATTCATTTGTATATCTCGAAACCCTGCTTTTTCCAACATATTCGCAGCCGATTCAGCCATGTCTCTTCGCATATTCAGTTCATTGTCCCTTATTTCGGCATCAAATGTTACGGTTGGTAGCCCCCAACCATCCAATCGGCTATAATCCAAGGTCATTCTATTTTCTTCATTGGGGAGAATCTCTCCAAAACCTGTAAGGCCCATTGTCCATCCACCGGGTTTTAAAATCGCTTCTTTTAATTCGGCCCCGACCCCAAATTCGGCGATGGCCTCCTTCCAGTTTTTACGGCTAGCACCGCCTTGATAGCCAAAGCCCCGTATGTAATTTTTGTTTTTTGATTTACCGTTCAAATTTTTAAATCGAGGAATATATATTCCTCCAGGTCGGCGCCCTTTATAGTATTTGTCCTGAAAACCGTCAAACTTTCCACTGGCACCTGCACCTAAATGATGATCCATGATGTTTCTTCCGAGTTGGTCTGAATCATTGCCTAATCCGTTCGGAAAGCGATCAGATTTAGATTGCATTAAAATAGAAGTTGAACCAATTGCAGAAGCACACAAAAAGATGACCTTTGCCTTGAAGACTAGTTCCTCTTTTGTGTTATGGTCAATGACTTTTACTCCTGAGGCCTTTTTTGTATCAGGGTCATAAATAACTTCGGATACAATGGAATCCGGACGTAAAGTCAGGTTACCGGTTCGTTCGGCAGCTGGAAGTGTAGAAGAGTTACTACTGAAATAACCCCCAAACGGACACCCACGAGCACACCTATTTCGAAATTGACATTTCGTACGCCCTTCGAATTCCTTGTCACCCGTAATATGAGCGATTCGACCCGAAGTGACGGGACGGCCGTCAAAATTTTTCGATACCTCTTTCCTAAAATGTTGCTCTACACAATTAAGTTTCATCATGGGTAAAAACTGTCCATCAGGTAATTGCGACAAGCCTAGTTTTTCTCCCGATACCCCAATATAGGTCTCGACTTTATCATACCATGGCGCAATATCTTTATACCGTACAGGCCAATCTACTCCATGACCGTCATTTTTGTTCGCCTCAAAATCAAGTTGGTTCCAGCGATAACTATGGCGCCCCCATGTAATCGAACGACCCCCAACATGGTAACCCCGCATCCAATTAAAAGGTTTAGTCTCATTATATGGATGCTCTAGGTCGTTGACAAACCATTTATAGGTGTCTGCGTTCTTTCCACGGTTGGTGCGACTTTGCTTTGGCCTTTTTGCCTCTTCCTCCAAGGAAATTTCCATCCCATGTGGAAAATCCCAATCATCCATATTGGCGGTGGTATAATCTTTAATGTGCTCTACCATAGGACCACGTTCAAGTACCAAGGTCTTTAATCCGTTCTCGCATAGTTCTTTGGCGGCCCACCCCCCGCTTATCCCTGTTCCTACTACTATGGCATCGTATGTGTCTTGTTCTTCGTTAAAATAGAATTCGCTCATTTATTACTTATTCTTTTATATGGATTGAATTATCTGCTATTTGATCATGTGGCCTCTTGCTTTAGTTTCACTTTTTTTATGTTGTGCCCGAATTCCAATATCAGGTCTTGGTTCTATTTCCGTTACTTAAAACATTACGCAGGGTTCCCACTAGCACGAACGTTTTCCCATTCTTTTAAAGTACACGTGGGGTATACGGTTGATGTACTTTTTAAATAAGCGTAAATTTTATGGTGAAAATAAAACAAAATCTGTTCGTCAAATTCAGGTTATACTATTTCTATTTCAGTTCGAGTTGCTGAATTTCAGAATTTTGGGTTCCACGAATTGCTTCATAAGCAGCAATCATTTCTTGAAGTTTTTCGGGATGACTTTTTGCAAGATTGTTCTGCTGTCCTAAATCCTCGTTCAGATTATATAATTGGTATTCATCCGCATTGGCTAATTCGATGTTCACATGAGTATTAACGGCGGGGCCTTTATACGAAGGAATCATAGCCCAATCGCCTTTTCGGAAAGCTGTTCTGGAGGTAGCCTCGATGACGAATTCGTCGCGACCATTACCATTTTTTCCTAGAAATACATCTAACAGTTCTTCACTATCATCTGTACTTTCTTTGCTGCCCACCAAAGCTGCTAGAGATGAGAATAGATCCAGTTGAGAAACCAAAGCGTCGGATACACCTGGATTGATTTTCCCTTTCCAATAGGTTACAAATGGAACCCGTGTTCCGGCTTCGAATAGACTGTATTTTCCTCCTCTAAGATCACCTGCAGGTTTATGGTCTCCTAATTTTTCTTCTGAATCATCGTAGTAACCATCATTAACCACAGGCCCATTATCACTTGAAAAGACGATTAGCGTTTTTTCCAACAAGCCTTCCTTTTCTAGTGTTTTTATGAACTCCCCAACCATATAATCGGCCTCAACAATCACGTCACCCCTTGGGCCCATTCCTGATTTACCAACAAATCTGGAGTGCGGTGTTCGCGGTACGTGAGGCTGTTGTAAAGCATAGTACAGAAAGAAAGGTTCGTCTTTGTGTTTTTTCACATACTTCTGGGCATCGGCTAAAAAGTAGTCCGCCATATCTTCATCGACCCATTTGGCCGCCTCTCCACCTTTCATAAATCCAATACGTGGAATTCCGTTTATGATACTGTTATTGTGCCCATGATGCCATTTCATTTTTAGCATTTCAGGGTTTTCCAGACCGGTAGGTTCTCCTTCAAAGTTTTTTTCATAATTGACCTCGATAGGGTCATTCGGGTCAAGGTTGACTACATGACCATCTTCGATATAGACCGTGGGAACTCTATCTTGGGTCGCCGCCAAAATATGGCTGTAATCGAACCCCACTTCATTCGGACCGGGGCTTATACGTTCATTCCAATTAACATTTCCGGTACCCAAACCTAAATGCCATTTCCCAACGATACCCGTATGGTAACCTTGTTTTTGAAGCATTTTCGGAATGGTCGTTTGCGCTGTATCTATAATTAGAGGAGCAGTACCCGGTAAGATTTTCGCGTTTTTATTTCGCCACGGATATACCCCTGTCAATAATGCATATCTACTCGGGGTGCATGTTGCAGACGAGGCGTATCCATTGGTAAAGCGGACACCTCCATTCGCTAATTTATCCAGGTTTGGGGTCTTAAGTTCGGTGGCTCCATAAGCACCAAGTTCACCATAACCCAAATCATCGGCATAGATAATTATGATATTTGGTTTTACCATTTCCGTTTCTGAATTCGTAGTCTCGGTCTTTACTTTGTCTTTGCAAGAAGATAATACAAGTAACACTATGAAAATAAGGGCAAAGAATGGTAGTTTGATTTTTCTCATGATACGTCTATCCTAGTGTTAGTATTTGTATTGAGCTAGTTTTTAGTCTAAAAGGTAACATTTGGCTTTGATGATTTCGTAATATGATTTGGCGGGCAAGTTAAGTAAAATGTAAAAAAGAGCGCTAGAAACTGTAGGCATTTAGTAAGTTATGTTTTAGGGTAAAAAAAAGGACTAAGTTGCAGGAATAATAGTAAAAGTTATCTACTCCGACGATTTTTAAATTGTGAAAAATAAATACATATTTAAATATGGAAGAAAAGCAGCTTAAATAAGATTAAAGAAATGA
>CAZRIE010000125.1:0-1127 GCA_964600075.1 uncultured Flavobacteriaceae bacterium
TTGGAGGTCCTTAACGGGACCGGTTTCTCAAAGGGCATCGTGGAATGTGACGACAAACAGCTCGACATCAACGAGAAGGGTCGAAGGGACATCGGCAGAAAAGCCTATAAAAGGCCTAGCGACAGGAACACCAAAAGGGGCGTCAGCAATGACAAGGTGTCCATCATGGTGGCCACGGACAGGAACGGCGGCCCTGCCATGCGGGTGGCAAAGGTGGGCAGGATAGATGCCGAAAGCGTTCGCGACACGATAGGCGGTCTGGTCGCGCCCGACAACGTAATGTGTTCGGATTCCCATCCTTCCATAATCAAATGGGCAAGGCAGAACGCTCTGGAGCACCATACCTTTGTGGCGTCGCGCCAACATGTCAAGGACAGGTGCTACCACGTACAGCACGTGAATTCGCTGGACAACCGATACGAGAGATGGGTCAAGGGATTTTACGGGGTGTCGACCAAGTTCCTGGCGGGCTATCTGAACTGGTTCGTGTTCCTGCAAAAGGTAAGGGAATCCGCCGTGAAGGCCAGCGAACTGGCCAAGTGTGCGGTAGGGAATGTCCTTGCGATCAGGGCATATAGCTCGATAGAGAAAAATTACCAAGAATTAATGATTCCACAACTTTCTAAAACATAACCTTTATTAATTACCCCACAAACAAACGACCATGAGATAACAACGGTATCACAAAGAGATAAACTTTTATTAGTATTGTTTATGAAATCGTGACAGTTTTTAGATAATGATGGGTTGTATAAAAAAACACCTTGGGGTTTCCAAGGTGTTTTATATATTGAATGTGTGCGAGATAATTATTATCTAATAACTACTTTTTTGGTAATCGATTTCCCGTCAGCTTGACTGACCCGAAGTAGGTAAAGACCTGCTGGCACAGTTTGGACGTTAAGGGATACACCATTATCGATTATAGGATTTACTCCATTTTTAACAGTATTTCCGGTTACATCGAACAAGGAAATTTGCACTTCACGAGAATCGAATGCTGGTAGCGATACATTTAAAACATCGGTTGCTGGGTTAGGGTAAAGCTTAACTGTAACCTCTTCGATTTGAACACCTTCCTTGCGCACGACCTCGATATAGTTCGAAAGGTCGTAGCAGCCCATAAG
>CAZRIE010000125.1:1227-12172 GCA_964600075.1 uncultured Flavobacteriaceae bacterium
GACTTGGTGGAAGACCCAATATCGTACCCTCCGGGGAAGTTACCACCCATTGGGACATCGCACCCATATTGCCGCTAACGGTCACACCGGAAACATGGTCCTCGACGTCGTCGCCCACACAGAACTCAAAAGGCCCTCCGCTAAGCTCGCCACCTTTTACCATCGCACCTTCCTTGCGCACGACCTCGATATAGTTCGAAAGGTCGTAGCAGCCCATAAGGTCGTTTGCGTTCATGCCCATTTCGAGGCCTTCAAGTCCGTCCTCATATCTCAGATGCCAGATCAGGCATGTTCCAGCTCCCGCTCCATCGAAGTCGATACCTTCTACCGCTTCCAGGCTAGGTGGAACACCCAATATATCTCCCTCGGGGGAAGTGACCACGAACGTACTGTTCTTACCGGAACGCTCTCCGGAGATAGCAATACCCGAAACCATATCGGGGGCACCGTCAACAGCGAACTCAAAAGGCCCGCCCGTCAAAGTTCCTGCTTCCGGTTGGCTCCGGTAAACCTTGATGGAATTTGAGAAATCATATTCTCCAACCAAATCAGATACATTATTTTCTGCTTCAAGTCCCTCAAGACCATCGGCATAACTTAGGTGCCAGATAAGACATACCCCTGCTCCCGCTCCGTCGAAGTTGACAGCTTCGGGACTTGGTGGAAGACCCAATATCGTACCCTCCGGGGAAGTTACCACCCATTGGGAGTTCACTGTGTTGTTACATTCCAGTTCAACTCCTGCGACGTTATCCGCTATTCCATCGCCTACGCAGAATTCGAAAGGTCCTCCGGTAATAGTGCCTCCATCGATTGCAAATAGGTCAAAATTATGAGGTTTAATCTCTGAAAACTCGTTATTGGCCAAGACATTAGGCCCTACCAAGAGCATCATAAATACTAGCAATTGTATCGACCACCCCAAGTAGAGCGGCCTATCGTTTGCTTTGTTGTAATAGAGTAATGTTTTCTTCATCATATATGTTTTAAGATTATAAACAAACTAAAGATTATCTTACCATACAGAAGTCACGAAAACTTAAACTTTTTAACCAATCCTGTTAGTATTTTGTGAACATTTCGACTAGTAAGCAACTGGGGTTACAATTTATGCTCAATAGATACCGTGCTTTACAGCAATAATATGACCTTTTGACTATTTTGAGTTTCCCGTGATATTTATGTGATACTTTTTAACTTCATTCGTACCTGACATTATGAAGCAAATATTGATTATTGAAGATGATGCCGAAATCATCAAACTTCTTGAAATTCATCTTACCGATCTCATTTACAAAACTTCCAAAGCTATGGACGGTGCAGAAGGTCTTAAAATGGCATTGGAAAACGACTATGACCTTATACTCTTAGATTTGACACTTCCCTCTATGGACGGTATTGAAATTTGTAAAAAGCTCCGTGCAAAAAAGAATACTCCGGTCATTATGCTAACGGCCAAATCCGAAGAAATCGATCGTGTACTTGGGTTGGAGATCGGAGCTGACGATTATATTACCAAACCATTCAGCATTAGGGAATTATTAGCGCGTATAAAAGCAGTTATGCGAAGGGCCAGTACACAAAAGACTGACGAGGAAAATACTTCGGCGATTACCTTTGAGGGGCTTTTCATCGATATAGATAAACGAAAAGTAGTACTCGATGATAAAAAAGTAGAACTATCGCCAAAAGAGTTCGAACTCCTGGTATTGATGGCTTCCAATCCCGGAAGAAACTATTCAAGAACGGAACTATTGAATATAATCTGGGGTTATAATTTCGATGGATATGAACATACGGTCAATTCGCATATTAATCGATTGCGAGCAAAAATAGAATCGGATATGGCCAACCCTATATACATTTTGACCACTTGGGGCGTTGGTTATAAATTTAACGAAGACATTGCGGTATGAGCAAAGAAGAAACAACATTAACCCCAAAACTCATCAAGAAATTATGGTTGGCCTTTATTATTTTGGTACTGCTGATGGGCGCTTCGTATATTTTTATTACCGGGTATTTCGCCAATAAATATAGTCAAGAGACCACCCAGAGAATCAATGCCGATATTGCCGAGCATGTAATAGCCGAAAAGTTTAAAGATGCTTCCCCGTTTTTGGAAGATGGCAGTGTTAACAAACCTCTTTTTGGTGATTTGATGCACGATATGATGGCGGTTAACCAAAGTATTGAAGTGTACCTTTTGGGTAAGACCGGTGAAATTCTTTATTCAGTTGTATTAGATCCAGAAGACCGCGATGCTGCTAAAAGTGTTGCGCTTGCACCTATCGAGTCTTTCATCAAAAACAATGGGAAAAATTATATTTTGGGCGATGACCCACGAAATCCGAGAGAACAGAAAATATTTTCGGCTGCTCAATATAATGTCGATGGCCATGAGGGATATATTTATATCATTCTGGCCGGAAAGAAATTTCAAGAAGTCAGTAATAATCTATTGGGACAATATTTTGCGAAATTAGGTATCGGGGCGACGGTATTAACAATGCTATTTTCTGCTATAATCGGTTTGTTAGCTATATGGTTTTTAACAAAAAACCTACGTTTAATCACACAGACAGTCAGGAAATTCCATGATGGGGATTTAAACGCCCGTATAGTCAATCCGGAAAATTCGGATATTGCTATTTTCGCGAAATCGTTCAACGATATGGCGGATAGTATAGTCGGTAATATGGATAAGATGCAATCGGTCGATTTGTTACGAAGAGAATTGGTCGCCAACGTTTCGCACGATCTTAGAACCCCCTTGGCCATTCTAAAAGGCTATGTCGAAACCCTGCAAATGAAAAGGGATTCACTTTCAGAAACCGAAAAACAGGAATATTTACAGATAACACATGATAATGTAGATAAGCTTTCCAATCTTATTAACCAGTTATTCGAGTATTCCAAATTAGAAGCCGAGCAGGTGGTACCGGTTAAGGAACCATTTTCCATTACTGAGTTATCACACGACCTGATCGCGAAATTCAAAGTTATCGCCGAACGAAAACAAATTACGCTACAATTGGACAATCCACAAGAAAATTGTTTGGTTTTTGCAGATGTAAGTTTGGTTGAAAGGGCATTGCAGAACCTCATAGAGAATGCCATAAAGTATACAGAGCCTAATGGAAAGGTAACCCTTTCATTACATAAAAAAGGGAAGAACGTAGAAATTGATATCACCGATACAGGAACCGGGATACCGGTCAAAGAGCAACCTTTTATTTTCGACCGTTACAAGCAAGTGGACAAAAGCACCAAAAAACAGGGCTATGGACTGGGACTTGCCATCGTCAAAAAAATCATGGATTTGCACGACACGACTATCACCGTTTTGAGCAAGCCGCGCGAAGGAAGTTCTTTCATATTCAACCTACCTGCCTATCAGGTATAATGGGATGAAAAATTACTATGAAAGCAAAAGCCCCGACGATTCTGTCAGGGCTTTTGTAGTTCGAAGAAATTCAAGGGCAGTTTATTCACTATAAACCACTAATGAAACTACCGTAAAGATCTTTAAATTGATATCCTTCGGAAAATCGGTTCTTGCTCAATTTTTTGTGGGATACCAGCCCCCAGAGAACGACTTCTTTCAGAAAGTACGCATCGTCTTTAGGAAAATCTGGTTGGTATTCTTTTAGTAACTGATTTAGTTCCGGAATACTATCCAATGTTCTTTTGTACTCCTCGTCGGTGAAATCGTCGAGTAATTCAAAACCTTCTCCCTGAAAGAACCAATGTAATAACTCATCATATGGAGTTTCGGAGTCTTTCTTTTCCAATTTATTAATTTTCGGGAAATACTGAGGGAATAATGATTTGACCGCATCGTCTATGAGTATTTCCGCAACACCATCTGCCCCTTCCTGTTCTCCTTCATAAACCAGTTCAATTTTTCCGGTTATGGCAGGAATCACACCTAAAAAATCACTCAGACGTACCATCGTTTTATTTGCACCCGTAAGCAAGGCCCTGCGCTCTGCCGTACTGAGCAAGTTTTCAAAAGCGGTAATACTGGTTCTGGCGCTCACTCCACTTTTCGCGTCTACATATTCACTATTTCGGGCCTCAAAACTTATCTGTTCGAGTAAATCTTTGGCAATATCCGGCATATAGACAGCCTCAGACTGACGTTTATCAAGATCAGCTTCTTGTTCCGTAATTTTTCGTGCCGTCTCAATATCATCCGGATAGTGGGTCAAAATCTGGGAACCTATTCGATCTTTTAATGGGGTTACGATACTTCCCCGATTGGTGTAATCTTCGGGATTGGCGGTAAATACAAATTGAATATCTAAGGGTAATCGTAATTTGAACCCGCGAATTTGAATATCACCTTCCTCCAAAATGTTAAAAAGGGAGACTTGTATACGCGCCTGTAGATCCGGTAGTTCATTGATGACAAAAATACAGCGGTTCGCTCGGGGAATCATTCCAAAATGAATTACCCGATCATCGGCATACGATAGTTTAAGGTTAGCTGCCTTTATTGGGTCTACGTCGCCTATCAAATCGGCAACAGTAACATCGGGCGTGGCCAGTTTTTCCGCAAAGCGTTCATTCTGATGCAACCAAGAAATCGGAGTATCACCTCCTTTTTCCTTAATCAGTTCCGTGGCATATCGAGATATTGGCCGCAAGGGATCATCATTGATTTCGGAACCTTCAACAATTGGAATCCATTCATCTAATAGGTTGACCATGAGTCGGGCCAATCGTGTCTTCGCTTGTCCACGCAACCCTAACAGATTGATGTTGTGGCGTGATAATATAGCACGTTCCAGCTCAGGTATTACGGAGTTTTCATAACCCCATACTCCTGTAAACGTTTCTTCGCCTTTTTTTATTTTTTCCCGGAGGTTATCCCGGAGTTCGTCTTTGATGCTTTTGCTTTGGTAACCTGCTTTTTTAAGTTCTCCTAAAGTAGAGATTTCTTTGTAGTTCAATTTCATAGTTTTTAAAATAAATAAGAGAATATAGAAAAGAGAATAAAGACTACTTATTTAGGTTAAACAATCTTTTCTCTGTGTTCTATTTTCTGTTTTCACTTTGTATTTCATTTTAGCCTTTTTCTTCTATTATTTTCGTAATCCTCAAAAATCATCTCCCCCAAACCTTTTAATCCGGTGAAAAATGCTTTTCCTTTGTTTGCCTCCGTGAAATGACGAATAAATTGCATCAAATATGGATCTTGGGCAATCATGAAGGTGGTTATGGGTATATGGAGCTTTCGTGCCTGTCTGGCCATATCGTAGCACTTCTCAACGATATAGTCATCTAGGCCAACACTGTTTTTGTAATAATTGCCATCAGGAAGCCGGAGACAACTTGGTTTGCCATCGGTAATCATAAAAATCTGTTTGTTGGTGTTGCGCTTTCTGCGAAGCATATCCATAGCCAGTTTTAAACCAGCCACGGTATTTGTGTGGTAAGGTCCTACTTTTAGATAAGGCAGTTCTTTGATAGAAATGGGCCAGGCATCATTTCCAAAGACCAAAATATCCAATGTATCTTTAGGATATCGGGTAGTAATCAGTTCGGCCAATGCCATAGCTACTTTTTTGGCAGGTGTTATCCGATCTTCGCCATACAAAATCATACTGTGGCTAATATCGATCATCAAGATAGTACTCATCTGGGCCTTATACTGTGTGTCCTCAACTACCAGATCTTCTTCGCTTAGTGAAAAATCACCGATACCATGATTGATCTGTGCATTTTTCAAACTCTCTGTCATGGATATGTGCTCCAAACCATCACCATAGCGATATTCCCTAAAATCCCCTGTGTGCTCGTCACCTTGACCGGATTTACCTGTTTTATGGTTTCCGGCGCCACTACGCTTCAGTTTTCCGAAAATTTGATCCAAAGCCCTTTGGCGGATGATGCGCTCCATTTTAGCTGTAATGGAAATGGTTCCCTTTCCATCACCTTCGTCATCTTCAGCTCCTTCTTCCCCAATTTCGCCTCCGCCATCTTCGAACTCCTCACGAATATATCCTTTTGCTTTCAACTCCTCTATAAAATCATCTATGGTATAATCGTCATCGGTGAGTTCGTATTCTTTGTCAAGTTCGCGCAACCAATCGATAGCCTCGTCAAAATCTCCTGAAGTATGCGTGATAAGTTCTTGAAAAATATCAAAAAGTTTGTCGAAGGGCGTTTCCTCCGGTGCTTCATAGTTAGAAAACCGGAAACCTTTTCTTGTATCCATAGCCATTATATAAAAATAATGCTTTTAGCCGTGAACATCCCAGTTTTTAGGAAACGTTAACGGTTATAAAAAGGAATGGATTGGCATTTCGCCAATCCATTCCTTTTAGATATTTCCTAAATTAACCTATAATAGCCAGGGCATCAGTCTCTTTCCAAGAACCTCTAGTAAAATCTGGAAATTCTTGTGGGGCTCCATTGGCAGCCACAGATGCTTCGCTCAATGGCCCTACTGCACTCCAAAGACACCCTTCGTAAAGGTTCTGATCCAATGGTTGCCCCTTGCGCAAGCATTCTACCATACGGTAGTTCATCATAAAATCCATTCCCCCATGGCCTCCCATTTTTTTAGCAAGTTCTCCGAGGCGTTTGTACAGTGGGTGCTCATATTTTTCGTAGATTTTTTGGAGTCCCTCACCCTCGGCCCATTCGTGATGGTTTTCCGTTACGCCCTCAACTCCACCTTCTAATGCAATTCTATTAGGGTACCCGGCTAAAGTTCCTTTTGTTCCTTGAATTAAATTATGCCTGGTATATGGGCGTGGACTTGTTTCATCCCATTGCACCATTATGGTGCGGCCCAATGTGGTTTTGATTATCGAGGTACTCATATCCCCACCTTTATAATCCAACTTGTTCCATTTATGATCGGCGGGAAAGTTCTTTTCTGCATAAAGCTGACGTCCTTTGGCAGGAGATGAAAAAGAATTCATGAACTTAAAGGTGTCATCACCTCGACCAATATTCATGTACTGCGCCACAGGCCCTAAACCATGTGTCGGGTATAGGTTTCCATTTCTATGAGCATAGTGTGGGGTTCGCCAAGATCCCGTACCACGTTCTACTTCGTTCATCTGGCCCCTTAGTTCATGAATGTAGGCAGCTTCACCATGAAGAAGTTCTCCGATTACGCCTTGCCGGCACATGTTGAGATACAATAGCTCTTCACGCCCGTAGTTAACGTTTTCCATCATCATGCAGTGCTTTTTGGTCTTTTCGGAGGTATCGACCAATTGCCACATTTCGTCAGTGGTCAACGCCAAGGGTACTTCTACAAAGGCATGGGTTCCGGCGTTCATGGCCCCAATGGCCATTGGGGCGTGCAACTTCCATGGTGTAGCGATGATTACAGCGTCTGGTTTTTGCTCCTCCAACATTTTTTTCCAATCATTCTCCCCGTTCGTGTAAAGTTTGATGTCTATATGTCTTTGTCCTTTTCCTTGTTCTTTACAGTTATCAGCAGACTTTTTGGCTAAATCTTCATACAAATCTGAAATAGCTACGATTTCAACCCCCTCTATGGCTGCAATCCGACTTGCGTGACCTGAACCACGAGCACCAACACCGATAAAGGCAAAACGAACCGTATCTAATTTTGGGGCTGCAAAACCACCCATGTATGCCGCAGCAAAAGGGCGACTTGTAGAAAACAAGTTGGCTTTTGATATACTTGGGGTCAAAGCCAATCCAGCTCCAACCAACGATGTTTTTTTAAGAAAATTCCGCCTATTATTCGAATTCATGTGTTCTGTTTTTATTAAATGAGTTGTTCTTTTACCTCCAATCGCTACAAGATAAAGAATTTTATTAAAAATGACGATTGCTTTCTAAAAAGCATTTTAGTCATTCGAAGGTTTTTGCTTAAATTGGGTGTTTCCTGAGTTGTTTCTTTATGCAATATCTTTGCAAGATATGGCTTATGAACAATGTGTCGGCTTTTTGAATACCCCTCCCTTATGGAACAACAAGCAATTTGATATACGCCAGTTCGAATTCCCATATCTCGAATTATATGATTTTCGGCCGGAACCCGTTTCTCATAAAATGAGACTCGGACACCAAATGGAAGCAGTATTCAAGCAACTGGTCGTACGTACTTCCCAATATGAAATTCTGTTGCACAATCTTGCCATCAGAGAGAGTAAGAAAACCCTTGGGGAAATCGATTTTATCTTAAAAGAAACCAAAACTTCACAAATCGTGCATGTTGAACTGACCTATAAGTTCTATATTATCGATACGTCTACCTCAGAACCGATACATCGTCTAATAGGTCCCAATCGAAGGGATACGTTCTTTGCAAAGATGCAAAAGATTAAAAATCAACAGTTTCCACTCTTACATTCGGTAGAGGGAGCTAAATCATTACGACAAAAGGGAATAGATCATCAAGATATTGAACATCAGTGCTGTTTTAAAGCGCAATTATTTTTCCTTTTCGGAACTTCTTTAGTGCGTATTCACCCGTTGAACAAAGCCTGTATTGCTGGCTTTTGGTTGCGATTCGATACCTTCAACACCACAGAATTTAAATCATACAACTATTATATCCCATATAAATCGGAATGGGTCATAAAGCCCCACAATGCTGTAGTTTGGCAATCACATTATGAAATTCTTGTGGACATTAACATGCGAACACTCAAGGAAAATTCACCCATGGTCTGGATGCGAAAATCAGAAACGGAGATTGAAAAGTTTTTTGTAGTCTGGTTCTAGAAGTAGATTAAGCTTTTTATCTGCCACTCGACTTTTTTTGTATATACCATTCAATTATGTGAGAATATTTCTTATCTATAAAAATATCACAAACTTTAGAAGGCTCAATTCTTGTTGATCCTATGCGTTATTCTTCTGTTTGTAACTATCGTATTGGTTTGAACGATCAAAGTCGCAGTATTGGATACTGTTGTGCCACATACATAGCTAATATTAGTCAAAATGACCCGATATTGATTGCCGTTGTCGGCCGGGGTCGCATTTGTAATCGACAAAGTATCCGTAGCCGTGTCAGAATATATCCCAGTGTTCGTCAAATTGACCCAAATGGTCCCATTGAAGAATTGCCATTGATAGGAAGTTACGTTTGTCGCCGTAACAGAAATTGGTGTACTGCAGCCTGGACAAATAGCAGTATTTATTGGCTGCGAGGAAATTGATGGCACCGAGGAAGCTTCTTGAAAATCATAAGTACTGTTCGTATTGTTATCGGCAGGTGTAGTGTATCCATTTACAACATTTGTTCCAATTACCAAGCCATTACTATTTACAAGCGTAGGCAACGCAGCCAAAATCCCATCACTATTATTATCGGTATATCCCGCCTCAAGAACATCATTACATGAGTCGTTATCCGCGTCTATTTCAAAAGCATCATAGATTCCATCGGAATCCGCATCCGAAATGGAATACGTTAAAATGGCGTATGCCAGATCATTGTCTTCGATATTCGTATGGATTCCGTTGTTCCCAAAATCCGATGCGACCCCGTCTATTATTCCGTTATTATTTGAATCGTTGACTCCGGCAACATTTAGTGCACCCGATTCAACGATATCGTAAATACCATCATTATCCGAATCAAGGTCAAGACTATTCAGTACTCCATCTCCATCGGAGTCGCACAAAGCACTAGCGAATAACACCCCTGTAAATCCTTCCGGACCGGGCCCGGATTGGTTGTTTATGGTAAAGACATTATTAAAGCCGGAAACCCAGTTTATGGTATTAAATGGTGTGCCGGCCTGTGCCTGCATAATCTCAAGTGAAGTGGAGGTGGAAGTTCTCGTTCCGTAGAAAGTTACGCTTCCTGTTTCGTCTACAATAAGACGTAACCGCGGCAACCCATTGGTATTAGCAACCCAAGGGCTACTAATAAAGGCGTTATCGGATTGAAAAAGAAAATATTCTTCCCCGGCCCCTAGTGCCCCGTTTTCAAATTCCAAAATTGATGGGTGAACCGTTGTACCATTGATGTCAAGTTGAAATGAATTGTCCATTGAAGAAAAATCCAAGCGCAGATATCCAGTATCCGTATGATTTACTACAACCGATCTGGCACCAACATCTTGTGAAAGTAAAAACGAGGCATTGGCCGTAGTACAATATTCTTCTTCATCTGTCATACCATCATTATCATCATCTAAATCCACATCATCTGAAACCCCATCATTATCCGTATCAAATGATGTTGTGGCGGTAATCAATACATCGTCAATGTACACTTGATCGTTATTTTGACTCCAGTTTCCTCCACTCTTTAAGAAGCGAACGGTCGTATTTGTAGAAATATAAGCCGAAATATCCTGATTAAAATTTCCAGAAGATGCGCCACCAAATGTGGTTAGCGTTGTGAAGGAGGTACCATCAGCGGAAACCTGTATGGCAAGAGTCTCTCCACTCTCCATACTAGACGTACGCCAATCGAAGGAAAGAATAGCACCGGTCGCCGCAGATAGATTTGCAGTTCTTCTTATATTTTCTGTTGAAAGACGATGGAAACGCAACTCATTACCAGTAATTCTAATGCGGCCATTGGAGGCAGAATTATTATCATTTGATTCTATCCAATTCGTTGAAAAGTTAGTATTACCATAGTTGTTCGTATAAAAACCAGCCGAAAAAGTATCGGAATAGGTGTTTTGTCCAAAAAATGCAGTTGAACATAAGAATAACACTAAAAAAAGGTGATAGGGCTTCATTACAAAGCTAAAGTAATGAGAACCAACTACTAAACGACATAAATGTTGTGAAGATGGGGTATTCTGTGGCAAAGCTTTAGTCTATAGCAAGTTTGTTTTGCTTCAGTGCATGGGCCGAAAAATGTATCTTTTGATAATTGTACAGCACGTTACTCATGCAAACACAGAATCTTTATTGTAATCTAGCGGATTCAAACGTTTAGAAATCGACAATTATAATTCGTGCTTCCTCTTTGTTT
>CAZRIE010000126.1:0-12077 GCA_964600075.1 uncultured Flavobacteriaceae bacterium
GGCATCCCGATATAAAGTATGCGGCATGAAATCACAAAATATAAACGTCGGGTTAATAAATACAAATTTTCTGTTTTTGGCCCGAGACCAAAATGAAACCGGCGAAATACCTCTATTACTCTGCCTCTAGGATAGTCGGTTTCAATAAATTCTTTATTCAATTTCGGTGTGGCTTTTTTCAATCGCATCGTTCAGCATGTTGCCATACATAATTTTCAGCGAATCTTTTTTCTTCGGATCTAGGCTGAGGTCATATAGTTTGTAGTGTTCCCGGAGGGTTTCTTTCTGTTCCTCGGGCGCATCCATTTTTTCAACGAGTTCCAAATAATTTGTGGCACCGCCCAAAGGGTTATCCGCTCCAGCACCGCCCAGATCAAATATCTGGCCGAACATCTTGGTCTGCTCATCAAGTAGGTTCATTTGTTTTACGGTATCTGTTATTGCGTTTTCTTGCTCGGTTTGCGCTTGGCAGATTGTGGCGAAGCCAAAAGAGTAAATTGTGAGTAAAGTTGTAAGTGTTTTCATTATTTTTTGTTTTAGAATTTATAGTTTAATGGTAAACCTATCTAAAGGTTAACATGCCTAGGCCATCTGTAATTGAAATAGGATGTAAACGGTTATAATAAGGGCCAGTATCAAAACCCATTTTAGTAATTCTAGTTTTTCATAGGTGTTCATAAGTATTGGTTTTTTGGTTCGTTACTTTATGGATGTATCTTCTCAGGGTTAACACCTACTGTAAATTTTTTAGAAATGAAATATGGATAACGTAGCACCTTCAAACACATTGAGACTGTAGTATGATTACTACAAGTACTGGTTTATAGGGAATTATCATGAATTTTGAGAAAGATCGCGTACAAAAAATGTTAAATTAGCTTCACCTACTGTTAACCTTCTCAATAGACTTGCATTAAATGGAAACTGAACAGGCCGAGATAACACTCGAAGATTTGCGAAAAGGCTCTGACAATCTACTTAGAAGGGTATACGAAGAGAATCGTGACAAGTTTTTGAACTTTGCCAGAAGATATAACTTGTCGGAAGACGAGAATATCGACATCTATCAAGATGCCTATGTCATTTTTTACGACAATGTAATGAGCGGAAAAATAACAAGCTTTACAAGCAGCATTTCTACCTATCTGTTCTCAATCGGGAAATACCTCATTTTTGACCAGATGAGAAAGAACAAAAAAACAGTAAGCGGCGATTTTGACCTATCATTGGTAGGTGCCACCGACGAGCAAACGGACAGCTTCGAAATTGCGCGGCCAGAACTTACCACCGAGCAGGCGTTGTTAAAAACACATTTTAGCACCTTGGGTGCGAAATGCCAAGAACTGTTAAGCCTTTTTTACTACCGTGGCTTCACTATAAAGGAAATTATGCAAACTGAAAACTATAATAGCGAGAACGTGGTAAAAGCCACAAAATCGCGCTGTATGAAAACATTAAGGGAACGAATCCAAGCAAATACCTACTGATTATGGACAAGCAACTTTTATTATACAACTATTTTTCGAACCAGCTAACGGTCGAACAAGAAGAACTTTTCGAAGATCTGTTGAAAACCGATACGGATTTCAAACAGCAATTCGATTTTGAAAAAGACCTGAAGCAGGTCATTCGAAATAAAGAAACAAAAGACCTAAAAGGCAAATTGGCCGGATTCGAAAAAAATATTTCAAAAGATACCCCGGTAAGAGAGTTGCCCCGTACAGACTATCGAAAATGGGCCATGGCCGCTTCGGTAGCGCTACTGATAGGCTTGGGTTGGTTAGGGTACAATAATTTTTCCGGTTCCGATTACGGAAATCTCTATGACGAAAATTTTCAGCAATATCCGAATACTGTGTATGCGATAACCCGAGGCGATAACGATGATAACTCATTGGAGCGTAAAGCTTTTGTAGCCTATGAGACTGATGAGAACGTTAGTGCAATCGAATTTTTCGAAGAGCTTAAGACAACCGAGAATTCTGAGAACGTCACTTTTTATTTGGCACAATCGTATCTGAAAAACGAACAGCCAAAGAAAGCTATAGTTTTCTTTGAAGAAGTTGTCTCTGGTAAAGGAGAATTTGCCCCTCAAGCTCTTTGGTATGCCGCGCTTTCCTACCTCAAGACGGATCAAAAAGAGAATGCCATGCAGGTATTAAAAGACTTGGTCGCAGATGGTAGGTATAAAAAAGCAGAAGCATCAGCAATCCTAAAAGAAGTGGAATAGCCTTCTAGGAAATTGCTTTTTTCTTTTTGTTTAAGATATAAAGCACTAACAGTATTAGAATTCCAATTACAAACCAGACCCAATAAGAGGATAGCAACCCTCCGGAACGGATCGGTGTATTATCCCCGATTACAATCAACGCACTCCAGTATGCCGGCGAAATTGTACTACCGCGATACGTATCGATATAATCTATTTTGGCCTTGCGCATAGCGGCCGACTTGGTTGACCCTTTATCCAATTCTCTATAAAATGCGACCATAAGTTCTTTACTGCTCTTATCATTTGTTGACCATAAGGAAGACACAACACTTTTAGCTCCCGCATGGAAAAACCCTCGGGCCAGACTCATGGCGCCCTCCCCTTTTTTAAGTTCGCCGACCGAGGTGTTGCAGGCGCTTAGCACCACCATTTCTGCCTGGTTTTTGGTCGCATAAATTTCGTTCAAGAACATTTTCTCATCGCTAAAGGCAATCCAAGGGTCTGCATCTTCGCCGATGTCTGCATGGGTCGATAAATGCAGAATCTTAGTATTGTCAATATTTTCCATAAACTTGCCTTTTGTGGCTTCTCCGTTCAAGGCCACTTCCCCAGAAAATATTTTTTCGGCTTCCCCCACTTCGGCACTACTGAATAAAAGTTCGGGTAGGCCCAAACTGGCAAACTGAACCGGTGCTATGGCGAACAGTTCTTTTTTAGCAGTACCCAAAACCCTTTTTTTCGCCTCTAAATATGACATGGAATAGGCGTAACGGATTTCAGTTTCCTCGATGAGATAGGTGTTTGTATCATCATTCACCACGAAGGCTTCAAAGGGAATTTGTTGTAAAATATAATCGGTAACCAATAGCAGCTTTTTACCCTTTATTTTTTCGTGAACCTTTTCAGGTATCAATTGCTTAAAAACCTGATGCGAAAGGGTGTTATACGACGCCAGTTTATCGCGATTGGTAGCCAGATCGGTCAGTTGGCCGTAAAGGGTGACTATTTTTTCGTTGAGACTTTCAACATTGTCTAGTTTGAAGAATTCGGCTTGGTTTTTAGTTGTCAACAACCCGTAACCCTTTTCGTCGTTGAGAATGTATTGAAGCACCACTTCGTCTTCTGAAATAAACTTTGTTTTAAAATCGGGGTAGGGCAGTACGTCTACTTTCTTTTTGATATCGGCGTACTCGGGGAAGGCCGTTGCCAATGAATCTACAAATGAGTTATAGACCCGTTTGTTTTCATACACTTCTCGTTTTACCGATTCAAGACTGTCGAGTGATGTCGATTCAAAATTCTTGAAATCGTTTTCCGACAAAAAAATAGCCTGTTTGAGTTTAAATTCGCGTTCGGCCATGGCATTGGGCAGCTTTGCGATTTCTTTGGCCTGTTCGTTCGAAATATCTTCTAATAGCAATAAAGCCTTGTTGCGTTCCATAAAATAATAGGCTTCTTCGGGTTTGTCGAGTAAATAACATACTTCTACGGCTTTCGTATATAGAGAAGCCCCTTTCTCTCTCCAGAAAAGTTTCGATTGGTATTCGGTACTTTCCGATCGAATGATGTCGACCAATTGATCCGCTAGGGCAAAGGTTTTCAAAGCATGGGTCAAATGGTCTTTGTTACTATCGTATTCGTAGTATTTTAGCCATCCATTAGCTTTTGCGATGATATGGCCCAGTAAAAAGATTTTTTCAGTGGCGAGTTCTAAATCTTGAATTGCGGGTAGCTCTTTGAAATCTACTTTCTTTTTTTTATCTGTTGCCATAACAATGGACTTTTGATAATTGAACAAGGTTTTTTTAAAATCAGTTTGGTCGAGGTAGAGGTCTCCTAGATTTTCATAAGGAAGGGAGTAGTCTTCAACCAAAGAATTCGCCCTTTGCAAATGTTTCAGAGCCTCATCGAAGTTGTTCAAATTCACTTGCGAATAGCCGATACTGTTGTGTATGTTTGCTATATCATTCGGACTTAGATCCATTGAGTCTTTTAGTACTTTTTTGTGTTTTGCTATTGCCAGTTTGTAGTTACCGGTCTCAAGCAACCGATTACCTTCTAAATGGTCGATACGCCTTCTAAATTGTCTATTTGTTTCTTCGAAACGACTCAAGAGGGAGTCTGCTTTTCTCAAGTTCAAACGTATCTCACTTGAAAATTCCTTTAGGCCCATTTCTGCGTAAGTCTCGGCCATTAAGATTTGGGCATCGATTATGTCGAAAGACGAACTACGGTAAGGTTTGGCCCCACTACTGAATGAAGTGATTTCTGAAAATTGATTTAAAGCTTTGTAGAAATCGCCGGTTGTGAGATAAAGGTAGCCTAGTTCAAGCCTTGCTTTTTGTCTCCATTCTACATCGCTTCCCTTTTCGGAAATAAAGGAAAAAGTGTCGCCAGCCTTATAAATTTCACCTTTTAAACGATAAAAAACACCGAGGTTGAAATATGTATTGTCTAACGAGCCGTTCTCCAGACCTTTTAATCTTGACTTAATTTCAAGTGCCTTTTTGGTATAAAATATGGCGTTTTCAATATTACTATCTTCTCCAGTGTTCCACCATTGTTCGTGGTACCATTTATTGCCAAGATCGTGATAGCAATCTGCCAATTGCTTTTGGGACATTTTTTTATCATTAGCAGTAAAGAATGAATCGATTTTTTGCTGAATTACTTCTTTCGTCTCATCACTATAAATTATTTCGACAAGGGTTTCCTGCTGGGCTATGCATAAATAGCTAAAAAAGAAAAAAAGGAAACAGTTAAGTCTAACGTTTAACATGACAGTATGTATTCTGGTTAATACTGAATGGCGTGACGGATTAAAGTTTTTTCTTTTGAACAGCTTTTAAATATATATATAATTTTATGGTAAAGTCCCGATTTTCAAGGTGTAAATAGGTTATAAACAAAAGAAGCCCATGCAGAACATGGGCAACTTCTTTTTCACGGTGCTGAATTACTATTCAGCTCTTGGAATAACCCTTCTTTCAGCGATTTTCCCTTCAAGTTCTGGTGCTTCTATAGACAATCTAAAAATAAGATCCTTCAAATCTTCGGGCGGTATACTTCCGGCCCTATCGATTATAGTCCCGGCAAGGCCTGACATTGCGGCAGTAGCGTATGAAGTGCCTTGAAGTGTAACCCTGTTTTTTCGGGTTGGGTCAAATGTATCAAAAATCAGCTTGTAATTGTTAAAGGCCAAAGCGACATCTACGCTTCCATCACTTCCAAAATTTGAAAGTGGATGTAATTTGATCGGTCTTCCAGCCGGGTTTATGGTATCATATTCATAACCCCCGATAGATAGTATGTTCGATGCCTTGAAAGATGATATGAAATCACCTTTAGGTCCTATATCATTATCCTCTCCGTTGTTACCGGCAGAAGTCACTACCAATACTCCTTGGTTTTTGAGATCGTTCAAGATTTCAACAAAGATGTTTTGTGGTTGTCCGTCGGCCGGTCCTTCAAAAATCTCACGCGGCATTCTCCCCCCAAAACTGGCATTGACAATATTAATATTACCGCCGTTTTTATTAAGTTGCTTTACATACGATAGTGCACACATAACATCCCAATACGAACCTTTTCCTTCCCCATTAAATACTTTCAAAGGTAAAATTCGATAGTTGAGACCCTTTTCGTCCAGTACGTCGGTAATGATTTTGGCAATATAGGTACCGTGACCATTAGTGTCGGCAAATTGTGCTGTGCCGGGATATTGAGTAAAGTTCCAACCTGAATCGGTAGGGTAACAACTGCCGAATTGTTGGCTCGGAAAAAGAAATTTATTTGGCGTTCCTGTAAACAGGTACCTATAAAAATCAAGGCCGGTATCAATAATGGCTATATTTATTGGTGCATTGCCTGAATTGGCGATTAAAGGTACTTCGTCACCATCATTGCCTTGCCCTTGTTCAGTGAAAGGCCCGGTAGGTGATAATTGTATACTAAACGAACGTTCGCCTCGTGTTCCACTTCTTCTTGAAAGGCGCTGGACTACTCCTTCAATTTCGAGTTCCTCGATGTTGGGGTCAAAAATCCATAATTCAATATTGGTATCGCCACAGTCGCATTCGCGTACGTCAACAACAGGGAATTCACTTCTTATCTCGGCTCTTCTGGTAGCCGGAACGTCTGGCTCATACTTTACGACAATTTCATTCGGTGAAATAAAGATTTTTTGTTTTCCGCTATCGACACCTTCGTCGACTTTTATATCTTCGTAAATAATGTTATCGCCTGGATCATCATCATCATGATGCCCATGACCGTAATGCCATTTTGAGCAAGAGGTTATGGCCAAACAGGCCAAAATTATAAGTGTAATTTTTGTTTTCATAATAGTGGTTTTAACGGTAAATTAATTTAATCTAAAGCCGAACTGATTTAATATATAGATTAGCTGATAAAAATATATAAGGCCCCCGTATCTCAGTAAAGCATATGTGTCAAATCAATGGTAAGGGCCTAAATAAACGATTAAGACCTTTATTTGCTAAACTTTGTCAGTTCCGTACGGCTCATTAAATTTCCGTTTCTTTTATAACTTTCTTGCTTCACCATTCCGACGCCTTCGGCCAACCATTGTTTGGTATTCATTTCGATTTTCGCTCCCATGGTTTTCGAGATGTTGGTTTCTGTGACGAGATAGCAATCAAAAGTGCCGGCGGCTACCGTAATACTTTCCTTTTTTTCTACTTTTCGATTTGTTTGGTCAACGGTAGTGTTCATTTTAATACCGCTCATGCTCATAGCTATGGAAACATTGGCGTCAGCTAGTTCTTGTCCCACGCTAAGATCATTCGGAAGTTCGATGTCGGTTCCCGTAATATCCATTTCAATATCCATCTCTGAATACTGTTGCATCATCTGTGACGGAAAAAGCGATTTGTAATCGATACGGACCAGTCCATTCTCACAGGTGATGTTATAATTTGAATTGAAAATATCCTTTCCTTTTTTATCGACAAATTTCATATCGAATGTGGCGGTTGTGGACGAACCATTATCCGTAACCGAAGAAATAGTGTAATTTAAGACTCCTTCGGTCTTTCCTTTTTTATCATAATTAGTATATTGGAACGAGGTACCTTCTTCCATGGGATAAAATTTGCTACAGCTGTTTTGGGCTATTGTAAAATTAAATGCAAGTACAAAGGCGGCGATAAGTGTTATTGACTTTTTCATGAATTGAATTTTGATTTAGTGTTTATATTTTATTGTTTGCCGTCGATATCATTGTTTGATAAATTCTACACGGCGATTTTTTGCTTTCCCATCAGAGGAGTCATTTTCACCAACAGGCTCAGATTCCCCCTTGCCTTCGGTAGTCAGTCTATCCGATGTTACATTATATATGTTTACTAAGGCGCTTTTTACGGCCTCAGCCCTTTTTTCAGAGAGCTCCTTGTTCTTATTGTCGTCGCCATCGGCATCCGTGTGTCCTACGACTTTTAGTTTTATAGCAGCATCTTGTTGCATAACTTGGTATATCTGCCGAATGATGCCCATTGACTGTGGCTGAATATTGGCCGACCCGCTATCGAACAAAATACCGTTAGTAGAAATCTTTCCGTCGGTGAGTAGCTTTCGTCGGAGGTCGACGCCACCTTTGGCAATTTTAACATTGCCAATATAAATGGCCTCTTTTTCGGTTTTTATACCCCGTAAAGTAAACTTGATACCTTGCATTTGTACATTTTCAGGAAGCAAACGGGGTACATCAATATATTTTTTCTCATTAATCCAAAGTCGAAAACGTTGCTTGTTTACAGCAATTGAAATATGGTGTTTTTCTTTGACGGCATTCCGAATATCGGCGTTTACCTCGTTGCGAATGACACGTTTGCCCGCAACATTGTTTTCTACGACAATGCCTCGTCCGATAAATTGACAAAAAGAGTACTCAATCGAACCCCAATTTTTGGCTTTATCAAAAGTATTGTTATCGCTGACGATTATACCCAAATACGAGTGAGACGACGTCTTGTTGTCAAGACCTGTACCCTGAACATCAAATTCTAGGGTGAATTCTTCGGGCAGATCTGTAACATCGGGTATGTAAGCGGTGTTGTAGCCCGGTAAGATATTCAACCATTTATTAGGGTAGCCTTCAATGGTTACGAGGTCACCACTTCCGTTTGTATTCCAATGTGCTGGAAAATCCCCAACGAAATCACTGGAGAAATTGTCTACGAATAGAGGCTCATCGCCCGGTACGAAATCAAACTTACTATAAACTTCTATAGATTTCGAACCACCCTTACCTGGAGAATTTATCACATCTCCACTAGTATCGGAATCGTTTCCGCCAATCTGAGGGTCTTCAGACGGCTCTGTATTTGGTATAGGGTTTTGTCTTTCGTTCTCACCCTTCGAACCCGGTTCTAGAATACTATCGAGAACTTTATCCGTTTTTTCGGCGGTCTCTTGCTGCACTCGTCGTTCTACGGTTCTTTGAGCCGCCCGTTCTGCGGCCTTACCGAGGTTTTTGAGTAGTTGCCCGTTGGCTTCCGATAGGCTTGCGAACACCAGGATGATGGGAAGCGTGAATCGTAATAATTTCGTAATTTTTTTCATAATTGCACAGTTTTGTGATTTGAAAATAGTTTTTTATGTGCTCTTTAATGTATACTAAACCCAAAGGTTAACACCAAAACTACTAGAAACGCAACATTGTTAAAACCTACTTATATTTTTTGGACAGCAAAAGTGTATAGATGGTATAGGAAACTGTACAATTGGTAAAAACTTTCTTTTTCTTACATGTAAGAAAAAAAAAGTTCAGATATCGAGTTTCAGCTGCTCGGGTAATAATCGAAAGCTTTTACGGTGGTATTTTGTAATCCCATATTTCCGTATCGCTTCACGATGTTCTTTGGTAGGGTAGCCTTTATTCTGTTTCCAGTTGTACATAGGGTATTCCTTATGAAGGTTTTCCATATAGGCATCACGATATGTTTTTGCAAGAACCGAGGCGGCGGCGATACTCATATATTTCCCGTCTCCTTTTATAATACATTCATGGGGAATGTCTTTATAGTGCTTAAATCGGTTACCGTCAACAATAATAAATTCGGGATTCGTTTTTAGTTGGTCGATGGCTTTGTGCATGGCCAAGATTGAAGCGTTCAGAATATTAATGGCATCAATTTCTTCAGGAAAAATATGGGCCACACCAAAGGTTAAACATTCCGTTTCGATGATTGGTTTCAGAAAATTTCGATGGCTATGGGAAAGTAATTTCGAATCGTTGAGGAGTTCATTGGTAAAGTGTTCCGGCAAAATCAGGGCCGCCGCCGTAACCGGGCCGGCCAAACAACCCCTGCCGGCTTCATCTGTGCCGGCTTCTTTATCCTTTATGTGATGATATGCTTTTAACATTGGGGTATCGACCAAGGTTCGCGATACGGCAAGATCAACATTATCATTATGAAAACCAAAAAAGCGAATTTTGTGGTTCTGAAAACTTTTACATTTAATTACGAACTAAAAAAATTAACTTTACCCACGTAATAGGCATACATGAAATATTTCTTCCTCATCTTTTTAATAAATTTTTCCTGCATCCAACTCTTCGCTCAAGAAGATTCTATTCCGCCATCAAGAGAATTGGATTCTTCCGAAATAAGGAATACAAGAGGGGAATTCGATAGAAAGATAGGCGATACTACCGCCTATAAAATTACAATTAAAGACTATAAGATTATCACTTACCAAAGAGATACGACTCATTTAGATACGACCCTGACCATTCAAAAAGAATACAAATACAATTACTTAAGAAAGGATAATTTCGAATTGATGCCACTTTCTAACATTGGTAGGCCCTATAACAAACTAGGAGTAGATTTTGAGCGAGATAACCTGTATCCCTCATTAGGGGCAAATGCATTGCATTCTAACTATATGCAGGTTAAAGACATTGACTATTACAATGTAGCGACCCCAATGTCAGACCTTTTTTTTAAGACCACTTTAGAGCAGGGGCAATTGCTAGATGCTACATTGACTTTTAATACTTCAAGGCGCCTTAATTTTTCATTGGCATATAAAGGGTTTCGATCTTTAGGTAAATACCAATTCGACCAGGTCCAATCGGGCAACTTTAGGGCAACTTCGAATTACGTTACTAAAAATGAGAGGTACAGTATTAGGGCTCACATCGCCGCACAAGACATTAGCACACAAGAAAACGGAGGGATAATCAACAAAGGACAGTTCGAAGAGAATGTTGACGGGGATTTTACGAATAGGTTCAAAATTGATGTTCGGTTCAATGATGCGAACAATAAGATTTTGGGCAAGCGCTATTATTTTGACCATCTTTATAAGTTGGTCAGAAAAGAAAAAGATTCTAGTGCGGTTGAAAAGACATCCCTTGGCATTGGCCATCAGTTCAATTATGAGACAAAGTATTATGCTTTCGATCAGGATACACCAAATGCCTACTTTGGCGATGCGTTCTTTTCGCCAATTATAGATAGGGCAAGCCTCAAGACGATGTACAATCAGGTGAATGCCGAATTCTATAATGCTACTTTGGGTCGACTGCAGGGCAATATTTCGTTATATAACTACAATTATTTTTTCAATAGTATACTCATCACCGAGGACGGAATTGAAATCCCCAGTCGTTTAAAAGGCGATGAGGTGGCGGTAGGAGCGGAGTACGAAAAGCGGTTAAAAGGTTTTGATCTAAGGGCTAATGTCAAATACAACCTATCGGGTGATCTAGGTGGTAACCTGATGCAAATGTCAGCAAGCTACTTATTGAAAGATAGACATAAGATTAGTATCTCAGGGTTTGCTTCGGCGAAAATGCCAAATTTCAATTATTTGCTTTATCAAAGCGACTATAAAAATTACAACTGGCTGAACCTGAATACCTTTGAAAAGGAACAGGTCTACGGCCTACGTTTCGACCTCGATTCAGATATTTGGGGCAAGCTGACCCTTGACTATACGACGGTCGATAATTACACCTATTTTACGTCGGATCCGGAGGTAGTGGTGGAAGAAGGCGTTGAAAATGCCATCATAAAGCCCTTTCAAGAGAACAATGTACTGAACCATACCAAAATAAAGTACGAAAAAGAATTTAGTTTGGGCGGTTGGGCCCTTAACAATACGGTCATGTACCAAAACGTCTCCCAAGCGAACCAAGTGCTTAATGTGCCGCAGGTGGTTACCCGAAATACCCTGTATTTTTCTTCCCATGTGTTTAAAAAAGCGATGTACCTGCAGACCGGTGTTACCTTAAAGTATTTTACATCATATACTATGGATGCCTACAATCCACTTTTGGGAGAATTCTATCTTCAGAACAGTGAAAAGTTAGGTGGCTATCCCATGCTTGATTTTTTTATCAATGCCAGAGTGCAACAAACCCGGATATACCTCAAAGCCGAGCATTTTAATTCATCTTTTGGGGAAACCAGTGAATTTTATTCCGCGCCCAATTATCCATATCGCGATTTTGTGATTCGCTTTGGCCTCGTCTGGAACTTTTTCTCATAAGTTTTCTGCTTCTGAAAAAAACTGTTATACCAAATGGAAGTTTTTTTGATTAAACGGCCTTCTAAAGCCCTATCTCTTATAGAGAAGATAAGATAAGGAAAGTCTTTCCAATTTAGTATAGAAGGAATCTGACTGAAAATAAACTATTAATATGTTAAGGCTCTGGGTCATATGACAATTTGGAGTTTTATCATTTTTCAATACCCAATAAGTACTGTATTAGAATGTTCTGTTCTATTGCTTATCAATTTTATTGGAATGCATACATGCAATCGGACTGTTATACTTAATAATAATATTATTTTTTATTCCTTTTAATCTGATAATCAATGATATAAAATTT
>CAZRIE010000127.1:0-12050 GCA_964600075.1 uncultured Flavobacteriaceae bacterium
CTAAGTTATTAATCAACCATTTATCTATGATGACATATCCTTTGTCTGGCATAAAAAAATATAGCCGTTGCTGTGCAACGGCTATATCCCCTACTAATTAAAATAATAACTATTTACCTATAAGATTTTAAAAAACTTGAAACGTTACATTTTAAATGCCATTTATTAGGTTCCCGCTTTGGCCTATGATTTCACAAGTAAAAAAATTCATGTTTTTTTCGGCACTTCAAAAACTATAATCCGTGGACTACAGGCAGTTCTTGCAACGCAAAAAATACCTTAGATAGCAACGGAAAAAACCATCTTTAAGATGTCGAGAGCCGCATCGAAATAATTTTGAATCCCATCCATTAAGTCACCCTGAGTTTATCAATCTGGGTACTTCAAGGGTCGGGAATCTATCGTCAAAATACCAATAATTACGATTTAAGAAATTTTTTAACAACAACTTTTGGGTATTTGACCACGTCTAAACGCCAGTTCGCAACAACACATTTTTGTTGGCCATTGTTTTTTATACATTAGTAAAAGAATTAAAAAACATACCCCCATGTCTGAAAGATTAAAAAGCTCCATGTACTTAGCAGGTTTTGTAATCGCATCTCTAATCTATTATAACCAAACGAATATCGACCAAGCTCCCCAAACGGTCGAAATGGCAGCTACAGGTATGGAACAAGTTTCAGAAATAGCCGCCTTGGATTAACAATATACATTACGAACAACCTACTTTTTTTGGGCGAAGATAAAATCTTCGCCCTTTTTTATACCCAATATTCACTTCTCCATCTTGTTAAGAAAATTATAAAATCTGAAGGGCCATTAAACCAAAAGGGAATTGCTTTGTCTTATACCCGAAATCTTAAAAAACAAACAGATGAAAAAAGTAATTGTAATACTATTATTTATGGTCGGATTGACCGCTATGGCGCAAAAGGGTGAAAATCGACATCATGATGAAATGAAAAACCTGACCCCAGAGCAAACGGCCACGCTGCAGACCAAAAAAATGACCTTGGCATTGGACCTGACCCAGGGCCAACAAACAAAGATCCAAGGCATAAACTTGGAAAAGGCCAAAGCGCGTAAAACAAAAATGGAAGAGCGTAAAGCCGCGAAAGAAAGCGGTGAGGCTAAAAAACCGAACTCCGAAGAACGCTACGCCATGCAAAATGCACGATTAGATCAAATGATTGCCCAAAAGGGCGAAATGAAAGGTATACTTTCTGCAGACCAATATGAAAAATGGGGGAAGATGGCTCATCACAAGGGGAAGCATGGAAAGCGAAAAGGAAAAGATATCAAACGAAAAGCCGAAAAATAATAAGAGCTTCATTTTTGATGTAGGGCCGTTCACCTAAAGGTGGGCGGCTTTTTATTTTTTAACAACAGCTTAAAACCTACAAACGTTTATAGTCGTTTGTACTTATCTGTACACATTTACCGCGCACTTGAGGCCATCTATGCTTGTTTTCTTCCGATTTTTAACTGAGTTTTGACTATTCACTATATATCAAAGTTACCTGCAAGCATAAAAACTTGATAATAATAAAAATGAATGAAACAGTCAGAAAAAAAATAATTGGCATTTGCAATGACAAGATTGAGAAAAAGGGAGAAAATGTCGGACTTTCATTTTATGCATTTTTTGCTAATAAAAATGACAATCCTGAATCATTAATGGAAGTCGCTGAATGGTGGATTATGACACATAAGCTCAATCATTTTGAAAAAGCTATTAAAATAAGAGAGATGATTAAAAACGAATTATTATAATTGAGTGAAATAATCTTAAAAATCACTTGATATATTTAACACAATTAATTTACGTAGTTGAAGGACAAGAAGATCTATTTCATCAATTTGAGGAAATGGCAACACCAACGGTTTTAAAATATAATGGACGACTTATATTACGAATTCGACCATATAAAATCAATAATTGAAAGTAATATTGAGGTTCCATATAAAATTCATCTTGTGGAATTTGATACAGAACAAGATTTTGGGATTTTAAAAAAAATGATAAGCGAAAAAAATTCTTGCATCTAAAAGAACAGTCTATCAAATCGACTATTCTAATTCAAGGAAAAAGATTGAATTGAGCAAAAGCCAGCTTTACAAAACAGGCTCAGTCAAAATATAGTGTAAACTATGTCCCTTTAATTCTGTAAACTATCTACCTTAACTAACATATAAACATTATGAATCCAATTGATACTATAATACGCGAATTAGATTTAGAACCACATCCAGAAGGCGGCTATTTTAAAGAGACTTACAGAAGTCTTGGAGAAATTACTAAAGAGAGTTTAGGACAGAATTATAGCGGTAAAAGAAATTATTCTACCTGTATTTATTTTCTTTTAACTTCAGATAATTTTTCAGCGTTACATAGAATTAAGCAAGACGAAATTTGGCATTTTTATGACGGCTCTCCTATACGCCTACATATCATTTCCGAATTAGGAATTCATTCACATCATCTTATTGGACGTGATATTAGCAAAGGAGAAACTCCTCAATTTATTGTTCCAGGCGGTTGTTGGTTTGCAGCTGAAGTCGTAAATAGAAATACATATTCTTTAATTGGTTGCACAGTATCTCCTGGATTTAGCTTTGAAGATTTTGAGCTTAAAACCAGAAAAGAGCTTCTTTCCTTGTTTCCTGACCATGAAGAAATAATATCAAAATTAACACATCATTGAAATACTATTGCCAGCGGCGTATCTTATGAATAATGCGTCTGATTGTTATTTGAGTTGAAATCCCTACTTTTTAACTAACTTTCAATCCAACGGATAAAAACGAAACCGCAAAACACCCTTTCATTTAGAATAACGTTGTGTTTCATTAAAAATATCAGAATTAATCTACGCTAAATAGTACTTGCCCGAAAGAAGAAAATGAATATAATATCGGTAAGGGAAAATCCCAACTACAAAAATATAGCCATAGCATATTTTCAACAAAGCTGGAAAAGTGTGTTGCCCATAATATATGAGGATTGCATTACTCATAGTATAGGAGCAAATAATTCTTTACCGCAATGGTATTTACTTAAAAAAGGCAGTGAAATAATAGGTTGTGCCGGACTTATTACAAATGATTTTATAAGTCGAGGGGATTTATATCCATGGGTTTGCGCACTATTCATTGACGAAAATCATCGAGGTACTGGTTATGGTTCATTATTGATAGAAAAAGCGAAGACAGATGCCAAAAAAGCTGGATTTGGATATGTATACTTGTGCACTAGCCATATTGGATATTATGAAAAATATAATTTCAAATATATAGGTCAAGGATACCATCCTTGGGGGGAGCAATCTAGGATTTATGAATTGGAATTAGAATAAAAAAAGCTATCAATTTCGACCATGAAAACACAAATCCTATTCCTTGTTATAATTCTTCTAGTTTCCTCTTGTAAAAAAGAACAAGACTCAAGAAAAATCAACTTCCCAAAGACCGTAAATCAGGTCGAAGAAATGCCGAGTCCTGATAATTTGTGGCTATTCATTATGGCAGGGCAATCGAATATGGCAGGGCGCGGCTTCGTTGAACCACAAGACACCATTGCGAACAAAAGAATATTGACTATTGATGCGACCGGCCAATGGGTGTATGCCAAAGAACCGTTACACTTCTACGAACCCAACCTTACAGGCTTGGATTGTGGACTATCTTTTGCCCATACCCTCTTAGAAAACATTCCAGAGGGAATTTCAATTGGGGTAATTCCCTGTGCCGTTGGGGGCAGTGCGATTGAACAGTGGTTAGGCGATGAAACCTTCCGTGGAGTACAGCTTCTTTCGAATTTTAAAAGCAAGGTCGCCGAAGCCCAAAAAAAGGGAACGATTAAAGGCATCCTATGGCATCAAGGAGAAAGTAACGCCAAACCCGAACTGATTCCTAATTATGCGGCCAACTTGAATGAACTAACCGTTACGTTCAGGTCAATCGCGGAAAATGATTCCTTACCTATTTTTATTGGGCAACTTGGCTCTTATGCTTCCCCTATTGAAAAACGCAACCGCTGGGGTTCCATAAATTCTGTAATAAGCGATTTTACTCAAACGGTAACGCATACCTATGTTATAAATACCCAAGATTTAGTACATAAAGGGGATACGGTGCATTTTGATTCCAAATCACAAAGATTGATGGGCAAACGGTTCGCCATCAAATATCTTGAGACTGCAAAGCCGACCCCATAGCATTCGTTTTTAAAATGAGTCGTACAGGAACTCGTCTGCTTTTCATATCTTTAAGCGAGGCCACACTTCCCGACGATGAAACAACCGAATAAAAGAAGAACCTTCGTAAAAAACACTGCCCTAATGAGTTTAGGGTTACCATTGCTCGGCACGAATATCATCTCATGCAAATCTGAAACGAAATCTTCAAAATCTACCAAAAACGGGATACCGAAAAGTCTACGTATCCTAATTTTAGGTGGTACGAGCTTCTTGGGTCCACATCAAATTGGCTATGCCATTTCGAGGGGTCATTCAGTTACTACATTTACCCGCGGAAAGAGTAAACCCACAGTGCATCAAGAACTTTTTGATAAAGTCGAGCAACTTATTGGAGATCGTGAAAACGACCTAACAGCCTTAAAAAAAGGCACTTGGGACGTCGTTATCGACAACTCGGGCCACAAAGCCGAATGGACGAAAAATACAACCGCCATGCTTAAAGACAGGGTCAACCTTTATGTATACACCTCATCTACAGGTGTCTACTACCCTTATTTAGAAAGAGATATTGGGGAAAGCACTAAAGTCTTGACCAACCTACCCGAAGGCATTGAAGACGAAGAAATCAAAATGGAGTATAGTTATGGGGTGATGAAGACCAATTCTGAAAATGAAACTATCAACGCTTTTGGCGAAGATCGTTCCCTTATAGTGAGACCCACGTACATGATGGGCCCTGCTGATAAATCGGACCGTTTTATTTACTGGCCCATTCGACTATCAAAAGGAGGTAAAATTATGGTGCCCGGCAAACCTAAAGACCCCGTACAATATATCGATGTTCGCGATGTGGCCGAATGGACCATAAGCTCCATTGAAGAAAAAAGAACAGGCACGTTTAACGTTGTCGGTCCGAAAGAAGGACAAACCATGCCCGAATTTGTTCGTCATGGCCAATCGGTATTCGATGTGAAGTCGACTTTCGTACTAGTCGATGATTACGAATTTCTGAAAGAAAATGGAGTACCTTACATCGTACCTTGGATAATGCCCGAAGGAGACAATTATGGCTCGGCACTCGTCGACAATCAAAAAGCGCTAGAAGCAGGTTTGACGTTTAGAACCCTCGAAGATTCCATAAAAGATACTTTTCAATGGTGGAATTCAGATGCCTTGACCAATGAAAGAAGAAACGAATTTGAGCAAAAAGAGGGCTCCATATTCCTACAGGAAAAAGAAATACTTGAAAGATGGAAAGCCCGTTAACGAATAGAAAACAACATTACATAAAATGAAAATTAAAACGCTTCTTTCCTTAACATCTTTTTGCTTAACAATTATAGTAAACGCTCAAAACCCCATTGGTGTTTTTAACCATACGGGGGACGTCGGGCCTGTTAATCATTCGGGGGAAACCAAATACGATGTCGCGACACAGACCTACCGATTGGCCGGTTCTGGTGCAAATATTTGGTTCGATAAGGACGAATTCCATTATGCTTATAAAAAGCTGAACGGTAATTTCATTCTGCGAACCCGGGCCAAATTTCTCGGAGAGGGCGTCGATCCGCATCGTAAATTGGGATGGATGCTGCGAACCGGTATCGATACTAGTGCAGCAATGGTCTGTGCAACGGTTCATGGCGACGGACTGACTGCTATTCAATATCGCAAAAAAGCCGGGACGAACATCGAATCGGTCGCATCGCCAGTAATCATGCCCGATATTATTCAACTTGAACGACGGGGCAGTAGTTTTTTGTTTAGTGTCGCCAAGTATGGTGAACCCTTCTGGACAGTCGAATTACCTCATTTTGAGCTTCCTGAAGACATATTAGGGGGCTTATTTATTTGCTCGCACAATGCGGATGTAGTAGAACAGGCCGAGTTTGAAAACGTTCGTATTGTTCTCCCTACTGCTCCCGATTATGAACCGTATCGCGATTATATAGGTAGTCATTTAGAGATTATCGAAGTAGAAACTGGGAAGCGAAAAGTCATATTTACCGTAAAAAATTCGATTCAGGCCCCGAATTGGACACCCGATAATCAAGCCTTGATTTACAATAGTGAAGGCTTGATCCATCGTTATGATCTAGCTACCGATAAAACAACTGTACTACCCACTGATTTTGTAAAGCACAACAATAATGACCACGTACTGTCTCTAGATGGCACCATGTTGGGGCTGAGCAGTTCTAGTGGAAAAGCAGAATACGGCTCGTTGATTTATACCGTTCCGTTGGAGGGCGGGGTTCCGAAAAGGATTACCCCAACAGGACCAAGCTATTTACATGGGTGGTCTCCTGATGGAAAATGGCTCACCTATACAGGCGGAAGAAATAAGGTATACGATATTTACAAAATCGCCTCCGATGGAATTGGTTCGGAAATTAAGTTAACCCATGAGCCAACCCTCGATGACGGATCGGAATATAGTCCTGATGGGAATTCTATTTATTTCAATTCCGACAGAACCGGTTCTATGGAATTATGGCGCATGCATCCAGATGGTAGCCAACAAGAACAGTTGACCGATGATAATTTACAAAATTGGTTCCCTCATATTTCACCAGATGGTAAATGGATCGTCTTCTTATCCTATTTACCAGAAGTGGAGGCCGCGGACCATCCCTTTTACAAACAGGTATATTTAAGAAAAATACCTGTCAATGGAGGACGCGCAAAAGTAATAGCCTATCTCTACGGTGGGCAGGGAACGATCAACGTACCCAGTTGGTCGCCCGATGGAAAATACATTGCTTTTATCAGTAACTCAATTGTCAAATAAAACCGATTCCAACCATGAAAAATTACATCTCTATCGTACTACTCCTTTTGCTTTTCAACTATGCGCATAGCCAAGATGCTATGTTATGTGTAGGTCATCACTGGTCAGAAGACGAGGGCAACCTTATGCTAAAACAATTTGCTTCGGAGTGGGACGATCACTCTTCTTGGGAAACTCGCGCTACACAAATCAAAAAACAGATAATAGACGGGATGCAACTGGAAAAGATGCCCGATACAAAAGGTAATTTCAACACTATTTTAAGAAACAAACGTGAAATGGATGGGTATACCGTCGAAAATATCGCTATTGAGAGTTTTCCCGGTTTTTATGTCACTGGAAATCTATATCGCCCGACACTCGAAAAAGAGAACTATGCGGGTATTCTTTCGCCCCATGGGCATTTGGCTGATAAAAGATTTACCCATTACATTCAAAAACGGGCGGCAGTTATGGCCCGAATGGGCGCCGTCGTATTTGCTTACGATATGGTGGGCTATGGCGAGAGTAAGCAGGTCGAGCATAAAATGCCAATTGCTATGGTACTACAGACCTACAACAGCCAACGGGTATTGGAATATCTATTGTCAAGGCCTGATGTAGACCCAGAACGTATCGGCATGACCGGCGGCTCGGGCGGAGCGACACAGACTTTTTTATTGACCGCTATCGATGACCGGATCAAAGCTTCGGCACCAGTGGTTCAAGTTTCCGCGCACTTTTTCGGTGGATGTGTCTGTGAAAGTGGCATGCCAATTCACAGGAGTGAAAGCCTCCAGACCAGCAATGTTGAAATCGCCGCACTCTGTGCCCCAAGGCCTATGCTAATCGTTTCCGATGGCGTCGACTGGACAAGGAATACCCCTCGGGTCGAATACCCGTATATTCAAAAAGTATATGCACTTTACGATGCGGAACATAAAGTAGAAAATGTACACCTGCCCATGGAAAAACATGACTACGGTTATTCGAAACGAACGTCAGCCTATAATTTTTTCGCCCATCATTTACAGTTGAACTATGGAGATATTCCCTACGAGGAAGGGTATCAAGAAGATTTTGTAACCATTTTACTTCCAGAAGAATTAAAGGTTTTCACCGAAGAAGAGCCCATGCCCAAATCCGCTTTGCAGGGTAATGAAGCGGTCATGAATTATTTGAAGATTCGGTTGTAGAACCCTGTTATCTAAAAATCCAAATTGTCTAAAGCAGCTATGGTCTCATCCAAATCAGCATAACTTAGCGCATCGTTCAAGAAATAACTTTCAAAAGCACTCGGCGGTAGATAGACCCCTTGTTCTAACATGCCATGGAAGTATTTTTTAAAGGTCTCATTATTTCCTTTGGCCGAAGTCTCAAAATCGATTACGGGCTCGTCCGTAAAGTGCACAGAAATCATGCTCCCGAACCGATTAATCTGATAGGGAACTCCCTTATTCTTTAGAACATTATCAAAACCTTCGTGTAAGTGGGTAGTTTTATTATCGAGGCTTTCAAAAACCTCGGGGCGGTCATTAAGTTCGTTGAGCATCGCGAGTCCGGCGGCCATGGCTAAAGGGTTTCCACTTAGTGTTCCCGCCTGATAGACCGGGCCCTCTGGTGCGAGATGCGACATGATTTCCGTTCGTGCGGCAAAAGCACCCACTGGTAGTCCGCCGCCAATGACTTTTCCAAAACATAGAATATCGGCATCGATGCCCAAAGCTTCTTGTGCTCCGCCTTTTCCCAGTCGAAATCCGGTCATGACCTCATCGAAAAGCAGCAGAATACCTTCGTGATTACAGATTTCACGTAATCCTTTGATAAATTCATCCGTCGGAACGATGCAACCCATGTTTCCAGCTACAGGTTCGATGATTATCGTTGCAATTTCACCTTTGTTCGCATTGACCAGTTCGCGCACACTATCTAGATCGTTGTACTTGGCCAGCAGCGTATCCTTTGCCGTACCTTGAGTAACACCCGGGCTATTCGGACTCCCGAAGGTAACCGCTCCACTACCCGCTTGTATCAAAAACGAATCGGAGTGACCGTGGTAACATCCGGCAAATTTGACAATCTTATCTTTTCCTGTATAGCCACGCGCCAAACGCACTGCACTCATACAGGCCTCGGTACCACTGTTTACAAAGCGAATCTTGTCGATATTCGGCACCATTGAAACGGCCAATTTGGCCAATTCGGTCTCGATTGCAGTAGGCATGCCGAAAGATGTTCCATTTTTAGCCTTCTCGATTACGGCATTGATAACCGGTTCATAAGCATGACCCAAAATAAGCGGCCCCCAAGAAGCGATGTAATCGATCAGACGATTACCGTCTTCGTCATAGAGATAAGCCCCTTTTGCCTTCTTTACGAAAATCGGGTCGCCGCCAACGGCCTTAAAGGCACGAACGGGAGAATTCACGCCACCGGGAATATACTTTTGAGCTTCGGCGAACAAGGCACTGCTTCTTTGGTAAATCATTATTTAAAAATTATTGGAGCGTATACTGCAGTGAAATTTATTCTTTTTATTAAATCATTTTCAAGGAAGAAGGACAGAACAAAAAAAAGCTATTTATTAAAGCTCTCAATGTCCACGGTAAGTTTTTGCCCCACGGAAAGGTTGCTATCGTTCATATAATTCCACCTTTTCAAATTATCAACAGAAACCGAATAACGTCTTGAAATGGAATACAACGTATCTCCCTGTTTAACAACATACATATTACTTTGGTTATTGGCAATTAGTACTTCTTTACGTTGTTTCCCATAACCTTTCCCAGCAACGGTTTTGTCAAATTTATATAGCTGATGCCGTTCTATAAGTGCAATCAGTTTTTGAGGGTAGCGCTTGTCAGTAGCATATCCGGCTTGCCGCAAGCCCTTTGCCCACCGCTTATAATCATCGTTGGGTAAATCGAACAGAAAAGCGTAACGTGAGCGGTTCTTCAAGAATATACTGTGATCTCGGTAGGAGTCCATCGGGTGGTTGTACTTTCGAAAGCACTCCCCTTTTTCGTCATCATCATGAAAATCGTAGTCGCCTTGCCAACCGGTATGGCATTTGATACCAAAATGGTTATTAGTCTTAAGCGCTAGTCCGCCTTTGCCAATGCCACTTTCCAACAGGCCTTGTGCCAAGGTAATACTGGCAGGAATGCCGTAGACCCTCATTTCCATTTGGGCGATTTTCGAAAAGGTTGCGATGTACGCTTCTGGTGATTCGATTTCGAAGTGAATAAATTCCCCGGTATCATTGGTCTTGGGGTAAAGACCGTTGTGTTCTTTTTCTTTCTTAGTCTCCTTTTTTACCTGAGCTACCTTGGGTTTCTTTTTGTGCTGGTCTTTATTGGATGAAACGGTCTGTTTTACTTTGCATCCGATAAAAAGAATGCCTAGAAAAGATAACAATACAAGTCTACGTACTATACGCATATCAGTGGTAGATTTTTCTTTTTCAAGTTCTCGTTCATTCCGGCTATACCTTGTAATCCACCCGTATGGATGGCCAGAATATTTGTTTTTGGCAGAAAATAGTCTTTCTTAACAAGGTCCAAAATTCCAAAAATTAGCTTCCCGGTATAGATGGGATCTAGGGGAATTCTGGTCTTTTGCTTAAAATCATTTATAAAATGGATGAGTTCTGCGGTAACTTTGGCATAGCCCCCAAAATGATAGTCGTTATACAATTTCCAATTTTCTTTCGGAGTAAATTTACGAATATCTTCCTTAAAAAAATCGCCTTTGAGCGCTGGGAAGCCCAAAACTTGTTGTTTGGCATAGGCTGCATTGCTAATTCCGGATAAAGTTCCGCCAGTTCCAACGGAGCAACAAATAACGTTAAAATCGGTATCCGATGTATTCAATATTTCTTCGCAGCCCCTTATAGCCAGCGCATTCGTACCCCCTTCCGGGAGGAGGTAAAACGGACTAAACTCCTTTTCCAAACTTTTTATATAAGATGGATTTTCCTTATCACGATAGTTGCCCCTAGAAATGAAATTAAACTGCATTCCATGCTCGTGGGCCAATTTCAATGTAGGATTATTGTTCCATTTTTCGGAAAGTTCTTTTCCTCGAATAACCCCAACAGTCTTAAAACCATATTTTTTTCCAGCATATGCAGTTGCAGCGATATGGTTCGAAAAAGCGCCCCCAAAAGTCAAGATTGTATCAAAACCTCCGGTTTTTGCTTCGATAAGATTGTATTTCAGTTTACGGAACTTGTTGCCAGAAACCAACGGATGAATCAAATCTTCCCTTTTAATAAATAGGGAAACGTTTTTTTTGGCAAGTAAAGGAAGGTGTATTTCTTGATTTTCAGTCTGTTCTTGCATGACCACATTAAGGGTTACACAAAGATAGAACTATTCGATTATTTACATAAACCCCTTTAAGAATACTATATTTCTTCCCTTCAGGGGCGGGCTAGGGTGGGGACTATTCCCAAAGATATTTAATAAAGCTAAAAGCTCTACGTTCACTCGGATAATCAAGATTCTTTTCGTTGTTATAGGCCTCGCGTTCAAAACTGATATTCTGATAGGCTTTATAACTATCAAAATAGATTGCAGTTCGTGTAAGCCATTCGGAGATATAAAAAATATAAAAGAAAACGACCAGCAATTCTTGTTGCTGCTTGAGATGTATTTTCTCGTGATTAATCAATACGATATCTTCTTTAAGCGTATCGTGCTTTAAGAAGATAAAGGGCCAGAGCGACAGCCCAACGTAGTTCTTATAAAAAAAATGTTTAAAGACTAAGACCATAATCAAAGATTTAAACGGTTACTCACAAAGATAATTGTTAGTTGGCCGCTATATTCGATAACACAACTTTTTTGCCAACAATTGTAATCATTCGTTAAAATCACTTTAATTACCCATAAAATGTATGGTTTTGAAACTACCTTTGGTCTTTTATTAACAAAATCAATTAATTTTCAAGATGTTATTCGGTTATCATGTTACCATGTAATTGGATTGATTATCAATAAATTTAATGCGTTAATAACTTAAACTAAATGAAAAATATCATTCCCTTGGAAGATGGTGATTTTTACCTCTCTGAA
>CAZRIE010000128.1:0-11628 GCA_964600075.1 uncultured Flavobacteriaceae bacterium
GATAATTATCCATTTCTGGAGGGTTCACTTTTTTTACTCCATCGTAAATAAGTGGGGCCCACTGATCCGTTTCGCCGCCTATAAAACCATAAAATTTATCAAAGCCTTGACGCGTTGGCCAACGGTCAAATGGTCCTGAAACACTAGTTTCCCAAGCAGCCGTTTCATGCCACTTCCCAAATGCACTCGTACTATACCCATTTAGTCTAAGCATTTCCGCTAAGGGCGCAACGCTCATTGGTAATGATCCAGTATTACCAGGATAGGCGGTTGATGATTCCATAATCGATCCAGTATTGGCTGTATGATGATTCCTCCCGGTTTTTATCGCCATACGCGTTGGGGAACAAAGCGCGGTCGTATTGAAGTTGTTATAACGCAGACCATTGCTAGCCAATTTTTCCATTGTTGGCGTTCTTATAGGACCCCCAAAAGCTGAAGTAGCACCTAAACCTAAATCGTCAATTAAAATGATAACCACATTAGGAGCTCCTTTCGGTGCCGTTACATTAAAAGGTACAGGCGGTTTTGTGTTTTTAGTACTTAATTCTGAATACGTCGCAGGTTCTGGAGGAACAATAGGAAGTGTTTCTCGATTAAAAATTTCTTGTGCATTTGCAGTTATAAGGCCAAAAAATACAGTCAAAATTGCAAGTGTGATTTTTTTCATTTTCAAATTTGAACTCATAAGGTTGATTTTTTTAGTTGAGAATTGACTACGGTCGTTAAAGGCGAATGTACAAAGTCATATCTAGTTATTTCGTTTTATTGACTACATAAAACGAAAAACTATATGCAATTAAGCACAAAGCGTAATGTAAATGTCTAAAAATGACATCAGCTTTAATTAGTTTTCAGGTTTGATTATTGATTTTCGCAAGGTCTCAGAAGGTAATTCCCCAAAAAGTTGTTTATAATGTTTGCTAAACCGGTTAATATCCAAAATGCCAGCAGATAGCACAATACTTTTTATGGTTGATTCAGGTTGTGCATTTAAAATTAGCTTTCTTGCCCAATGAAACTTCTTTTCTTTAAGAAATTTCATTGGAGAATACGTTCGATGTTTTTTAAATGCGAGTTGAAGATTGCGGGGAGTTGTAAAAGCCATTTCTGCGATATCTTTAATAGAAAAATATTGAGCTGGGTTTTCTTCCATAAGTTCTTCAGCTTTCATTACAAGCTCTTGGTCTGGAGTGGTATTTCTTTTATTAATTGGAACGTTTAAGGCCTCAGCGATTAAATCTGTAACATATAAGGCTGCTAATTCTTCAATGTCCGATTTGATCAATAAAGACTCTCTTAAATCGGGAAAGTTGATTGTAGTTTCTAATGTAGATTTAATGAAATTGACCACGGAAAGTACTTTTTTGCTTTTTATATCTAGGTTTATAAACGAAGCGGTTATTTTTTCGGAGTTATAATTATAATTCTTCTTAAATATGGGTTTCAGCTTTTTCATATCAATTATGATAATTAAATCATCAATATGATTTGTAACGGCTTCATAACAAGTATGATCTGAAGGCAATATGATTCCACCTCTTTTTGGAGAGAATGTTTTAGTGACCTTTTTTGATAAAGTGACGTTATATTTTCCGTCTTTTGGTATTGATAATATGATTGAATCGGAATTTTCTACCTCAATTGAAATTAATCCTACAGTAAGGTTATTTCCGATATAGAAGTTTTTAGAAACAATGCCTTGCCCAGTTGAATAAAATCCTTCAGACTTTGCCTTTGCCCTGACACTTGAATTGACCACTAGAAATTCAAATGCCTGTGATAACTCCTCAATTGATTCTGTGTAATCGGTTAAATAGTTTTTATCCATGAAAAAGTAATGTGAATCTATTCAAATTTAAAATAAATATGATAGAATAGTACCGATAAAGATCAATATGAGTACCGGTGTACCTAGGATTTATAGTAGCAAGGAAAGGATTTATTTTCCAATAAATAGTGTTCTACGCGTGTAACCTTCCCCTTTTTCGAGCAAGATATGCAAGGGCTACTCGTTAAAGGAAACGTGTTTGGGCAAGGTGAACGAGAAACAGTTCTTGGTAACACTCCATTTCTTGGAAAAACAAACCGTTCCGAGATGAGCGCCTAAGAACAGGAATGCTAATTACTGACCAGGGTGGTTAATGGGTGATAGGATAGCATGCAAATCAAATCATCTCATTTGCTGCACCTTTTTCAATACGTTTTTACCAGTGATGGCCGCAGCAGTTAAAACCCCTGAAAACAGGGCACCTCCTATACCCGCCGTAGCAATATCCTGACCCGTTAAATAGAAGTTTTTAATTGCGGTTCTTGGTTTTAAAAAGGGTTGCCTAAATCTTTTAGGGCTGTGGTCCAACCCGTAAATCTCCCCTTTTTCATAGTTGACAAAATGTTGTGTGGTAAGCGGTGTCGAAAGTTCGAAGCAACTTACCTTACCCTCTAAATGCGGCAGTTGTTTGTAAAGCTCCTTTAATAAACGTTGAGCGAATTCTTCTTTGAACGCTTCGTATTCCGCTCCTCTTTTCTTCCAAGACTTGTCAGACCATTTTTCGAATACTTCGTATGGAATCAATGTAATAATATCAATAGTGCTTTTGCCAGGGTACCGATTGGGCCAGTCGGGGTCTTTGGCCGACGGAAAAGAAAGATAAACCACAGGAAATGGTTGGGTCAAATCCTCCATATATCTTTTAACACAAGTATCATGGTCACCATCAGTAGGGTATACCCAATAATTTGTTTTTGGTAGCCGAAGTTCTTCAGGCGAACCCTCTAAACCAATATATAAACTTAAATGTGCAGCAGATGGTTTGACTTTTTGTAATTGGTCTGCCAACCGATGTTTTTCGACCGTTTTGGGTGGTAATAGTTTGTTATAGGTGGTTGTGATTCCAGCATTGCTTACGATATTTTTTGATTTAAATAGTCGGCCATCTGTCATTCGTACACCAATAGCCGAATTATTTTCAATGAGCACCTCCTTCACTTCAGCACTGATCAAAATGGTTCCGCCAGAAGCGGCTATCACAGGATCTATGGTGTTCACAATTTGGGAAGAACCGCCTACAGGAAAATTTCCGCCATCGAAATAATGTCTTACTAAAGAAGCGTGCATATAAAAACTACTCTGTTTTGGCGGCAACCCGTAATCGCCATATTGCCCGGTGAGTACTTTTATCAAAGTTTCATTATCGGTCAGGGAACGGAGAACTTCATCTGTAGTTTTATCGGAATATTTGTAAAACGGTCTTGTCATAAACCTGCCTACCAATGCATTTAAGAATGGAGACAGCGCTTTGCTCAGGTAATAGTTTTTGCTCGTTTTGACAGCTTTGAAGACCAAATCAATATATACAGTTATTACCGTTTCCTCTTCTGGGAAATAAGAAACCATTTGTTCCTTGAAGTTTTTGACCCCTTTGATAAGATCAAAGTGTTGATTGCCTATCACAATTCGATCGTACACTTCTCCCATATCAGCCCACTTCAATTCGCCGTCCGTGACATAGTGAAACAGCTTTCTGAGGATGCTATTTTCCCGCTGCATCTCTCCGATATAATGGATTCCTACATCCCATTCATATCCTTTTCGCTTAAAAATATGGGTAAAACCACCTGCTGTATAATGCCTTTCGAGCACCAATACTTTCTGGCCTTGTTTTGAAAGGATAGCTGCGGTTGTAAGACCTCCCATGCCCGACCCTATGATTATGGTGTCGTAAGTTTCTTGTAATTGAGGTCTTTTCTTGTACGATTGGATCATTTGGTGAAGGTTTCAATCAAAATAACATTAAAATAGCTATTTTTTCAGGTGCATTCTAAAAAAATTGGGTACATACCCATAGTTGCTTTTATATTTCGAGAGCATATGTTTATCAATTCTGAATCCCATTCTTTCATACAACCGTTGGGCATTCGGGTTTTCTTCCGAAACATCCAATACAACGTAGCTCGAAGAGTTTTTTTACTTCCTTCGAAATAGAAACATTTAGAACAAGTGCTTTATTTTCTTTACAATATTCATGGGTAAGTTATAGGGCGGATAACGCAAAGGAGCATCAAACCAATTCGCTTTTTTGATAATGCCTTTTTGATGTGAAAAGACGTCAAAAGAAGTTCTGCCGTGATATGCACCGATTCCACTTGCACCAACTCCTCCAAAAGGAAGTTTCTTATTAGTGATTTGGATTACGGTATCGTTGATAGCACCGCCTCCAAAACTATACGTATTGATTATTTTTTTCTGGAAGGATTTCCGGTTCGAAAACACATAGGTGGCCAATGGTTTCCCATAATTCATAATGTGTTTACGAATATCATCTTCCGTTTCATAGCCAATAATTGGAAGTATAGGTCCGAATATTTCCCCATGCATCAATGCACTATCTAATTTTGGTTCATTGACCAAGGTAGGGGAGAGGTAGTTGTCTTCGTCATTGCTCTCTCCGCCGAAAAGAACTTCTTGGTCTTCTAGCATCGCCATTAAACCATTGTAATGCCCTTGGCTTACAGTTCGAGAGAAGTCTGGCGATTCTTCAATGTTTTCGCCATAGCACTTTGTAATATTCTTTTTTAAGGCTTCAACAAGTTTGTCTTTTACACTTTCGTGTACCAGAATATAGTCTGTAGCTATACATGTTTGGCCGGCATTTAAGAACTTACCCCAAACAATTCGCTTAGCAGCCAAATTAATTGACGCGGTTTCATCGACTATGGTGGGGTTTTTGCCTCCCAATTCTAAGGTAACCGGAGTTAAATGCTTTGCAGCACTTTCGTAAACGATTTGGCCTACTCGGGTGCTTCCCGTAAAGAAAATATAGTCCCATTGCTCGGCCAAAAGTTTTTGTGAAGCATCAACAGCACCTTCCACGACCGTAACGTGTTCCGGTTCAAAAACAGTACTTACAATTTCTGAAATAAGGGAAGCTGTATTCGGCGTGGCTTCCGATGGTTTTATGACAACAGTGTTTCCTGCAGCAATTGCCCCAATTAGAGGTGCAAAAGCGAGTTGGAATGGATAGTTCCACGGTGCGATTATCAGTACGGCACCATAGGGTTCTTTATAGATCCAATCAGATGAAGGCCAGTTCATTAAAGTGGCCGATTTCCGTTCAGGACTTGCCCAATAGTCAATATTTTTGATAGTTAGTTTCAATTCGGCCAAGACGAATTGTGTTTCTGCGGCGAAGGTTTCAAACTTAGGTTTTTTGAAATCCTTATAAATCGCTTCTGCAATGTCATCTTCGCGAGAAATAATCTCTTGCTGTAACCGTTTTAAGGCTTTTTTTCGAAAAGAAACATCCTTGGTCTTTTGTGTTGCAAAAAAATCACGCTGTTTCTGAATTAACTCCATACGTATTAATTTTATATATAAAATCTCCCCAAAGGAAGACGTTTGGGGATATCATACTAAAGATATTATTTTCTAAATGAATACGTTAATAAAAGGAACTTCTAGGATTCACAAAGACTCCAAGGTCAAATGAAAGAACAAGGGCGGTATATCTGTATCTTTTTCCAGCACTTTACCAGAAGCAGATGTTTGCGAAAAGGCCGAAATAGAAAACCACATAAAACACAGCAATACCATTAGTTTTTTTATATAAATCGGTTGTTTGAAAAACTATTGCTTGCGCTTTTATGTATTGATATTCTATTCCTTTAAAGCAAGTATGTATTCGGCTACGGCCATTTTCGCATCATCATCTAAATAGTCTTGCGGGGGCATCTCAGGATAGTCTTCCCGAAGGTTTTTAGGGTTGTTGATATAGTCAACTATACCTTGTGGATTACCATTATGAATTGCCTGAAGCATTTCAGTCGGTGGACCGATTAATCTGGTGCCAAAGGCATGACATCCGGCGCAAACCCCATAATAAGTGAGTTCGCCTATTTCTTCTTTTGATACCGACCTCGCTGGTACGGGTGAAGGAGTCATCATGGTTGGTATATCATTGGTATTAGTTATCTGAGCAACGCCATAATTATCTAAACCAAAGGTGCGGTATTTGTTCTTGTCCCTTATTGTGCTTCCTGTTCCGCCACCATACGCGAAAATATCAGGACCACGAGTGTCCATTTGCGTTAACATGATAGCTTTAAGTTCACCAGTAGGGTCGTTACCGTTTTCGTACATAATGTTATCAAGAATAACAACCCTGTCAGGATTGCCTTCTGAATTGGGGTCATTGGCTTTGGGGTCACCTGTTGCAAGATCTACAATGGTAATACCTGAATTTTTATTCCCTGAGATAATGTTGTTCTCGACAATAACGTCATCCGCGGCCATAATTAGAATGCCCGTTCCTGCAGGAATACCTGATACAGTTGATCCTGGAGCTCCAAAATTTTCATGATTATTGTTGACCACAAAGTTGTTTCTGAGAATCACGTCAAATGTGGTTTTTATAGGTAGCCCTGGAGTGACAAAAGCTAGAAGGCCACCGGTATTATCGTGCGCGTAGTTGTTCTCCACCAAACAATGACGAGAATTTTCAATCTCAATACCGGCTACACTAGCAAATACTTCATTATGAAGCACATCTACATTATCGCACATACCTACATAAATAGCAGCATCGGCTATTACGCTTAAAACATTATGCTCAATGAGCCCGTTTTTTCCGTACTGCGGAAAGATACCGTATACTCCGGTATCGATAATCCAGTTATTACGGATTACAAAATTGTTTCCGGCCTGGCCCATAACACCATTGCCTTTGTAATTGATGATTTTGAAATTTTCTATTAATATTCCATTACCTGAATAGAGAAAAGCATCGTTTATTTCTTTTTTTCCATCTAAAACAGGCCATTCGCCATTAATAACCACTCCTTGTAGACTGATATCATCTTTGTCTATATAAACATTCTCGGAATACGTACCTGGGTATACCCGAATCAAATCACCAGGGTTTGCTGCTTTGACAGCTTCTTGGATAGAACTACCATCTTTGACCTCAATGATTTTACCATTAAATTCCTTGCTTTGGGCGACTTCAGTAGCTTCGCTAGACAGCCCGGCATTTCTATACTTTATCGTTGAGGGCATAGGTACCGTATCTACTTTTGGTGATGAGAAAAATGATTTTCCCAAAAAAAAGCCAAGAGCCAATAATACGATTGCACCAATAATTCTTGATAATTTTGATTCCATTTTTAAATATAAATTAGGATTGATTAAACAGAAGGTTTTAGTCCAGACGGTAAGGTCTCCGGTATTTTAGGTGTAAAAGTTTCGTCAGTTAGTGTTTTCAGGAAGTCTACAAGCCGATCCAATTCGTAATCGCTTAATTGCGGCTCCCAAATATGCCAATGTATATTAAGGTCTTCGCCTTCAGGTACGGCATGACCGCGCCCCTTGGTATAGAATTCAACAGTCTCGCGTAGCGTTCCAAAATTCCCAGAATGCATATAAGGAGCCGTTTTCTCAATATTTCTTAAGCTGGGTACTTTAAAAGCACCTCTTAAGCTTTTGTCTTGAAAAGATTCCTGCGCACCTGGGTCCAACGGTAAGCCGTCAGGCTCGGGGGTACCTATGACGGCAAACTGCTGGTTAGTGAAAAGTGGGGGAGTATGACATTCGGCACAGCGGGCTACAAAAGAGCGGAACACATTCATGCCCTCTATTTCGTTTTCATTCAAGGCTTTATGATAGCCATGGGCGTAACGGTCGTATTTGCTGTTCAAAGAAATCAAAGAGGACTGAAACGCTGTAATAGCTTTATAGATTTCTTTAAGCTCGATAGTAGACGCTTCCTCCTTTTCAGGAAAAGCCTCTGCAAATAGCTGTTTGTATTCTTCTATGGAGTTCAACGTTTCCGTAAGATTTTCAGGAGTATTGTTCATTTCTTCTTCCGAAAACAAAGGTTCTTTCATTTGCTCTTCTAGGGAAGTAGCTCGCCCATCCCAGAAGAGTTTTTTCAGGTAGGCAACATTCCATAATGACGGCGCTGATCGCTTTAATTTATGGTTATTATTACCAATACTAGTGGCCATTCCGTCACTTAAACCTTTACTTGGGTCATGACAACTGGCGCATGACATAGTTCCATCACCAGATAACACGGGATCAAAAAATAAAAACCTGCCTAAATCTATTTCTTGTGGAGAAAAACCATCTCTAATTTCAGGAAGACCGGTTTGAAGACCTCCAACTCCTTTATTGTTAGGAGAGTTGTACTGCATGTACAAATTTTGTGCAATACACTCGTTGTTAGTATTTTTCTTAAAGCCAGGCGGACAGTCGGTGTTTAATTTCGGAACGCTTTCGTAAGTTTCTGAATGACTCTTAGAAAATAGCAGCAGCAGCATAAAGGCCAAAAGAAGCCCTGAGATACTCGATTTTAAAATGACATTTTTCTTGCTCATCTATCCCTGCTGACTTAATTATCGATGTAGTAATTCAACTGCTTAAAAACTGAACGGTACTGCGAAATAATAATAATTAAGGCAGGAATATTAATTTTTTAGGGCTTTTGTTGTAAAAAGGGCCTATGCTGTGACTAATGGGACACTTTTAATTCAAGTGCTTCTTCGAATTTATCCTTATAACCCAACGAAACGGGAAGTATTTCATCAGGACTATGCTGCACAATAAGTTTGTATCCCTTTCTGGTCTTTTTGAAAGAGGAAATCTTGTGTTTATTCACCATATAGGATCGGTGAATGCGCACAATACTTGAATCCGTAATTTTTGCCTCTAGTTCTTTCAAACTAACACGTACCAACTCTTTTGAAGCTGTATCGCCCTTTAAATAATAAATGTCCAAATAGTTTCCTGAAGATTTGACGTATAGTAATTGGTCGTAATTTATGGCCAAAAGAACTTTATTATTTTCTCCGGTAATGGTCAAAAGTTCCTTGCCTTTTCTGGAGTCTTTCAAAAGGCCGTTCTGGGCCACGTTTTTATAAGATGAAAACTTTTCGGTAAAAGCCAAGTACCAAACCAACAATGTGTAAGGGCCTGCAACAATTAGAAAAACAAACTTGAGGGTCAACAAATACTCATCAATTTTTTCGCCGATGGTCGGAAATGCTGGGCCATAAATAAGATAAATGAAAAATGTCATAGCTAGTATCTCGCATACCCCCCAAAGAATTAGTTCGTACATTTTGAACTTGTTCACCCCTAGAATAGGCCGGATAACAAATTGACTTAACAAGCTTACTACAGAGCCGATAAAAACATAACCTATTATGTTCCCGCCCCATTCCGTCATATCGAACGGGGAATAAACAGATAAAAAAACTAAAGTAAAAACAGATAGAACGCCTATATGGACAAGTCTATTTCTGGAAGAATCCAGAACAGGCGCATCTTGACTTAATATATCAATAATAGGCTTCATTTTATTTTCATAAGTAACCCAAAGACAATTGGCACTTAAATATAGCGTAAAATCGGCAACTATTTAAATCAGTGGTATGCAGAAATCATAGGGTCGAGTTCTTCATAGATTCTTATGTAAACCAAAGCTAAAGAAACCGGATAGATAAATAGTTTCGACCTTGCCGCGGCCACAAAAGGTCTTGTTTTACAAGATCTTTATAAATTTGTAGAGCTATGCTTTACTTCAATTTCTTATTAAAAAACTCCATTGTACTACCCCAGGCCAACTCAGCAGCGGCCTTATCATATCTCGGGGTTGAGGTATTATGGAACCCATGGTTTACATTAGGATAGGTGTAAGCCATATATTCTTTGTTATTTTTTTTTAAGGCTTCTTCATAAGCTGGCCAACCAGCATTGACACGTTCATCGAGCCCTGCGAATTGAAGCATCAATGGGGCGTTGATTTTATCAATATCCTCGGTGGGTTGACTTCCATAAAAAGGAACTGCTGCAGCCAAATCAGAGACTTTTACTGCCATCATGTTAGAAATCCATCCGCCGAAACAAAATCCGACCACTCCGATTTTTCCGCTACAGTCATTATGATTTTTAAGATACTGGTAGGCAGCGATAAAATCTTCCAGCATTTCATTGCGATTACGTTTACGTTGCATTTCCCGGCCTTCATCATCATTTCCGGGATAACCGCCAAGGGGGCTCAAAGCGTCTGGGGCCAGGGTGATAAAACCATCCAACGCAGCTCTTCGTGCGGTATCTTCCACATAAGGGTTCAGGCCCCGGTTCTCGTGGACCACGACGATTCCGCCCAATTTTTCTGTTATAATTTTGGGCTTGGAAAGTAATCCTTTAATACTTCCTCCGCCTTTAGAAGAGTCGTAGGTAATATAGCCGGAATCTAAATTGGGGTTATCTTTCTTGACTAGCAGGGTATCTTTATAATTGGGCATTAAAAAACCCATCAAAGAGGCCACGGTAATACCACCGACGGCATAAAGTGAAAGCTTTTCAATAAACTCACGTCTCTTCAACATATTGTGTGCATAGTCGTCGTAGAGATCAAATACCTCTTGTTTGATTTCTTCTTTTTTTAGTTCTTTCATGGTTGCAAGTATTAATCGGCCGATTTGTAAATGAATTCAATAATTCTATCGGCACTGATAAAGGCCTGACCATGGGTTTCGTCCCACTCTTTTGACAGGCCAAGTTTTTGGGTTTCTTCCAACGAATTGCCTTCTTTTCTAGCTTTTGTAACACGCTCTCGCAATGTGATCAATAGGTTCTTATAATTTTCCAAATCTGATTTTGAAGAAATACTACCGTGACCGGGAATTATTTTGGTTGAATCATCAACTATGCCCAATGCCATTGTTACATTGGAAATCAACCCGTCAATATCACCCCCAGAATTGAGATCTATATACGGATAGCGACCATTGAAAAAGTTATCGCCCATATGAATTACGTTATCCTCGGGAAAGTAATAATAAGTGTCTCCATCGGTATGGGCGGGGTTTACATACATGGCGTGAAGGCTTTTACCATTCCCTAAATTTAAGGTCATTTTATCATTAAAGGTTATGACCGGAAGTGCTTCCTTTGGGTTCGGCTCATCCGCAGCCACCATTCTTTTGCGAACGTTTTCATGAGCGATGACCAACGCCCCGGCATTGGCCAAGTTTTCGTTGCCGCCCGTATGATCGCCGTGCATATGGGTATTAAGTACAAAATTGACCGGTTTGTCGGTCAGCGTCTTTACATGTGCCACGATTTTTTCGGTCAATGGGCCGAATTGATCATCAATAAGATAGGCAGCATCTTCGCCGATGGCCAGACCGATATTGCCTCCTGAGCCAAATAAGGCATAGATGTTGTCCGTAAGTTTTTCGGAGGTAATCTGTACATCGCTAAAGTCTCTTTGTGCATTGAGGTTAGCAACAAGTACGACCCCAAATAAGAAGCTAATTTTTTTCATTTTTAAAAGAATTATGTCTTTTTTAAAGATACGGAAACACAGTGAACTCGTCTTGAGTTATTCTTTCGACCCTGCGCTATTTAATTACCGTCTCTTTTTTTTGTTGGTCAGAACAACTAAATGTTAATTCTAATAGAAAGACTATTGTAATTAGTTTCTTCATTTTTTTCTTTAGCTAAGAGCCCATTCTCACCTTAAATTCACCGTCAGTAATTTGTTTCGGACTATTACTCTCTTTGTTTACGCCTGTAAATGAAAATTCACCTATTAAATAACCTACTTCTTCTGTTAATGTAAT
>CAZRIE010000129.1:0-11324 GCA_964600075.1 uncultured Flavobacteriaceae bacterium
ACAATAAGTTCATGTGTTTAGGTTGGTTTTTTGATTTTGATGAAAAGTCCGGGTTTGGTAGCCCGGACTTTTGCTTTTTAGAAACTGCCTTTAAGGATTTTCAGTAGTGAGCATGATTTTCTTATCGGTCAACTGATACCCTGCAAAAACAACCTACGACCCCTTCGCTATTGAATTATCGGGTGCTATACTGTACTCTACAAACGGGTTGTCTTCTGCATCGGCGTTGGTCGATGCGGTCCTGAGGTTTTGAAATAGTATTTCTTCAACATGAGCCACTTGAAGGTGATCTTTGTTTCTGTGATTTCTTTTTTTATGTCTTGAAAGAGATGATTTAGCCGTAGTAAATCTTGGTGCAATCAAGGGTTATTTTTAAAGGGGTCATGTTAACGAAACGATAAATCTTTGTGCGCAGCAAGGCTGGGAGGGAAGCATTTCACTCTTGCTTAAATCACTTGAACAATTTTGAAATAGGGTAATCAAAATGAGTCAAAATTAACATAATATAACATTTTGTAGGAATTATTTTAAAAATCTAAAAACCAGTATTTTAAATAATATTAATTTTAGTTTTAGTTTATATATTTTCATTTTTGTTGAAATACTCCTAAAGAATGAGATATTTCTCTTTCTGACCCCCATTTTTTTATATTATTTGGGTTGTACAGAAAGTATCTCATTAAAATAACAAAGAAAAAATCAAAAGAAATAGTTAGCCGACAACTTGATTAAGCATAAACTTTTTTAGTCCGTCTTCTTTTCTCTTAGCTCTTTTGTCTTTTTCGGAAATTGTTAAAAACCTGTCATAATTATCTACAAAGAACACTTCTTCAAATTTTCGATTTTCCTATTTTTGCCCATGCAAAACAACGTTCTTATTCTTGACTTCGGTTCGCAGTACACACAACTCATCGCCAGACGGGTTCGCGAACTGAATATTTTCTGTGAAATCAAACCCTATAACAAGCTTCCCGACGACTTATCTAGCTATAAAGCGGTGATTCTTTCGGGATCTCCTTTTTCGGTTCGGGCCGATGATGCTCCGCACCCTGACCTTTCCGGAATAAAAGGAAAGAAACCGTTATTGGGTGTATGCTATGGAGCGCAATATTTAGCCCATTTTAATGGGGGTAAGGTCGAAAAATCGAATACACGTGAGTATGGTAGGGCACGTCTGACTGCAATTTCTAACGATGAACCTTTTTTCTATGAGATTTCGGAAGGCTCCCAAGTTTGGATGAGCCATGCCGATACTATAAAAGAACTTCCCGAGAATACAACGCTACTGGCAAGTACGAACGATGTTAAGAATGCGGCATTTAAATTCGAAGGGGAAGACACTTATTGCATTCAATTCCACCCTGAAGTATACCATACTACTCAGGGTAAACAATTGTTGGAAAATTTCTTAATTCATATTGCTGGTCTCAAACAGACTTGGACACCCGATGCGTTTGTAGAATCTACAGTCGCCGGATTAAAGACAAAAATAGGTAGCGACAAGGTCATCTTGGGATTGTCTGGCGGAGTTGACTCCACGGTTGCAGCCATATTGCTCCACAAGGCAATTGGAAAGCATTTACACTGTATTTTCGTCAATAACGGTCTGCTCAGAAAAAACGAATTTCAAGATGTTCTAGATCAATATGAACACATGGGGCTAAATGTTAAAGGCGTTGATGCTTCGGCACGCTTTTTGGATGCCTTGGCAGGGGAAAGTGATCCCGAAAAGAAACGTAAAATTATAGGTAGGGTCTTTATCGAAGTTTTCGATGACGAAGCCCATCTTGTAGAAGATGCCAAATGGTTGGCCCAGGGCACCATCTATCCCGATGTTATCGAGTCGGTCTCTGCTACAGGAGGGCCTTCAGCAACTATAAAAAGTCATCACAATGTGGGTGGCCTACCTGACTTTATGAAGCTTACAGTAGTGGAGCCGCTAAAAATGTTGTTCAAAGATGAGGTGCGAAGGGTCGGTAAGAGCATGGACATCGACGACGAACGCCTGGGCAGGCACCCATTTCCAGGTCCGGGATTGGCAATACGGATCTTAGGTGATATCACTCGCGAAAAGGTTGCCATTTTACAAGAAGTGGACCATATTTTCATCAACGGATTACGAGATTGGGGGCTTTATGACAAGGTTTGGCAGGCCGGAGCGATGCTTTTGCCAGTAAATAGTGTAGGGGTAATGGGCGATGAGCGCACTTATGAAAAATGTGTAGCTTTACGGGCTGTAGAAAGTACCGATGGAATGACGGCCGATTGGGTCAATTTGCCCTATGAATTTTTGCAAAAAACATCGAACGATATTATCAATAAAGTGCCAGGCGTTAATAGGGTAGTATACGACATCAGCTCAAAACCCCCGGCGACCATAGAATGGGAGTAAAAATATGTTGGTTAAGGGTTAGTCGTTAAAAATATACTTTAACTGATACTGGCGTATAACCATTAACGAATAACGATTGGATTCAATGAACTGGTTTTTTAAAAATACAATAGCGTTAATTCTATTGGCCCTATCATTTTCAAACTGTAAGGCCCAGAAGTTTACCACACATGCCGTTAAGAAAGGGGAAACTTTAGAAGGTATTGCCAAACAATACCAAGTAACACCTTATACAATTCTTCAACTGAACAAGGAAATAAAGCAGGGTGATGCACTAAGAGCCAATACGATACTTGTGCTTCCAAAAGGAGAAAAGGCGCAGTCGAGTTCTTCGCAGCCCAAGGTGCTGACCAAGACCGAAGTTTCTGTTACACCAGCTTTGACCCAAGAAGAACCCATGGGGTTTACCTCATATCGTGTTAGAAAAAAAGAAACCCTGTACGGCATAGCGAAGCGCTTCAATATTACCGAAGAGGATATCAAAAAGTATAATCCTGAGTTGTATTCTTCACCGTTACAAAGGAAGATGAGCTTGAAAATACCCAAATATAGACGGATAAGAACTGAGGAAAATGCGGTCTACGAAGAAGAGTTCGAAACCTATACGGTCGCTCCGAAAGAAACGCGATGGAGTATTGCCCATAAATATGGAATAACTATCGATAGTATGCTGGTACTTAATCCAGCACTTTCAAAAACGAGCAGTTATCTCGCTACGGGTCAAGAGCTACGAATGCCCATATTACCGGGAAGTACTCTGGAGAATCAAGAAACGCAATTGTATATTTCATATACCGTACCACCTAAAATGAATTTCTATCAGTTGGAGCAGAAATTTGGGGCGAAGTCCGATGAAATTGTACGTTTAAATCCTGAGATAGTGGAACGCAACGGATTGAAAGAAGGCATGGTCATTCGTATTCCCCAAAAAAAGCTGGATGCTGGCGAGGTCAATACCGACAACTTCAATTTTTATGAGGTAAGGCCTAAACAGACCGAATTTTCCTTGACCCGTAAGTTTGGCTTGTCTTGGAGAGAGCTATTACTTTTGAATCCTGATTTGCAAGAAGGGCTCAAGGCCGGTATGGTTCTAAAATTACCTAAAGATCAAGAGGGAGATTTTGAAGTTCGCAATTCACTTGTGCTAGATAAAATAAATTTGTTAGATAGCATCGATGTCGCAAATAGACCGAAGTTACTCTTTCTTTTGCCGTTTCGACTGGACAAACTTGACATGAGCGATACGACTGCCGTGGCGGAAATTATCGATAAAAGGAGTAGTTTAAAATTGAGTTTAGGTCTTTATTCAGGGGCTTTGGTAGCCCTTGATTCCATTGCCGACATAGGTATTTCAGTTGACGTCAAGACTTTTGACAACCAATTTAATCTGGCGAGGACCAAAGAAATTCTGCAACGAGAGAATCTAGGCGAGTATAATGCGATAGTCGGGCCAATAGACCTAGCCTCTTTAAAGGAGACAGCCATTAGAGCCAAGGGCAGCCAAGTGCCGGTTATCGCGCCAGGGCCTGCAGAGAGTAATTTAAGCCTTTCGAATGTGTTTTTTTCTTATACACCTGATATGGTGTTGCGAAAACAACTTTTAGATTATATGGCCGGACAAAAAGAAGATCAAAATATGATTATCATCGCCGACTCTGCCCATGAGGCTGTACGCGATGCTATACTATTAAAATTTCCAGGGGCGAAAGTGGTAGAAGTCATCGAAGAAGAGAAAAATACTGGCGTTAACATTGAGAAATTAAAACTGCTATTATCCGATGAAACGGAGAATTGGGTTTTTGTGGAAACCGATGACTTTAAATTAATATCTAGTGTGACCTCCATCTTAAATTCTTTTCATAATTCCCTTCTCGATGTGGAAGAACCGGACCGTGAAAAAGTTAAGATGAGAATGTTTACCACTAATAGGGGTACTGCTTTCGAGAACGATGTTATATCGAATGACCATCTGTCCAACCTCCGTTTTACGTATCCGTCGGTTTTTAAAATGCCGGCGAGTGACTCCTTTTCAAAGCGATATGAAAAACGGTTTGGCAGTTTGCCTGATAGATATGCCGTTCGTGGATTCGATCTAACGTACGATCTTTTGTTGAAACTGGCGTACAAAAATAATTTTATGGAAGTTTCTAAATTTATTGGCGAGACGGAATATTCGGGCAACAAGTTCAATTATGAAAAGGATGCCACTTCTGGATATTTCAATCAGGCGTCATATATTATGACTTTCGAAGATTTGCGCATCAAGGAAGTTCAGTAGGCATTTAAAGAAAGCAGGAAAGAGTTAATTAATTGAACTTGTTCATGTCTTGCGCTTGAACTGTTAAACCCAAAAACAATGACATCAAAGATTACCTATACCGGAGAGTTACGAACTACTTGCGAACATATACGTTCGGGAAATACTTTTATTACGGATGCTCCGGTGGATAACAACGGTCTGGGTCAGGCCTTCTCACCTACCGATATCGTGGCGACAGGCTTAGGAGCTTGTATGATTACCGTAATGGGGATAAAGGCAAATGGGTTGGGTGTCGATTTGGCCAATTCTAACGTAGAAATCACCAAGCACATGACCGCAAGCCCCAGGAGAATTTCAAAAATTCAGGCAAAGTTAATTCTGCCATTAACAGTTTCCGAAAAAAACAGGAAAATTCTTGAGAACACGGCGAATACCTGTCCGGTTATTTACAGTTTGCACCCAGATATTGAAAAGGAAATTTCATTCCATTGGGAGCTTTAAAATGCGTTCTGTTTACATTCATTGTTTGCCTTTCGGGCTTCGTTTTTGCCCAAGAGGAAGAGGTTATTCCGTGGCGTGCCGATAGAAAACTGCAATGGTCCGATTTTAAAGGTAGTTATCTGAAGACCCAATGGGCCGCTGCCACAACGGCAAGTAGCATAAGCTATGAATTTTCGACCTTCGAGAAAAATGGCCAATTATATGTAGATTTCAAGGTCGGATGCGAATTTTATCCAAATAAATCATGGTACCGACCTGAATTGTGCGACTCTTTAATCTTGAGCCACGAGCAGTTGCATTTTGATATCGCCGAACTTCATGCGCGAAAAATGCGAAATCGTTTAGCTGAAACACAATTTACAAAGAACATTAAAGACGAGGTAAAGACAATCTACAAGGCTGTAATAAAAGAACTATATATCTTTCAAAATAAATACGACCACAAAACTAATTTTTCAAGGAATTTGGAAAAGCAACTCATTTGGAACAAAATGATTGCCGACGCCTTGGTTGCGGAAAAGTGACGGCCCTCTCTAGAATTTATGCTATACGTCACAAATCGTAACGCCCTCTTTCAGAGCCGCTATCTGATCGTCCCAAGTAGGAATAAATTCTTGTGCCACATGACCTTTAAAACCTGTAGCTAAAATGGCCTTCATAATTGCAGGATAGAATAGCTCTTGAGTATCATTGATTTCATTTCGTCCTGGATTTCCACCAGTGTGGTAATGCCCAAAGTATTGGTGGTAGTCTTGTATATTTCTGATAATATCACCTTCCATAATCTGCATGTGGTAGATATCGTATAGTAATTTGAAATTTTCGGAATCTATTGCTTTGCAGAGTTCGACACCCCATGCACTATAGTCGCACATATAATCTTTATGGTTAACTTTTGAATTTAGTAGTTCCATTTGAATGATAACACCATGTTCTTTGGCGATTGGCATGATTTTTTGCAATCCATCAGCGCAGTTTTTGAGTCCGACCGCGTCGTCCATTCCATTTCGGTTGCCGCTAAAGCAGATAAGGTTCGTGAAACCGGCCTCTGCGACCTTCGGTATCATTTGTGTGTAATCTGCAATAAGCTCGGTATGTAACTTCGCATCGTTCCAGCCTTTTTCGATTCCGAAACCTGCTCCCCAGCACATTGATGAATGAATGCCATATTTTTTCATCAAGGGCCAGTCTTCGGGCCCGGTAAGATCCATTGCCTTTATTCCCAAATCGTTTAGGCTTTTTAGAAAATCTTCCATAGGAATGTCTTTGTAGCACCATCTACATACGCTATGATTGATATTTCCTTTCAGCTCGGCAGTCTCTTTATTTGGGGTGGGCATGGCATTCGCAGTTTTGCTGGCCATCACACCGATCGAGGCGGCGGCTGATGTACCTATAAATGTTCTTCGTTTCATGTTAATTTTATATTTGACGTGATTAAAGATAAATTATTTAGTTTTAAAAATGGAAATATCTCCCGATAAACAAAAGCTCATTGAACTCGCCCATTACCGAATGCCCTTCGGAAAATTCAAGGGCCGTTATTTGGTAGACCTTCCGGAGACCTATCTCATTTGGTTCAGACAAAAAGGCTTTCCAGAAGGAAAGTTGGGAAATCTATTGGAAGCCAGCCTAGAAATAAAAATAAACGGACTGGAGCCCCTTATCCGAAAGATTCAAAAAGATTTTCCTTTGCATTGATTGTGATATCTTTTGGCAATTTGTATCTTTGTGCCCCGTAACAAAGAACACCAATATGTCGCAGACAAAGTATATTTTCGTTACGGGAGGTGTCACTTCTTCTCTAGGAAAAGGCATCATAGCCGCATCGCTCGCAAAATTGCTACAGGCACGTGGCTACAAGACCACCATACAGAAATTAGATCCCTATATCAATGTTGATCCAGGTACCCTGAACCCCTATGAACATGGGGAATGTTATGTGACCGATGATGGTGCCGAGACCGATCTTGATTTAGGTCATTATGAACGTTTTCTAAATGTTCGAACATCACAGGCCAACAATGTAACCACTGGAAGAATCTACCAAAGTGTGATTGAAAAAGAACGCCGTGGCGAATTTTTGGGCAAGACCGTTCAGGTCGTACCGCATATTACCAACGAGATAAAAGAGCGGGTACAACTTTTGGGCAATAGTGGCGATTATGATATTATTATTACTGAAATAGGGGGTACGGTCGGTGACATTGAGTCGTTACCCTACATAGAAGCGGTACGCCAATTACTTTGGGAATTGGGGGAAAGTAATGGTATTGCCATTCACCTAACATTGGTGCCTTATTTGAAGGCTGCTGGTGAACTTAAGACTAAACCTACACAGCACTCTGTAAAAACACTTATGGAAAGCGGTATCAAAGCAGATATTTTAGTGTGCCGCACCGAACACCATATTTCAGATGAGATAAAGGATAAATTGGCCCTATTTTGTAATGTAAAGCGAGAAGCGGTCATTCAGTCAATCGACGCATCGACTATTTACGATGTTCCTATTTTGATGCAGGAAGAAGGACTAGACACCGTCGTACTACAAAAATTGAAACTTCCAAATATCACGGAACCAGATCTCACCCAATGGAAGGAGTTTTTAGATCGACATAAAAACCCAAAGAACGAAGTCAATATCGGACTGATCGGAAAATATGTCGAATTGCAAGATTCCTATAAATCCATTCTCGAATCCTTTATTCATGCAGGGGCGGTGAATGAAGTGCGTGTCAACATAAAATCTATCCATTCGGAATACCTTTCTGAAAAAGGAATCGAACAAAAAATGCAAGGGCTCGATGGTATTCTCGTAGCACCGGGTTTTGGTGAACGGGGCATCGAAGGAAAAATCAAAGCAGTGCGGCATGCACGAGAAAACGGTATTCCATTTTTGGGTATTTGTTTGGGAATGCAAATGGCGGTCATTGAATATGCAAGAAATATTCTAGGGCTAAAAGATGCCAATTCGACAGAAATGGACGAGAATACACCGAATCCGGTCATCGATTTGATGGAGGAGCAAAAGAATATTACTAAGAAAGGCGGTACCATGCGTTTAGGTGCTTGGGATTGTGAACTTGTTCATGGTAGTTTGGCCCATGAAGTATACAAAGGCGCTGATGCTATTTCAGAAAGGCATCGCCACCGCTACGAATTCAATAACAACTACAAGGAATTACTAGAGAATGGAGGGTTGAAGACTTCGGGTGTCAACAAAAAAACGGGACTTGTGGAAATCATTGAATTGCCTAACCACCCCTGGTTTATTGGTGTGCAATATCACCCTGAGTATAAAAGTACCGTTGCCAATCCGCACCCTCTTTTTGTTGGTTTTGTAGAAGCCGCCTTAGCACACAAAAAACAACAAACTAATGCCAGTATGGCATAAAACATATATTTGGGCATATATTTGCAAACCAAAATTAAATCGACTTACCTGAATGGCATTACCGAAATTAATGCCTAGCGAAGCCGAAGTACAGGAGGCCTCATTATTGGTCTTGTTAGGTTAAATAAGAAACCTATACCTACAAGGTCTTCGTGACTTCGTGGGTTTTTAGCAGAAAAATAAATGGAAGAAAAGAAATTGGACATAAATTCTATTATCGGCTTCGTGCTGATTTTTGGGATACTCATTTTTATGTTTTACCAAAACCGGCCAACACCTGAAGAGTTGGAGGCCGAAAAGGCCAAGCAAGAGCAGGTGGCCGAAGAAGCTGAGGAGACGGTTCCCAAAGAAGCTAAGGTGAGCCAAGCTGCACAACTCAATCTACAAGATTCTACAGAGATAGCCAATTATAAGGGAAAGATAGGTGCCTTCGGATTTACGGAACCGTCCGATAAAACGACCAAACTCGAAAACGATTTGGTCTCATTAGAAATAAGCAACAAAGGTGGTCAGATCATAGAGGCCCGAATGAAGCAATATCATACCTATGATTCCATTCCCGTCTATTTGGTAAAGGATGGCAATGCATCTTTCGGATTAAGCTTTTCTACTTCCGATAATCGTGTATTGAATACAAAAGACCTTTACTTCGAACCTTCTTTGAGTCAAAGTAATGGTAATCAAGTGCTTTCCATGAAGGCCAAAGCTGGTCCAAATAAGTTTTTAGAGTACCGTTATGAGATGAAAAAGGACGACTATCTGGTCGATTTCACAATCCGGTCGCAAGGTTTGAACGAGGTTGTCAATAGCAATCAGCCTATAGCATTACAGTGGAAACTTAAAGGAATTCGTCACAATAAAAGTGTGCAATATGAAAATCGTTATACAGAGCTAATGTATAACTATGAGGATGGAAAAATAGATTATCTGTCAGCCACAAGTGACGACGAAGAGACAGAGATAGATGTAAAGTGGCTTTCCTTTAAACAACACTTTTTCACTTCCATACTAGCCACCAAGAAAAACTTCAAGACCGTAGACCTTATTTCTAAAAATTTGGTTGAAGAAGAAAGTAAGACAGAAGTGTTTACAAAAGATTTTGGTGCTTCTGTTCCAATAGCTATGGAGGGTGGAGAATTTTCGGAAAATCTAAATTGGTACTATGGGCCTGCAGACGTAGAAGTGTTAAGCAAGTACGAAGAGTACGGTCTTGACGATACTATTTACTTTGGATGGGGTATTTTCGGTTGGATCAACCGATATGTTTTTACACCGTTTTATTCATTTTTAAGCGGTTTTTTACCCTTTGGAATCGCTATTGTGGTCATGACCATCATAGTACGATTGTTGATGTCACCAGTTACCTATAAATCGTACCTCTCACAGGCAAAGATGAAAGTCTTAAAGCCGGAGATTACGGAGCTAGGCGAAAAGTTTAAGGACAATGCCATGAAAAAGCAGCAGGAGACCATGAAGCTTTACGGTAAGGCAGGAGTTAGCCCGATGAGCGGTTGCGTACCTGCAGTGCTGCAGATGCCCATTTTTTATGCCCTGTTTATGTTTTTCCCTACGTCATTCGCCTTACGACAGAAACCGTTTTTGTGGGCTGATGATTTGTCTTCTTATGACAGTATAGCCCAATTGCCTTTTGAGATTCCTTTTTATGGGGATCATGTAAGTCTCTTTCCGATATTGGCTTCCATTGCTATTTTCTTTTATATGATGATGACCACAGGCCAAAACATGCCGCAGCAACCGGGTATGCCGAATATGAAATTTATTATGTACTTGATGCCTTTGATGATGTTGTTCTTTTTCAACAACTACGCCAGTGGCCTTAGTTTGTACTATTTCGTATCGAACTTGATTACGATCGGTATTATGCTGGTCATCAAAAACTTTATTTTGGATAACGATAAGATACACGCTCAAATACAGGAGAATAAGAAGAAGCCCAAAAAAGAGAATAAATTTCAGCGTAAAATGCGCGAAATGATGGATCAGGCCGATCAGCAGAAAAAGCTGGGCAAAAAATAATCGTACTTCAAGTAAGTGATTGAATTTTGGCTTCCCTTCAAAAACAAAAAACCCTGACATTTCCGTCAGGGTTTTTAGCATCAGTAAGGTTGGTTTGGTAAGATTTGGGACTGTAAAGATGTGTCACAAATCCTATTAAAAAAAAATAGAGTTGTCAAGTGTCTGTTTTTGTATGCTAACCTCTGTTATCATGATGTTTGTTATTTTCAGATTCTACTATAACAACAGCTAACCATAAAAAAACTTCCAAGGGAATAGCGATATCACGTCCAATGGGGTATCTAAATCCACAAAATTTTCATCGGTCGATATAATAGTACTTAGTGTAGGAGGACTGATAACTTGATTTAGAATAGGCATCAAGGCTTTCGCGGCAAGTATGTCGACCGTTGTAGCGGTAGCCGAAACATTGAGAACAATACCACAGGTAGTACTTCAACAAAAGTTGAAAACCCCGCCTTGCCCAAGAAGCTGATAAATGCCGTACTGGGTGAGGCCAAGACCGTGTAAATGGTCGAGCCTTCTAATGTTATTGTAGGGTGGTAACGAGAATTGATAAGTCAGCAGTATTTGAGGCTACTTCAAAAATTTTGTTTTCAGCTACTTGAAGCCTGTCCGTATCATATACTTTACAAGATATCGCGAAAACAGTAGTTCAAACTAAAATGACAACAGCTTTAAAATGGGTCTTTTTCGTAGAAATATATATTTGGCGACCTTATCGATTTATAATGCTTTAT
>CAZRIE010000130.1:0-11312 GCA_964600075.1 uncultured Flavobacteriaceae bacterium
GATTGGATAAAGATGATTCGGCACAATCCTGAAATTATGAAACAACCCATAGCCTTACGTGGTGATATCACTATTTTGGTTGATACCCCTACAGATATCATTAAGATATGAGGGTGTACTAACATAACTTATTTAGAATTTAGTTTACGTAATAGGCAGTATCCCCCACTACTTGATCAAATTCTTTAATTTTTTCACTCTCCTGATATATATCATGATAAATACTTATGATTTCAAATAACTTTGAATTCCTCTTTAGGAAAGAAGAAAAATCACATCATAACAAGTTCAAATTTTTAAAAGCTCAGATATGATCAAAGACCATTCAAAGCACTACAATAATCTCACAAGGTTAATGGGAGAACTTAGGATAAAAATATCCGCTACAATAGCGGGGTTCAATAGCCTTTCATGTGCACGATGCTTAAATCAGGAGCTAGTTCAGAAGAAGTTATAGAGACCATCGAAGTAGCCATACTTATGGGTGGCGGCCCCGAACTGATTTACGGTTGTGAGGCATTAGAGGCTTTGAATCAATTTGTAGTATTGGAGAAAAATGGATAATAGAATTAAAAAATAAAACATCATGAAAGAAGTAATTTACGATTCGACCCTACATTTTGAGCACGAACTTTGGAAGTCTGAACTTGACTTTTGGAAAGATGAGTTAAAATCATTCAAGAATAGGTTAAGTGAACTGGAAACCCGCTGGACGGACAAAGAAGTACTTGCTAAATTGGAACATTACCAGAACGAATTTACCCTGCACGGTGGCGTAATCGCTGATATGCAGGAAACCATCGAGAAACACGAGGCAAATATTGCAGGGCATAGCCAAGCAGGCAACGAATCGATGGATGTTGCTATGGTTAAAAAGCACTTGGAATTCAGGCATAAAATGGAAACCCAACGGGAAACATATGCAACTCTTAAAAAGGAATTCTTCCGATTTCTTTCAAAATATATGTAAGAATACCTATCGGTTATGGCTGTTATAAAACTTCCAAAGCAAAAAGAACTCAAAAGGTATTCTACCTTGTTCAACGTCCTCGCCAAATATGGTTTTGAGGACGTTTTGGCGAACAGCGGTATCAAAAAAGTGATTCCCAAGAGCTACCTAAAAACCCATCCTGATACCGAAAAAAGATTCTCCTTTTCAAAGTACGAGCGCATTCGTATGGTTTTGGAAGAACTGGGGCCAAGCTATGTAAAACTCGGTCAAATCTTTAGTAATCGGGAAGATATGCTTCCCCCTGAATTAATCAAAGAATTAGAGAAATTACAAGATCATGTTCCCCAATTGAAAAACTTCGATGTGCAAAAAATTATTGAAGAAGAATTAGATATCACTTTGGCTGATCACTTTCAATCTCTTGATTTAGAACCATTGGCGGCGGCATCACTTGCACAAGTTCACAAAGCACAGTTACTGAATGGCGATGAAGTGGTTCTAAAGATCCAACGTCCCAACATAGAAGAGGTTATCGAATCTGATTTACTTGTGATGAAGCAAGTTGCCCGTAGTCTTGAAAAGCACAGTAGCCAGGCCAAGGCCTTTCAACCGATGCGTATTGTGGCTTCGTTTGAACGAAGTATAAGGGAAGAACTTCAATTCTTAAGAGAGATGGATAATGCAGAGCGATTTGCCAAAAACTTTGAAGGCAATGAAGTTATCCATGTACCAATTGTATACAGAGAACTATCTACGGATCTGCTTATTTGCATGGAATTTGAAGATGGGATAAAAGTATCTGAAATTGCGACGCTCAAAGCTTCAAACATTGACTCTGCGGCCGTAGCGAAAGTTGGGGTAGATTTATATATTGAACAAATTTTGGAACATGGCTTTTTTCATGCCGACCCCCATCCCGGAAATATTTTCGTGCTACCCGAAACCGGACAGATTTGTTTTTTAGATTTTGGAATGATGGGCACTATTATGCCAAACGACAAAGAAGCTCTAGGAGACCTTTTGCTGTGTTTTTTACGAAAGGATGTCAAGAAAATTGTCCCGCTACTAGAAAAGATTGCCATAAAAACCGACATTCCAGATCATAAAAAACTGGAACAAGATTTATACGAATTGGTAGAGGGAGTTAGTAATACAGCCATTCAAAACATCAAATTGGGGGTCGCGCTAACCCAGTTTAAAACTGTTTTATACGAGAACAAAGTCATCTTACCACACTATCTCTATATGTTGATTCGCGGCCTGATCATAATAGAAGGCGTGGGCCTTAAACTAGATCCCAACTTTAATATTACGGACAACCTACAGCCCTATACCGCCAAAATCACGCGAAGACGATTTAGTTTAAAACGACTTTTTAAAAAGAACCTGAACCGCTTTCAGGATATCAATGATCTTGTGGATACTCTCCCGGATGATATCAATACTATCCTTAAAAAAATAAAAGAAGGTAAATTGGTGGTGGTACACGAACATAAGGGACTCAAAGAATTTCAGACCGCAACGAGCAAGGCCGTCAACCGTTTAGTCTTTGCCGTCATTATAGCAGCCTTGTCCATCGGGTCAGCCCTTTTGGTCATGGCTAAAATGCCCCCTTTGGTCAATGGGGTTCCACTTTTGGGTGCCATCGGATTCGCGCTATCTGCCATACTGGGATTTTATATTGTCATATCTATCTTCAGAAATGATCAATTTTAAAAATTCCTTCATATTAAACTAAAAGAAATACATGGGCGAATATCAAGGGATGAACGAATTAATGGGTTCCTATATTTTAGGTGTACTAATCAGTATGGGCATTGGCCTAATTTTGGGGCTTGAAAGGGAATACGACAAACTCAAGGACGAAAAAGGGTTTGCGGGCATCCGTACGTTTCCTATTGTTGCCATCTTGGGCTTTTCCTTGGGAAACCTTACGGAAATATTTACTCCTTGGTTGTTAATTATAAGTTTGGGTGCCTTCATTTTGTTTTTGGCATTTAACCACTTTTTTCAGAAGCAGGAAGAATATGGAAAAGATCTAACCACAAATTTGGCTTTGATTGCCACTTTCGTTTTGGGCGTAATGGTTTCGGCCGAATATTATCGAGATGCCGTCGCAACAGCGGTCATTATCGTTACCCTACTTTCTCTAAAGACCAGGTTTCGTTCAGTTATCAGCAACATCACTTCCGAAGAACTCTTTGCATTCATTAAGTTCTCGATCATCGCACTTTTAATATTGCCTTTTTTACCCAACAAAACTTATGGCCCCAATGATTTATTGAATCCGTTTGAAATCGGTTCCATTATCGTAATCGTGTCCTTTTTAAACTTTATAGGCTATTTTTTGGTCAAATATGTAGGTTCGAAAAAAGGGATTTTGTTGACCGCAATACTAGGAGGTTTAATCTCAAGTACGGCAGTGACTTGGAGCTATGCCTCTAGGAGTGTGGAATCTCCAGAACTCTCCAGAAAATATGCTGCGGGAATCATTATCGCCTCGGCCATCATGTTTCCAAGACTTGCCCTCTTGGCCTATATCTTCAACAATGCCCTTTTGACCTATTTGGCAATACCCTTCGGTGTGCTGACATTGGTTTGCTTGGTCGTCTCTTTAACCTTGATAAAAAGGGATACCAATAAACCAGATACGAATATTAAATTAGGGAACCCCATGAACCTGCTTAACGCCTTTGGGTTTGGGGTCATTTACGTAGTGATTCTCTTTGCCGTTTTTTATAGCAATGAATTTTTTGGGGAGAGCGGATTGTATTTTTCCGCTTTGATCGCAGGCTTGGCAGATACCGATGCCATTACCATAAGCATGGCCAAATTTTCTTTGGATGGGGAAAAACTAAAACTCGCCTCCGCGGTCATTATAGCCGCAATCATGAGCAATATGCTAGTGAAATTGGGCATTACCGTATTTAAGGGGTCTAAAACTACTGGAAAATTTGTGGGTTATACTTTTGGGAGTATCATCCTAATCGGAATCATATATATACTTATCAGTAGAGGGTAGTTTATTTGAATCCAATATCCATAGTTCATCTAGCAGAACTACATTTAACTTACCAGTATGACCTTTGTCATTTATCTCAGTATGCAAGTCGTTTATATTTGTCTTTTAACGTAAAAAAAAACGGCTATGACTGATTTCAGAAATAGGCCCAAAGGCAACTACATTCATGAAACTGACTGGCAACAACTATATTCACTGACTGAACATTGGAAATCCGATCTTCAATTTTACAATGATGACTTAAAAATTTTGCACCATCTTATCGAAAAGTATTTTATGTGGATTTCAAAAAAAGAGAACATCGATATGGTACGGGAAATCGAAGTAGGATTACTTGAAATAGACAATAAATGTGGCAAACTACTGAATCGAGTAAATAAACATTTACATCATCTAACAGAGCTTATAGATAGTCCCTTTACATACGATTCGAATGAGTTCAGAATGGAACATGAACAACTTGAGGACGACCTGACGCATTTTGTCAAGCGCTTCAGAGAGAAAAGAAATCTTTAAGATTACTGAGTATGTAATAGAAACTGAAAAGCTGACCCAATTGTTGAAATCCTAACTGGAATACAAACCAAGTTTATGGCCATGAGCGATTTAATGACCAAACTGACGAAGATTACGGAACTGATCACTATCAAAGAAACTGATTATCCGGAACTGTACCAATTTGTGGATGAAGACCCCCATGACCATTCCTGCAACGCAGGATCCTGAAATAGATAAGGACGTCATGCAAAAATAGCGGGATGAATTGAAACAAATGCTAAGACAATATTCTAAAACGCACGGGGAAACTACTAAATAGAATACACCTTTGCGCTCCATATTAAATATTTATATTATGAAGACAAATTTTCTAAAAATAGCCTTAGTTAGCCTAATGATGGGAATGGCATTAACGAACTGCGGAGAGGCTTCCAAAAAAGATGCAAGTGAAGAGGCGCGAACCACCGAGAAAGCCAACTGGGAAATATTCAAGGCCGAATCGGAAATAGCACTAAAAAACACAGAAATTAAAATTAAGGAATTGCGGGATAAAATTGCCATTAGCAGCCAAAATGAGCAAGAAAGCCTTACAAAAGAGTTGGATTCGGTCGAGCAAAAGCATAAAAAACTTAAAGAGAAACTGGCAGAAAGAAGAAAGAAGTTTGAAGAACATTTGATAGAATTCAATGAAACCACTAATGAAAAGGAGCATAAATTCCGAAAAGAATTCAAACGTGACCTCAAGGAAATTGAGAATGCACTTTTGAAGATAGTTACACCCCCTGATAATGTAGAGGATGAATTTTAGCTACTTTTCAAAAATTGAATGACAACTCAAAAGAACATGGAATGATTGTAAGGTCTTTTATGCTGGATGAAAACCCATTGGGAGGCGTGGAACATTTAATTAATCAGTCTATTATTAAAATCTTTTCGAGGGTATAAGAGACAAGTGTCATTAATACAAACAAAATTCAACTTGATTTTTAGGGTACTGTAAACATTGACACCGCCGCCGCCAGCATCGTAAGTAGGTGTGGGACAGTGTAGTTTGCTATTGGGACTTATGCCCGGCCACGCTAACGCTCTTGTCGATTACGGGGTTTACGTTTAGTGTGATTATTCTCTGGAGCATTTGATAGGTTTTATATTGCCCTATTTTAGTTGATAGTCCTCTTTTAAATTCAAGTTATCCTCAAAATCATAGATATAGGGAACACCTGTGGGTAACTCAATTTTAGAAATTGAAACTAGATCAAAATCTTTTATCTGTGCTATCAAAGCTCTTAGGGAATTGCCATGTGCTGAGACCAGTACATTCTGCCCATCTACCAACTGAGGGGCTATACATTCAAAAAAATAATGCACCGCCCTTTTTCTGGTGTCTTTGAGAGATTCGGTCAATGGTAAAAGGGTAATATCGACGTTTTTGTATTTTGAATCGAATCTAGGATGTCGTTCATCATTAAAGGAAAGGCTTGGAGGCGGAGTGTCATAGCCCCTGCGTATTTTCCAAAAGGTATAATCGCCCACTTCCTTCTTCACTTCATCCTTACTCTTTCCCTGCCATGCGCCGTAATGCCGTTCATTCATTTGCCAATTATAATGGCAATCTATATGCATCATATCCATCGTATCCAAGATGAACCAGTTGGTAAGTATCGCCCTTTTTAAAAAAGAGGAAAAACAAATATCGACCGCTATGTTGTTTTTCTTCAGCAGTTCCCCAGCCTTTTTGGCTTCTTCGATTCCCTCGGGAGCAAGGTCAACATCCGTCCATTCCGTAAAGATGTTCTGTACGTTCCAAATGCTTTTACCGTGTCGTACCAATAGCAACTTTCCCATAGTATTTTATTTTAATCCAACTTCGTTTTTACAGGGAAGCCCTTTTTCCAGACACTCCAAATTTCCTATAGTGGTCTTTGCGATTTTCTTTAGGGTCGTATCCGTCAAAAAAGCTTGATGACTGGTAATCATGACATTCCGAAGGGTCATCAAACGGGCGATCGTATCATCTTGCAGAATATCTTCGGAGTGGTCCTCAAAAAACAATCCCTTTTCCTCTTCGTAGACATCCATTCCAAAATATCCGATGTGCCCTGACTTTAGCCCATCTATTACTTCCTGCGTATTTACCAAACCACCACGCCCCGTATTGATTAACATGACCCCATGCTTCATACGAACGATTCTTCTTTCGTTGATCATATGCTTTGTTTCTTTGGTCAGGGGCGCGTGCAATGTGATAATATCCGATTTATTGCATAGCGCGTCCAAATCAGTATAAACAACACCGAACTGGTCGATCAAAGTTTGGTCTTGGTTTATATCATAGGCCAATATGCTGCAGCCAAAGCCATGAAGAATTTTGGCGACTATGCGACCGATTTTTCCTGTGCCGATTATGCCCACCGTTTTTCCGTTCATATCGAAACCGACTAGACCGTCCAACGAAAAATCCATTTCCATTATACGGTAGTGGCTTCGTATCAATTTACGGTTTAGAGCCAATATAATTGCCACCGTAAACTCTGCAATAGTGTTCGGGGAATAGTCCGGTACCCGCACTACGTGCATACCCAATTTTTTGGCGTGGGCAACATCTACATTATTAAATCCTGAAGAGCGCAGCGCAATAAACTTTACCCCAAGGGCATGAAGCTTGTCCAAAACCGGTCCAGAAGCCAAATCCTCGGTAAAATTAGATATGGCATTATAACCTTTGGCCAATGATGGGGTATCTAAAGTGAGGTAAGTGTCTAACAACCGCAAATTATTTTTACCGTTATTGGCTTTAATCAGATAATCCTTTTCGAATTTATGGGTATTGTAAACAGCTACTTACATATCTTCAGTTCTTAAGTACGGGATAGTGTTACCAATTACCTCCACAAAGGAAGTTCGTGCCCAAGACAGGAACAATGATTTAAATCATCCATCAGTTGACTTTCGAAATGCTAGCATAAAGCTTTTTGATTTTTGATGAATCCGGGAGGATGTAAATGTTTTTAATCACTTAGGTTTGGAAGTAGATTGTGGTATTCCTTTTCCCCGTCGATAGCTATTTACAAGGGTTTCCAATTCCAAAATAAAGGGCATTTGCCCCGGAACAATTTTCATTTTGGCTCTATTATGCCAAACCAAGCCGCTATGTCGATTTCCGGAAACATCTTTTTGTTACCGGATTTTGGGGGCCATTCCATTTCAAAAGTATTGCTTTTGATTTTTGAAGCATCAAAATTTCCTTGTAACGCCCAAGTATGGATGATTTTTCCACTTTTTTGTTTTAAAGACGTTAATGGCACAAATTTCCCCTTCGCTATTAGTCCGATTTCTTCTTCCGATTCGCGAATGGCGGCATCAAAGAAATCCTCATTGGGTTCAATCTCCCCTTTGGGAATTGACCAGGCACCAACCTCCTTTTTTGCCCAATAAGGCCCACCGGTATGCACAAGCAATACTTCCAAATTTTTATTGTTGAAACGATATAATAGGATACCTGCACTGTTTCTGGGCATGGGGTTTAAAATGCTGTTCTGCTTATAATTTTCAATTACTACTTTCCGCCATTCCAAAGCCTACCTTGCTTTCTTCAGCCTTATTAATGTTCTTGATGCCTGAAATCAATGCATCTGGACTAAAGGAAATGGAGTTGATTCCGTTTTCGACCAAGAATTGGGCAAATTCTGGATAGTCGCTTGGGGCCTGTCCACATAATCCGATTTTCGTATGGGTCTTGTGCGCAGAAGCAATGACCGATGCAATCATTTTTTTCACCCCTGAATCATTGATGTCGAAGATATCACTCAACAGTTCGGAATCCCTATCGACACCAAGAGTTAATTGGGTAAGGTCATTGGAACCAATGGAAAAACCATCAAAGAACGTTGCAAACTCTTCTGCTAAGATTACATTGTTCGGTATCTCGGTCATCATATAAAGTTGAAGGCCATTTTCGCCTCGTTTCAATCCGTTTTTCGCCATGAGATTTACCACCTTTTCGGCTTCCTTGAGTGTGCGACAAAAGGGAATCATAATCTTCACATTATCAAAACCCATATCTTCCCGAACCATTTTCATGGCCCTGCACTCCAGTTCAAAAGCTTCTTGGTACTTGGGATGATAGTAACGGGAGGCCCCCCTAAATCCTATCATTGGATTGGATTCCACAGGCTCAAATTCCTTACCGCCAATCAGATTAGCATATTCGTTGGATTTAAAATCGCTGGTACGCACGATGACGTCCTTGGGATAAAATGCTGCTGCTATCGTACTTACGCCTTCTGCCAATTTATGTACAAAATAATCGGCCTTATTTGGATAGTGGTGGGTCAGTTTTTCAATTTCCTTTCTCACCGAAACATCCTTTAGGGTAACAAAACGCTTTAGAGCCATGGGGTGAATCTGAATCGAGTTGTTTATTACGAATTCCAACCGCATAAGTCCAACTCCTTCGGTAGGATAGAAGGATAATTTGAAGGCTTGATTGGGATCGGCCAAAATCAACATGGGCTGCGTTTCAGGTTTTTTGAGTGCTTTGGTATCCACCTCCTTTTCGTCCCATTTTAGTTTTCCCTCATATACAATGCCTGTATCGCCACCTGCACACGAAATGGTAATTTCTTGCCCGTCTTTGATGACCTTTGTCGCATTCATACTGCCAACGATGGCCGCCACACCCACTTCACGGGCTACAATGGCCGCATGGCTGGTTCGCCCGCCCTGATCGGTGATGATTCCTGCTGCTCTTTTCATAATGGGATCCCAGTCGGGATCTGTACGTTCCGTGATTAGAATTTCGCCCGATTGCAATTTGTCCGATTCTTTTGGACTATGCAGCACCCGTGCCTTTCCGAAGGATATTTTGTTGCCCAGGCCCATTCCTCGGGTTAGTTCTTTACCTTTTTCCAAAAGGGTAAAGGTGGTAATTTTTAGTTTGTTCTTATTGGCACTCTGCACCGTTTCGGGTCGTGCCTGTACGATAAAAATTTCATTGGTCTGGCCATCCTTGGCCCATTCAATATCCATTGGCCGCTTGTAGTGATCCTCGATGATCAAAGACCATTGGGCAAGCTTGATTACTTCGGCATCTGTCAGTACAAATTGCTCCTGTTTCTCAATTTTGGTATCGAGGTTTATCGTACCACTACCGGAAGTATCATAGACCATGGTCTTTTCCTTACTTCCCAATTTTCTCGAAATAATCGGTTGGGAAAGACCTTTTTTTAAGCTCGGCTTGAATACGAAGTACTCATCGGGATTAATAGTGCCTTGAACAATATTTTCCCCAAGACCCCATATACTTGACACTAATACTACCTTGTCAAAACCGGTATCGGGGTCTAATGTAAAGTTTACGCCAGAACTTGCGAGATCAGATCGGACCATCAACTGTATTCCAATGGACAAGGCTACTTTGGTATGGTCAAAATGATTGTCTTCGCGATATTTAATGGCGCGATCCGTAAATAAGGAGGCATAGCATTTTTGGCAGGCTTTTATCAATTCTACTTTTCCTCTTATATTCAGGTAGGTTTCTTGTTGCCCTGCAAAACTGGCATTTGGTAGATCCTCTGCGGTTGCACTACTACGAACAGCTAGAGACAACTCCCCTCTATATTTTTTTGATAAGGCATCAAAACCTTCTTCTACTGATATTTTAATGGCTGCAGGAAACCCTGCTGTAAGTATTAAGTTACGAGCCTTGGCGCCGACTTCCCGTAGATTGGAAAAATCATTTGTGTTCAATTTTCCAAGTTCTTGAAATAAGTTGTCCTTGATATCTGCCTCTTCCAAAAAGTGCCAATAGGCAGAGGAGGTAGTTGCAAATCCGTCTGGTACTTGTACGCCTTTTGAAGTCAGTTTTTGGAACATTTCCCCCAACGAAGCATTTTTGCCGCCTACGATAGGTACATCGTGAATGTCTATTTCGTTAAAATATTTGATATAATTCTCCATTGCTGTTTTATTAAGGAACCTTTCGATTAAGTAACGAATGTCTTTCAATCCAATAGCATTTGAAATGACATATATCATTTTGGAGGTATTCTTATAACGGTAGTTTTACTGGGTATTTTAAAAACGGTTTAAAGGTGCAGACCATTCAAACAGATAAGAATGATATTTCCATACTGGGAAAGGTAGTCGCTGTACGAGGGAGTGTAGTTGATATTTGGTTCAAAAGTAATTTGCCATCTATTAATACTTTGATTCATACTGGTGTAAAAAAGGAGATTGCCATTGAAGTTTTGGCTCAACTAGATAAGCATCACGTACGTGGTATTGCTTTGACACCCACACAAGGTTTGGCCCGTGGAATGGATGCTGAAACCCAAGGAAAACAACTTACCGTACCGGTGGGGAAAGAGATATTGGGCAGGATGTTCGATGTATTTGGAAATACTATTGACCATCAAGGCCCTTTACCCGAAATGGCTTGGCACAATGTGCATCAAAATCCTCCTTCTTTAGCTAACCGTTCTACAAAGTCCGAAATTTTTGAAACGGGCATCAAGGCCATTGATGTACTAGTGCCGCTAGAACATGGCGGTAACGCTGGTCTGTTTGGGGGGGCAGGGGTAGGTAAAACCGTTTTACTGACGGAAATGATTCACAATATGGTGGGGTATCATAAAGGTGTAAGCCTTTTTTGTGGTATCGGGGAACGTTGTCGAGAAGGCCATGAGCTTTACCATGATATGAAAGCGGCCGATGTGTTGAAGAATATGGTCATGATGTTCGGTCAGATGAACGAACCTCCCGGCGCACGTTTTCGGGTAGGCCATGCGGCCTTGACCATGGCCGAATATTTTCGTGATGAGGAGCATCGTGATGTGTTGC
>CAZRIE010000131.1:0-11159 GCA_964600075.1 uncultured Flavobacteriaceae bacterium
GTCAATTCTTAGCGACCTTTAAAGAGTTTCCTCCTGTAGAAGGTGGTTCATTAGGTGTTGATAAAGTGCTTCAATCACTAAAGACAAAACCGCAAAATTAAACATCAGCAGCTCTTTATTTTAATTTTAAGATTGGTAGCTTTTATGAAGTTCATTAAAACTTGCCAATCTTTTTTTAAATAAATCATTATGAAGAAAATAGTAAATATTCTACTTGTTTTATTTGTGCTTGTTGCATGTAAAGATACTGTAGACTCTAAAGAAACACCTAAATCTACTACTAAGGAAGTAGTTGACCCACTACCATCTTGGAATGACACTACTACCAAGGATACTATCATAGCCTTTGTTACAGATGTGACAAATACAGAAAGTGAAAGCTTTATTCCTATTGCCGACCGTATTTCCACCTTTGATAATGATGGAAATTTATGGAGTGAGCAACCCATTTATTTTCAATTCTTTTTTGTCTTCGATAGAATTAAAGAAATGGCAAAACAGCATCCCGAATGGAAAAATGAACAGCCTTTTAAAGCGGTTTTAGAAAATGATATGGAAACCATAAAAAAATCTGGTATGAAAGGCATTGGTCAATTATTAATGACAACACATGCTGGAAACACTACTGAAGAGTTTGAGGCCATAGTTAAAGATTGGGTAACCACAGCAAAACATCCCACTAAAAATGTTGGTTACGACAAGTTGGTGTATCAGCCCATGTTGGAATTATTAGCCTATTTAAGAGCTAACGATTTTAAAACTTATATTGTTTCAGGTGGTGGAGTAGATTTTATGCGAGCATTTGTGTCTCCAGTTTATGGCATACCTTCTGAACAAATTATAGGTAGTAGAATTAAAACTGAATTTGATTATAATAATGGCAACCCAGTAATTAAAAGATTAGCTGAAATCGATTTTGTTGATGACAAAGAAGGAAAACCCTTAAACATTCAAAAAATAATTGGTAAAAAACCGGTATTCGCCTCTGGAAATTCGGATGGTGACTTGCAGATGTTGCAATGGACCGATTCAAATTCATACGAATCTTTTCAATTGTACCTACATCATACCGATGAAGAAAGAGAATGGGCTTACGATAGAGAATCGCATATAGGACGTTTAGACAAAGGCCTAGATGAAGCCACTGAAAAGGGTTGGACGGTGATTGATATGAAAAACGACTGGAAGCTTGTTTATCCTTTCGAATTAGACAACTAAGCAAAATCGCAATTATATAAACTAAGAACTTTTTTATAGGCCCACGGTTTTATTTAAAAACTGTTCGGCAAGGGGGTTTTGGCATTTTTTGTTGTAAAGTTGAAGCTCGTTGCCCGCTTAGTTTATTTCTCTCGGTATATAGAATAAAGACGATAACAGCAATCTTAACAACTGGTTTTAACGAAATATAGTGACGAGATATCGTGTTTCGGGATATGTCGTTTATTGATTTTTTATCCTGATTTTTTATAAATACTTCATTAACAGAGATTAACGAATTGTATTAAGGTTTTTTTAACAAATGGCACAGTACTTGACTATGGCCAAGTAGTCTAGTAACCATCCTTTTAACAACTCGAGTTTCATTAATGAAAATCCCTTTCATAATTTTACTATTGATCTCTATTTGTTTTTTGGCTTGTACTTCGAACCTCGATGCACAGGAACTCGAACCTCGAGCCTTGACCAACTTGCCAAGAGGATTGAATTTTGCAGCGGTAGGTTATGCACATGGCTCTGGTAACACCTTATTAGACCCAGCACTGCCCCTCGAAGATTTTAATGGCAACATGAATACCATTGTATTGGGGTACGTGAAAAGCGTCAACTTTTTTGGTGCATCAGGCAAAGTCGATGTCGTTCTACCTTTTGCGGGCGGTGATTTTACGGGTAGCTATCAAGGAGAGGGTTTTATGGATTCCTATACGGGTTTTGGTGATTTACGTGTAAGAGCCACGATAAATTTAACGGGTGCTCCTTCACTCGAACCCAGTGAATTTAGAAATTATACGCAGAAGACTGTTTCAGGATTTGGAGTGCAAGTTTTAATTCCAACAGGTACTTATAAAAAGGAGCAATTACCCAATCTGGGTTCTAACCGCTGGAGTGTTCGGGTTAAATATGGCCTATCAACAAGTTTTAATCAGTGGGTATTGGAAGGCTATGTAGGCGCCTGGTTTTTTAGTGCGAATAACAACTTCTTGGGTAATAATAAGCTCGAACAAAAAGCGCTATGGGTTCTTAAGGGAAATATTATTAGAAACTTAGGAAAAAAGGGGATGTGGCTCGCGTTTTCAACGGGGTATGGTTATGGAGCCCAGTCTGATATCAACAATGTTCGACGGGATGCCATCATATCACAATTGAGATTAGGTCTTACCTATGCCTTGCCTTTGAATCAGAAAAACACCTTGAAATTTTCAATTGCGTCGGGAATAAGATTTCAGGAAGGAAGTGACTTTGATGTCTTTGGCCTAACCTTTAGCCATAAGTGGCTCGATAAGAAAAGGTTAAAAACAGCAAGAAATACTTCTGGTGAATAATGCAAAACGACATCAAAAGAATAGGAATAAGAAACTCTTGGTGATGGAAGTACGAAGTAGTAAGCAGCACGAAGTGTTTCATTTCTATATTTCGTACTTTTTAACTTCGGAAGCGGGGAATGAATAGCCATTTTCAAGGCGATAATACCATTTAGTCCCAGCGAATTAGACACTTTAATTACGTATTTTTAATAAGAATTCCGTTATTTCTTTTGATTTGAAACCACTTGCAAAAAAAATAGTAAAACGTCTTTCTCTGGGTATTTTACTTCTAGGTCTTCTAGGAGTGCTACTTGGGTTCGTTTTCTATGATGACGTTGAAGAGTGGATTAGCACAGAAGTTCAAAACTACCTGGATAAAATGGAGTACGGGGATTTAGAAATTGGAGAAATGGACCTTTCCTTATTTCAGAGCTTTCCTAATATAACTTTAAAAATAAGTGAGACATGTTTCTATGAGAAAAAAGAGGCACTAAGATCTTCTGAAGACCTACCCATATTATCAGCGGAATATCTTAATCTAAGCTTTGATTCATGGGAATACATTAGAAATAAAAATCTAATCGTTACTACTTTAAGTTTTGAAAACGGAGTTTTGGACCTAGTAACTTATGAGGATAACAAGACAAATCTCGAAAGAGCATTTAACCCACCGAAGCGCCGAAGTGAACAACCCAAGCTGAAAGATACGACGGAGCGAAAACAGCATAAACCAAATCCGAATACATCAAATAAAGAACTAAAGAAGTCAGACGCCAATCAAGCACTTCTTTCTGTCCAGCTAAAAGACATTCAGCTAAAAAACATCACCTTGAAGTATAATAACCCAAGTGAACACTATGCTTCTCAGATTGAATTAGCAGAACTCCAAGGGAAACTACTATTGAATGAGCAAGGTATATCCTGTACTATGGAAACAACCTTTGAAATAGTAAAAAGCGGACAATTCCCAACGATTGCCGAGCAAGGACCGGCCTTACTTTCACTTGATTTTGATTTTATCGATGCATCCCAGCACATCGAAATACATGAAGGTAATTTGAGTTTTAAAAATCTTAATGTAGCCGTTTCTGGTTCTTATGACCATAAAAATGGCAACTATGTCGATATGACATTCGATGCTTCCTCCAATAACCTCGCTTTTCTTTCAAAATTAGTACAAGAAGATATTTTAGACAAAAATGAACTCTTGGTAAAACAGGCGAAAATTATTCTAAATGGTAAAATTAAGGGTAAAATGGAAGATCAGATGCCCATAGTAGCTATGAATTTTGGCGTAAATGATTTGAGCATTGTACTTCCAAAAGGTAAAGGCAATTTCAATAATCTCGGTTTCCAAGGGGAATTGCATACCGGAGAAGCGGCCGATTTTTCAAGTGCCAAAATCTCCATACGAAATTTGCAAGGTGAAATGCCCGGGGGCTCTATTTCCGGTAATCTTGATATTAGTAATTTCAAGAATCCCTATGTAAAAAGCAACATGCAACTATCTTTGGTTTTGGACGGTTTTGACGACGTCTTTCATTTATCGAATATTGACTCGCTCCAAGGAAAGATCAATTTTGTGTCAGAAATGGATGGTTTGCTCAATCTAGAGAACCAACATGAGATGGACAGCATTAACAGTTGGTCACTCCAAATAGAAGACATTGGCTTTAGATATCTTCCTTCCAATAAATATATAAGCAAGCTAAACGGTACGATCACCGAATCTCAAAACCAAGTTGCGATCAGGGACCTCGGCATGTATTACGACAGTAGCCAGGTGACTGTCAACGGACAGCTAAAAAACCTGTATCATTTTATCTTCAATAAAGAGCAAGACCTTTTGGCAGCGTTTGATTTGACTTCCGATCAAATTTATACAGACCATTTTATCACCAACCCTGAAGGCAAAGCTGCCATAAATGACCGAATGAGTAATTTAAGTTTGAATGCGGTAATTACTATGCGCGACAATGATAGCTTTGCTTCATACTTTCCTAAGATCAATGCGGCAATAACAAATCTGTCATTTGAACTCGATAAGCTCCCGGGAATTTCCAAGGCTTATGGTGGTTTGGGTCTTTATGAATCGGACAATGGGTTCAGTATAGAACTCCACAAATTTCATGGAATATTACCATTTGGAGAAGGCATCGTATCTGGGAGTGTAGGGATTCCATCAGATTTTGCCACCTTGGACATTAAGGCGGAGATCGATATAAAAAATATACCTCAGGAATATGCCTTCGACCTGATCAATGAAATGAAAGATGGTGAACTGCTCGGTGCAAAGAATATGAGTGTGGACGAAATGACCCTAATAAATGGGACATTCGACGTATCGGGCGTCATGGAGCTGGTTCCTTTCGCTTTGCAAAAGGCCAGAATCACCAATGCAAACATCACCATGAAACAGCCGGATTCGGCCATGTATGAAGTGCAGAATTTGAACTTGGAATTAGATGGACTATACTTCGCCCATCAACCTGGTTCCAATATAATTGCAGGCGTAGAAAATACGAAAGGGGAACTTCATATAGAAGCTATAAATACGACCAGCTTTAAAAGTATCCCGATTGATTTTGGTTTTGTTGCAGCCAATGACCAATTCAATATTAACCTTTCAACGCTGTCAGACAGCTTAATGCTCGACAAAGGTTCCTTGACCTTCGACCTATCCAAATCACCTTTTCAATTAGATTTAAATTATAGCTTGAAAAATATTGATATCGCATCGGTTGTTAAGGAGTATACTTCGGATAAACTTATGGAGGGAACCATAAATGCGGCCATTAAATTAAAAGGAACCGGTGAAAACTTGGACGAGCTTAGTAGAAGTTTTAAGGGCAATGTGAAAATCAGTGCGGATTCTCTAATGCTCCAAGGAGTCGATTTGGACCAACTCTTACAGAAATATAAGCGCAGCCAGAAATTTAATCTAGCAGATGTGAGCGCCTTTGTGATAGCAGGCCCAGTGGGCGCCGCTGTAACTAAAGGAGCTGATTTTACCAGTCTAATTGCTGCAAACTTTAAACCAGGTGAAGCGACCTATGTTTCAAAGGCGGTTGCCAATTGGAAGATTGATCAGGGGGTACTCGCCACTGAAGATGTGGCTTTTAGTACCAAGGCTAACAGATTGGCATTCGAAGGCAGCTTAGACTTTGTGCAAGACAGTATTCCCGGTTTTACGGTCTATGTGGTGGATAAAAATGGGTGCAGCCTCATGCAACAAGATATGTACGGAAAGTTCGATGCTATTCAGATGGGAAAACTAAAACTCGCTAAAACGCTCTTGGGTTCTGTTATTAATTTAGTGAATTCGGTGGTAGGATCTAAATGCAAGCCGGTATATACCGGAGCTATTCAACATCCAATTTCTTCTAAATGATAAACGGTGTCTTGGATATTAAAATAATAATTAAACAAATAGCAAGAAGCGATTTGTTTAAAATATACACTTTACTGCTAGTAATTGCTCCTTTCTACTTGTGCCTTGCTCAAGATGCTAAGGAGGTAGATTCGACATTTATCATTTCGTACGCCGATAAGTTTGTGGTTAAACTAAATTTAGATAACCGGGTCAATAGTTACAGTCTAAATAACTTACAAGACGGTACCAATCTGCTAATTACGCCTAATATTGGCTATAATGTTTTCCTTTCGCTTGATTATCAATTTTTTGGACTTAGTATTGGGTTTTCACCCTCCTTTCTTGCCCCTGGTGTCAACGATGACCTGAAAGGGGAGTCTTCCTTTAGCGACTTCCGATTTCGGGCAGCTCTCGGGCATTGGGTACAAGGTTTTCAGGTGAGCTCCATTGAGGGATATTACGTAGAGAATACGGAAGATTTCCTCCCCGACTGGGTCGAAGGTGTGGACCCCTATATTCAATTGTCGGATTTTAAAAGCCAAGTATGGGGGATGTCTACTTCTTATGTCTTCAATCGAAATTTTTCATTTCGAAATATCCTCTACAACACCGAATGGCAAAAAAAGAGCGCTGGTAGCTTCATACCCACGCTGTATTATAGTTATGACCGTTTATCATATAGTTTCGAGGACCTTATAAGCAAAGAGGATATTTTCCCTGTCAGGCTGGCGCTGGGATACTACCATACGTTTGTCTTTAAAGAAAACTGGTTTATTAGCGGCAATCTTTCTCCCTCATTGGGTATACGATTTTCAAAAACTCGAGAGACTTTCAATGCTAATAGCTCGGAGAGGTCGAATACGGCATTCACCCGCACCCTAGAAGGAGGTGCTAATTTGGGCTATGCCTCAGAAAAAATTGTATTTGGGCTGGGGTTTACCTTTGATGTAAATGGGTACGATGAAGATAAGTTCAATGCGGTAACGACCAATGATATTTATGGTAAAATTTACTTTGGTTACCGCTTTAACACACCCGGTTTCATTGATAGGACCTATAACAAATACGCTAAAAAACTAGGCATGGAGTAGGCAGATGTTTTTTATGAAAAGAGTTATATTTACCCCATCGATGTGGGGCTTGAGCTTATTCAAAAAAATAATTCCTTCTTAGAACTTCATAAGACGATGTACTATGTTTTTAAATGATACCAAGTAAATTAGAGGCCCAATTGAATCAAATGCTATTAAAATAGATTGCTATGAAATACACCAGAATCATTTTCTTTATTTGCCTTCTAAGTATAATTCCGGCTCTTGCGCAGGAGGAAACGAATGAACAGGAGGAAACGGAAGAAAGTGAACAAGAAAAACGCCACTCCCTGGCTTTTGTGTTTGGGTATACCCATATTCCGGGAGCAATAAAAGATGGTAAGACAGAGGAAGATGTATTTTTACCTACTGTTGGACTGGATTATTTTTACGAATTCAATGAAAAGTGGTTTATAGGGGGCGCATTTGATATAGAACTAGGCAAATACGAAATTGATTATGAAGAGGAGGAGATTACGAGGGAATTAGCGTTCATTCTCGCGGGCATGGTCGGGTACGAAGTTTTACCAGGCTGGGCCATTCTGGCTGGGCCGGGTATAGAATTTGAAAAGAATAAAAACCTTTTTATCATAAGATTCAGCACAGAATATACTTTTGAACTAGGAAATGATTGGGGCCTTTTCCCCAATTTTACTTATGATTTTAAAAAGGAATACGGTTCTTTTGAGCTTGGATTAGGCTTAAAAAAGAGATTTTGATGCCACGATATCTCGGGGTTCTCCGTGGTCGTGACTAAGCGTTTTATACTTAAAAGTTTTGTGAGATTTAATAAGCGCTACCTGTTCATTTTAGAGTCTACAGCTGTAGCATGTGCGAAATTCAATTTTTTAGGCATATTCCATTATATTTACCGATACCAACCTAAAGTTATATGTCCGAATTCATTTTTATTTTTTTTGCGGGAATCGCCCTCACGGCGGGCCTAAGCTATGTTGGTTTCAGTCTTTTCAAAAATGGAAGCCGCGAAGAACTCTTTTTTGGACTTTTTTCTAGCTGCGCTGGAATCTATTACATTCTGAACTCTATAGATTCGGCGCCCGTTGAAGCAACCATGCTTTTTGCCACAGCCATGTTTATACTTTTTCCTTGGTACCTTGCGTATCAAGCACAATATATTAGAAAAAATCTTTTGTGGCTGATTACTGTGCTTGGAGCAGCATATTTTCTATCCGTCTTATTGTTCAATTTTCTTAACATGCCTAATATTCGGTATTTCTTTAGCTATAGTGTGTATTTATTAACAAGCATCTATTGCATCGGGAGTATTCGATCGCTTAGTAAAAGTAAGGATGTACCGCTTTGGCCATTTATCTTTGTTACAGGGTATTATATTCTTTTTACAGCGGAAGAAGTGGCCCAAAATAATATAGAGGCCATCTTCCCTTGGCGAAAATTTATTGATTTTGCTTACCTCGATCTGTTTCCAATCACCATCATCGCCTTTAAACTCACCTTGTTGATCTATGATCACTGGATGAAAACCACCCTGCAAAAGGAAGTGAGCCTCTATAAAAACAATATCAATACCATTCTCAATCAGACGAAAAAATTTGTGCTATCCATAGATTTAAACGGTTCTATTCTATTTGTAAACCCTTATTTTCAAGAGTTCTTTGAAAATGATACGCAACTACTGGATTCAAATTTAGATCAACTCATCGGCAAAGAATCAAAACACGTTTTTCAGAATATAGTTTTGGGAAGTGAGGAATCAAGTGGAGATTTTGTTTGTAAAATCAAAACAGACAAAGGAATACGTACCATAGCTTGGTCCTTCGTGAGGTTAGGGCGTAATCCTTCTCTGAAAGACGGGCAGTATGTATCTCTTTTTGGCACCGATATCAGTGCGCAAATAGAAACAGAGGAGCAACTGAGAAAGGCATTTGACCAGCTGAAGGTCCTAAAAAACAAATTGCAAACAGAAAACATTCAGTTGCGAAATGATACTTTGGTAAATAGTACTTATGGGGATCTCATAGGAAAAAGCCCTAATTTCAATTATGTATTGAATCGGGTTGCGGATGTTGCAGAACTAGACGTTCCTGTCCTGTTGGAGGGGGAAACTGGAGTGGGCAAAGAATTGATCGCCAACGCAATTCATTTGCAGAGTCAAAGAAAGGCCAAAGCCTTTATAAAAGTTAATTGTGCTGCCATTCCCTTCGATTTAATCGAAAGTGAATTATTTGGATATGAAAAGGGGGCTTTCACTGGTGCTGATCGTTTGAAATTGGGAATGTTCGAACTTGCACAGAATGGTACCATATTCCTCGATGAAATTGGTGAATTGCCACCTCTCGTCCAGCCAAAATTATTACGGGCTTTGCAAGAAGGGCAGATCCAGCGCCTTGGAGCAGAAAAAGTGATTCAATTGAATGTTAGGATTTTGGCAGCAACAAATTGCAACTTACAAGACGAAGTAGAACAAGGCAGGTTCCGCTCTGACTTGTATTACCGTCTTAATGTTTTTCCTATTACGGTGCCACCCTTACGTAAAAGAAAAGACGACATTCCTCTTTTGGTGGAGGCCTTTTGTAAACAGTTTGCCGAGAAGTATTCAAAATATATAAAACATATTTCATCGTCATTAATGGATGACTTGGTAGATTATTCATGGCCAGGGAATATTAGGCAGCTTCGTAATGTGATCGAGCGCGCTGTTATAACCTCCAGTGAGTCGATATTAAAACTAGCGAATCCACTACCCCTTGAAGTGAACTTATCCAGTGGGAACGATGCTATACCGTTTCAGGAAATTACAGATATAGTACCATTAGAATTGTTTGAAAAAAATTACATTGCACATGTCCTGGAACACTGTAATTGGAAAATATCAGGTAGAGGTGGTGCTTCAGAAATACTAGATTTGCCGCCTAGTACGTTGCGGTCGAAAATGAAAAAACTGGGAATCTCTACCCCTTAAAAGCTACCACTTCTCCATATACAGCCACGATATTTCGCGAAGCGCGAAATATGACGAATACAGAACTTTCCAGAAAGCCCGTCGTCTTCATTATTTTTAAACGTAACATTCTTATAATAAGAAAGTTAAAAAATATTTTTAATATTTTTTAACTACTGGCATGATGCTTGGCTAGGGCAACAAGCAATCACACCACCCAAAAATCAATTCGATGTACATGATCGTTCTACGTTTTCAAATACCCAATAGTAAGCTACACGAATTTAACCTTGCGCACAGACGATTGGTCAGGTGGCCCGTATATACTCTTTTTAATACCGAAACAAACACCAACCATCAAGTTTTCGAAGTATTACGGAAGTGGGAAAATGAAGTCGTAATGAACAAAGACCTCAACAGCGCAGAGTACCATAATCTGATGGGGGCGATCAAGGTTTTAGGGGAAATTAAAGAATCGAATATTTATAATACTAAAATATTTAGAGCGTCCTGAACTATACGAAGTTTCAAAAAAAATTAGAAGAGTAAACATCTAACACACAATTAATATGAAAATGAAACAGATTTTATTATTTGCAAGTACATTGTTTTTTGCCTTAGCTATTAATGCACAAACCGAAAATGACTACCTAGAAATAACTCGTGATGTACTAAAAACTGAAAAAAAGGCTGCGATTGCCGATGTGATGCAACTCACAGAGGCCGAGAGCCAACCATTTTGGAATCTTTACAACGAATACCAAGGCGAACTTTACACCATCCACAACAAACGGATTTCGATTATTAAGGATTTCGCAAAAAATTATGAAAGCCTTAGCAACGAAAAAGCTGACGAATTGTGGATAAACTACATGAATTATCAAACTGAACTTCTAAAACTTAAAAAAGAATACTACAAAAAGTTTAAAAAGGTACTTCCAGTTGGTAAAGCGGCGCGTTTTTTCCAGGCCGAAAATAAGATTGAAACATTGGTCAACGCACAACTTGCACTAGAAATTCCAATGATTGAAACGAAATAAAAGAAATTAAAGAAGAAAGAAGTTTTTGCTCCAACTATAGATTTATTACTGACATTAATTTAAACTTTATGACAATGAGAGCAAGATTTACTTTAACGGCAATAGCACTACTATTTTTTATTGGTGTGTGCGCACAAAAGAAACCCAATATCGTAGGCGATAAATAAATGACTAAAACAGCCTACTGTGAGGCACGCTGTTTTCAATGATATA
>CAZRIE010000132.1:0-11154 GCA_964600075.1 uncultured Flavobacteriaceae bacterium
CAAATTTGTTATCCGCTGTGCGAAACGGCAGACCTGTAAATTCAGCTATGTATTTCGCTACGAGCACGTCATAACCATTAGGAGTGTTTAACCCGGTACCTACTGCCGTTCCGCCCAATGCCAATTCACTGAGATGGTCAAGTGTGTTTTTTAAGGCCTTTAGGCCATGATCCATTTGGGAGACGTAACCCGAGAATTCCTGCCCCAGGGTAAGGGGAGTGGCATCCATCAAATGGGTTCGACCGATTTTAACCACTTTTGCAAATTCCTTCGCTTTTTTGTTAAATGTATCGCGTAGTTGCTGTACTCCAGGGATGGTAACCTCGACAATTTTCTTATAAGCAGCGATATGCATTCCGGTTGGAAAGGTATCGTTGGAAGATTGTGACTTGTTCACATCGTCATTGGGTTGTATCGTCTTTTCGCCTTCACCGATTTTTTTGCCGGCTATTTCATGTGCACGGTTGGCAATCACCTCGTTCACGTTCATATTGCTCTGCGTGCCCGAACCTGTCTGCCAAATGACTAAAGGAAACTGGTCGTCATGTTGACCGGTCAAAATCTCATCACAAACAGTGGCGATTAAATCTCTTTTTTTCTCAGATAGCACTTCAAGCTCATGGTTCGTGTAGGCCGCCGCTTTTTTGAGATAGGCAAAGCCATAGACGACATCTAGGGGCATAGAAGCAGACGGCCCTATTTTGAAATTATTTCTTGAGCGTTCGGTCTGGGCGCCCCAATATTTATCGGCTGGTACTTCTACCTTGCCCATGGTATCCTTCTCTATTCTAAAGCTCATTTTCAAGTGTATTTTAGGTGTAAAACAAAGGTAGTATATAGTGCATTTATTTCCACCCCGGACAGTCAAAATTTTAGGTTTCGACAAGGTGAATATTTTTTTCGGTTTCGATTTGCAATTATCGTTGTTTTCAAAGTATCTTTGTTTAAGTAAAAAAAGTTTCAAATGGAATTTGATCAGTATCTTGGATTTCTTGCGTTTTTAACCATATTAACAATAGGTTTTTGGTTAATGATTTTTTTATTGACTTTCGTAGTACCGTATTGGCTAGGTGGAAACCTTATAGAACTCTATAAAGAGTGGAAAGAAAAGAAGAGAGCTAAACGTAGCGCATAACTCGTTTTAATATAAAAAAACAGGGAAGTAAAATTTTTTACTTCCCTGTTTTTTGTTTTTGCAGTTTTCAGGCCTATATTTTAATCATCATCCTTCACTATCATCCTCGCCGTTTCCACCACCATTAACACCGCGGCCCCGTTCCCTTTCTTTGGCTTGATTGAATCGGTAGATAAAGGAAAATGTGAATTGCCTTTGACGATATTGAAATTCGCTACGTGATGTAAAGAAATCGGTTTCGGTAAACGATTGCCGTTTTCTTGAATTTAACAAATCGCTAACATTTAGTGATAAGGTACCATTATCATTCATTATATCTTTGCTAAAAGCCATATTCAAAGAAAATATACCTTTGGTTTCTGTTTGCGCATTCTGGCGTGGCCCCCCATAATAGGCGTTGGTCTGCCATTCGATTTTTGCGGGTAGCGAAACCTTTGAACTAAATCGGGCAAACCAACTGGTGTTTTCCGCTCCGTAGTCTACGTCATTGAAAAACCCCTCTTTCGAGAACTTAAAAATGTTAAAACTACTGTTTATGCGAAGCCATTTTTTCGGGTTATACAAAATTCCGGCTTCGGCACCATAGCGCTGCTCCGTAGATAAATTAATGGGAATCGAACGAATAATATCAATACCGTCAGGAGTGGTTTGGCCTGTGCTCTCTTGGACCCGCTCGAAAGACCCGGTTTCTTTCTGATAGTAAACAGAGGAGGTCAAAGTCAATTTTTCCCATCGTTTCAAATAGCCAAGATCGAACGTGTTCGAAAATGCAGGGTCCAGATCGGGATTTCCTTGAAATATATTTGTTCTGCTGGATCTTGAAGGAAAGGGATTTACATAACGGCCCCCGGGTCTGTTTATTCTACGGTTATAGCCCAATGTAACACTTTCTTTACCTTCTTCGTCCAATTCATAAATCAAATTTACCGTTGGAAAAAGGCCCAAATAGTTTTTGTCAAAATTTACATCGATATCCACACCGAAATCTTCTTCGAGTTCACTGGTGTCGAATTCGGAATCCAATTGTCCTTTTAAATTCGTGTTCTCCAATCTAAGACCTAACAGATAGGAAAACTTCTCAATTTTGTTTCCGTATTGTGTGTAGAGCGCGTGTACATTCTCGTCATAAGAGAATTTATTGGTCAGGTTTTCATTGATTACGAACTGTCCGCTTGCTTGATCCAACGAATCCAATTGGTAATCGGTAATCTCCCCTTCAAAAGTGCCCCGATACCCTGCCTCGAATTGTGCATTTTCCATTGGAAGTATATAGTCGGCTTGAATTAGATATTCATTATCCATTTCTTCCTCATATACATTTTCGAGAACGATTAGATCCTCATCAGGCAGCGTTCTGCGTTCTTCGATTGTAGTATTTCGGGTCTCATCATCTTTGCCGTACTGCAAATCGGCGGTAAGCTGGTGGCCGCTATCGTTAAACCTATTGATGTAGTTTAATGAAATTTGGCAGCTATTATCCTTTTCGTTCTCCAGTTCTTCGCGAAAAGTTGTACTGTTCAACATGCTTTCAACAAACCTTTGGTTAGTGTTCTCGGTGAAATCTTCATCTTTGGAAACACGAAAAAATATACTTCCCGTTATTGATGAATTATCAGTAATGAAATATTCGGCCCCCAAATTATTATTAAAACTTTTGTCCAACCTATTGTAGGTTCTGTCTTCTATAATTCTGTCGAATCTACTTAGGGTGTCTTTATAGGTGTTATCATAAAATGCATTTCCGGGGGCGTCTCGGTAACGGTATCCGAAAGTATTGAAAACATTAAATTTGTCGGTACGCAAGTTTGCGCTAACCGTAATGCCCCTACTGGTCGGATATCCGATATAGGCATTGGCCGAACCATTAAAACCCAATGTTTTTTCTTTTTTAAGGATGATATTGAGTATTCCTGCGGTTCCCTCGGCGTCATATCGGGCCGAAGGGCTTGTTATGACCTCGACCTTTTCTATGGCCTCTGCCGGTAACTGGCGAAGCGCATCAGTAGAGCCAAATCCCGCTAGGGCAGAGGGTTTGCCGTTGATAAGTATCCGAACGTTTTCATTACCCCTAAGGCTTATTGCACCTTCTACATCAACACTAACTGAAGGTACATTGTTAAGGGCGTCACTGATGGTCGCCCCACTGGTCGTAAGGTCTTTTCCAACGTTGTAAATTTTTTTATCAAGACGAACTTCAACGGTAGTCTTTTCGCCTACCACCTCGACGCCTTCTAATTGAGCTACATCAATGGCTAATTTGATAGTACCTAAATCGGTCGACTTTTGAAAGGTTAGGTCAGGTAGTCTGAAGGTTTTGTAGGAGATGTATTCTACGCTAACATTGTATTTGCCGGGCATGGTCTTGACTTCAAACTTGCCGTCGACATCTGTAATGCCACCCGTTACATTATCGGGATTTTGTATGCTTTGCAAAACTAGGGTCGCATATTCCAACGGTTGGCCGTCGTCTTTGTCCATAACTGTTCCGGTAATCTTGATGGGTTCCCTTGCTGGTGCGCCTTGTGGTCTTTGGGCTGTAAGTTTAATCGATAAAAGTAAAAGGGCAATTAGGAACAGTTTTTTCATATTAGCCTTCAGATTTCTCTTTCTTTTTTTTCCGCTTTTTCTCTTTTTTCTTCTCTTTTTGGGTCTTTTGAAGCCCCTTTTTTTGCATCTCTACAAAAGCTTCATATTTCTCCAAGGGAAGGCCGGCCTTAAGTTCTTCGTCTTGTGCCGCCGTTATTTTCTCCATAGTCTCGCGCATTTGATCAGGACTTAATTCTAGAATTTGCATCTCGATACGTTTCTGCAAGTATTTTTTCAAGACAGAACTCATTACTGCTTTCTCGAACGCATTGAGCTCTAGAGCTTCCGAAATCTTGGGCATTTCACCATCCACAATTTGTGCTGCGGTTTTTGGCTCCGGTTCTTTTGGGACCTCTTGTGCCTGAGGTATTGCACTTCGCTGTCTTCCGTAGCCGCCGCCGCCGCCTCCATAGCCATAACCGCCTCCCCCGTAACCTCCTCCGTAACCATTTCCGTATTGAGCCTGTAATTCAGCTCCGGCGAGTAACATAACAAATACTGCGATTAAAAATTTGATATTGTTTTCCATGACGCTATCTGTTTATAAGATTATATATTTTTCTAATGGTTTAACCCTATTTGGTTAAAGGTTTGTTAAAATGATTTAACAACAAATGTACCAAATTATTCGGGTGTGAAAAGTTCAAGTATCAAGTTCAAAAAAGTTCCTGGTTTACTTTTTTAGAATGAATGAGTTTAGTTTCTGCTACTGCTACTGCTACTGCTCACTGATTAGTAGTTTTCTATAAAATATCACTTATCAGGTCAGAAGGCCTTCCGATAATCCCTTTGTCACCATTGAGAACGATTGGTCGTTCTATTAATTTTGGATGGGCAATCATGGCATCTAAAATTTCTTCGTCGGAAAGTAACCTTCCTTTATACTTTTCCTTCCATATCGTTTCATTTTTGCGAACGAGCATTTCAGGTGTGATGGCTAAGGAACTCAAAATTTCTCGTAACTCTTCCTTGGTGGGAATTTCCTCTAAATATTTAACAATTTGAAATTCTTTGCCTGATTTTTCGAGAACTTCTAGACCTTCACGGGATTTCCGGCATCTGGGATTGTGGTATATTTTTATCATTTTATGGGTTTTAGGTTTCTATCGTTTCTGGTTCCAAGTCAGTGAACTTGAAACCAGAAACAATTTAAAACTCTTTATTCCTCTTCCTCTTTTTGCCCCATCATCATTAAATAGGCTTTAAGGAAAGCGTCGATATCGCCATCCATAACCGCATCAACGCTGCCGGTCTCTTGGGCGGTGCGAACGTCCTTTACCAATTTATACGGATGCATAACATAATTACGTATCTGGGAGCCCCACTCGATCTTCATTTTTGAAGATTCGATTTCATTACGCGCCTCCATCTTTTTGCGAAGCTCGATTTCATACAGTTGCGATTTCAACATTTTCATGGCAGTTGCCCTGTTGTCATGTTGACTTCTGGAGTCTGAACATGAAATCTGAATACCTGTCGGATGGTGAACTAGTTGCACCTTGGTTTCGACCTTGTTCACGTTTTGACCCCCTGCACCGCTTGACCTTGCGGTCGTAATAGTAATATCGGCAGGGTTTATATCGACTTCAATACTATCGTCAACAAGCGGATACACGTAAACGGATGCAAATGAAGTATGGCGTTTCGCATTACTATCGAAAGGGGAGATGCGCACCAAGCGATGAACCCCGTTTTCACCTTTGAGCCATCCAAAGGCATAGTCACCATCGATTTCAAGGGTTACGGTCTTTATTCCTGCTACATCGCCTTCCTGATAGTTGAGTTCTTTAATCTTGTATCTGCTCTTTTCTGCCCACATCATGTACATCCGCATAAGCATCGAGGCCCAGTCACAACTTTCGGTACCCCCGGCACCTGCGGTAATCTGGAGAACGGCCGGTAGTTCATCGCCTTCTTCGGAGAGCATGTTCTTAAACTCCAGTTTCTCGATCTGGTTTAGTGCTTTTTGATATTGTGTTTCGACTTCGACTTCCTCAATCTCACCTTCTTGTTGAAATTCGAGTAGCACTTCGATATCGCCGACCAAATTTTTGGCAACGTTGTAGTCGTCAACCCATTGTTTTTTGGACTGAATAAATTTCATATGCGTCTGGGCTTCCTGAGGGTTGTCCCAGAAATTGGGAGCAAGGGTTTTTTCCTGCTCGTTTTCTATTTCGATAAGTTTCGCATCGACGTCAAAGATACCTCCTTAACGCGCCAAGGCGATCTTGAAGACCATTGTATAGGTCAGTAGTTATTGTCATTATAATTTCCTTTTGAGCAAAAATAGTACTCTTTTTCGGGAATATTTACTCTTTAGGGGTTAGAAGTTTTGAGGAAGACCTCAAAGCATAAAATGATATTCAAAAGGTTTTTTTTGGAAGACGGCGGGAGTCTACTGCTGTTGCTGTTGGCCAGACACTTTTACAGAATGACTTGTCTTATTTTTACCTGAAGTATAAACTACGCCTTTTAAAGGAGAACAATCTCTATAGTCTTTGCCATGGGCGACCTTTATATGGTCGGTGTTGGCCATTAAATTATTAGTAGGGTACAAAGACTACCCAGCCGATTTTCGGGATATAGACTTCGGCGCAGGCATGCATCTGCGAATCGCCGAAATAGCCGTTCCCCTGATGCAGATACCCGGAAACATATCTAGTGGGATACTATTTTGCCTAGCTAACGCACAAAATAGATGTGTGAAATCTTGACAGACTCCCCGACGTTTCTCCATAATTTCATCAAGGGTAGTATTCACGTCGGTAACCTCCGGTTTAAAATTGATATGGCTGGACGTCCAATGATTGAGATCCTGTAAGTTTTCAAAAATTTAACTAAATTTAATGCGTACCAAAAATGAGCTCAATTAAACTAAGTCATGAACCGTTATCTCAAATTAACATTATTATTGCTGTTCGGTCCCATTTTCGCTGCTGGACAATTTGACGAGAAAAGTAAGGGTTTTGAAAAATTCAACGGACTATTCAATTTTCAATATGATGCCAAGACCGATAAGGTATATTTGGAAGTCGATGAACTCGGTAAGGAATTTTTATATGTCTATTCCCTGAGCAGTGGAATCGGCAGCAACGATATCGGGTTGGATAGAGGGCAGCTCGGTAATGAGCAAGTGGTCTACTTCAAAAAAGCGGGAAACAAATTGCTTTTGGTACAGCCGAATTTAAAGTTCAGGGCGCTCACGGAGAATGAACTGGAGCGAAAATCTATCGAACAGGCGTTTGCCAAGTCTATTTTATTTGGATTTAAGATTGAGGACGAAAAAGACGGTACATATATTATAGATATCACCGATTTTTTGATACAAGATGTTCATGGCGTTGCCCAACGTCTAAAGAATTCGGAACAGGGTAGTTATGCTTTGGACAAAGATAAAAGTGCAATGGGCATGGACCGTACCAAGGCCTTTCCTAAGAATATCGAATTCGATGTTACCTTAACCTTTAAAGGGGAACCTAAGGGCGAATGGATTCGGTCTGTAGCGCCGAACCCTAATTTAGTGACTGTCTCGCAACACCACTCTTTTATTGAACTTCCCGATGATAACTATAAAAAACGGGAGTTCGATCCAAGATGTGGTTCGTATCCGTTTTCATATTATGATTATTCGACCCCTGTTCAAGAATCCACCTTAAAACGTTATGTGACTAGACATCGGTTGGAAAAAAAAGATCCAACAGCGGTAATCAGCGAAGCGTTAGAACCTATAGTGTATTATTTGGATAACGGAACCCCAGAACCAGTGCGTTCCGCACTTTTGGAGGGCGGTAAATGGTGGAACCAAGCCTTCGAGACTATAGGCTATAAGGATGCTTTTCAGTTAAAAATGCTACCTGATCGTGCCGATCCGTTAGATGTGCGTTACAATGTGATCCAGTGGGTACATCGATCTACACGTGGCTGGAGTTATGGTAGTAGTATAACGGACCCCAGAACGGGCGAAATTATAAAAGGGCATGTCAGTTTGGGAAGCCTACGTATTCGACAAGATTTTTTGATTGCACAGGCGTTGATGAACAAACCTTTTGCAGAGCGTGATGATAATAATGAGCCTATGCTAAAATTGGCATTGGCACGTATCAGGCAACTCTCTGCCCATGAAATTGGTCATACGCTAGGGTTTGCGCATAATTTCGCCGCCAGTACCAACGGTAGGGCTTCGGTGATGGATTATCCGTATCCTCAGTTCGAACTAAAAAATGGAGAAATCGATTTTTCAAATGCTTATGATACTGGAATTGGGGAATGGGACAAAGTAACCGTTGCCTATTCTTATACTGATTTTCTTCAAAGAACCGACGAAAAAGAATACCTGAAAGCAATTTTGGAACAAGCCACGCAAGATGGGCTCCGTTATATTTCAGACCAAGATGCGCGGCCTATGGGCGGAGCTCACGCCTTTGCACATTTATGGGATAATGGTAAAAGCGCAAGTACCGAATTGGAGGATATGCTTAAAATTCGTGAAACCGCTATCACTAATTTTTCCATGGATAATATTCGAACCAACGAACCGAACTCCGTATTAGAGGATGTTTTTGTGCCTTTATATTTTTTTCATAGATATCAAACGAAAGCCGTAGCCAAAGTTGTCGGTGGGTTGGACTATAATTATTCGGTAAAAGGAGACGGACAAACGACGGTAAAGGTTATTGATAAAAAGACCCAAAAGCAGGCCTTAAGAAGTATTTTAAAAACTTTGGATGCCAAAGAAATGGCCATTCCGAAATCAAAATTGTCCTTATTTCCCCCAAGGGCTATGGGTTATCCAAGGACTAGGGAATCGCTAAAAGGAAAAACGGGAGTTTCTTTTGATGCACTTTCCCCTCCTGAAACCGCTGCGGATATGACGTTGGGCTTACTGCTGCATCCTGAAAGGGCTTCTCGGTTGATACAACAAAAATCGCTTGACCATAACAACTTAGGACTGCAAGAAGTTCTGGATGCCTTACTTGACAACACAATCAAAAAACAGCATAAAGATTCCTATATATTGGAAGTTCAGCAAAATATCAATTTTAGGGTGCTTTTCCACTTGATGAATTTGGCGGCCCACGACGGGGTACACCCAAAGGTAAACGCGATTGCCAACCTAAAATTGAGCGAGTTAAAAGCCAAGCTTTCAAAAGACGATAATCTGTATGCAAAGGAAATGGTACGAAGAACCAATAGTTTTTACGAACACCCAGAACAGTTTAAAGTGATTGCAACACCAAAAATTCCAGACGGTTCACCAATCGGGATGGATTGTTTTCAATAGAAAGTTAACTTTAGAATTATGCCCTTCTTGCAAACGACGAGCGACAGAGAAACAAGAGGATTGCGTACTTCAAGGGTATCAAACCCAGACTCTATATATAGACCTTTGGGATCGACTAAATTCCGAAACGATTTAATTAGAAATGGAAATAAACTTAATAAGTGATACTGTAACCAAACCTACCTCGGGTATGCTTGGCGCGATGATGAGCGCCAAGGTTGGTGATGACGTTTTCAAGAAAGACCCTTCTGTAAATGCGCTTGAAGAAAAAGTTGCGACGATGTTCGGCAAAGAGGCCGCATTGTATTTTCCATCAGGTACAATGACCAATCAAACCGCGATTAAACTGCATACCGATCCCGGTGATCAACTGATATGTGATAAGTATGCCCATGTCTATAATTATGAGGGTGGTGGAGTGAGCTTTAATAGTGGTGTTTCCTGCAAATTGGTGGATGGTCATCGTGGAATGATGACAGCTAAACAAGTGGAAGCAGCGATCAATCCTCCAGATTTTTATCATAGTCCTTTAACTTCTTTGGTCTGTATCGAAAACACGACCAATAAAGGAGGAGGTGCCTGCTGGGATTTCAACGAATTAAAACGAATCAAAGCGATTTGCGAAAGACACAATCTCGCTTATCACTTAGACGGGGCGAGGCTTTGGAACGCATTGGTAAAGAAGAATGAGACGCCAAGACAATATGGAGAACTTTTCGATACGATCAGCATTTGCTTAAGCAAGGGTCTAGGTTGCCCTGTAGGTTCTGTTCTCTTAGGAAGCAAGACGCTAATCGATAAAGCGCTACGTATTCGAAAAATCTTGGGCGGAGGTATGCGTCAGGCCGGATTTTTGGCTGCTGCGGGTATCTATGCCTTGGACAACCATTTCGAAAGATTGGCAAAAGACCATCAAAAGGCAGAGGATATCGGTGCGGTTTTAAAAGAGTTATCTTTTATTAAATCGGTGGAGCCGATTGAAACCAATATCATCATTTTTGAAATTGATGAAACGATTATGACGGGTGATTTCTTTGTTGAAAAGTTAAAGCAAAATAAGGTGCAAATTATCGGTATGGGTCAAGGAAAACTGCGAATTGTCACCCATTTAGATTATACAGATGCCATGCACGAGGCTTTTTTAAGGATTTTGAAAAAACTTTAAATCATCACCGTTTCTTAAGGCCTCCATGCGATTTTGAAGATTTTCCATTCCATTTTCCATTCCCATCTCTGAATCGTACAATTGACTACGACCGATTAAATTATCGTTATCGTCTTTTAAATTAAAAAGAAACTGACCTGCATGATTGGTCTTTCGTTCAAAATGGTTTCGGGTAATAGCTGTGACACCCAAAGCCTTGATGGCCTCATTCATCTGAATTTTGTCTGTAAAATCTATGCTGTTTAATAAGGTATGGCCACTTTTGGCCTTTAGGCTAAATCTGTAGTTTGAATCTTTATCGTTATGTACTTCTATCACCTACGCTTTTTCTTAAAAGGTACGAAATAACGGGGACAACTTACCCCTTATACTTTTCGATAAACTTTAAATGCTTTTTCGTGTCCCCATCCATATTATATCCCGAAAGTTCATCCAAGACCTTTTCTTTTCCGGTTAAGATGGTGATAAGGGGAAAAACACCTCGTTTGTTTAATTTGGCCAACACTTTTTGATTGTGTAACAGTTGGTCACTAGAAATTAAGTTTCTGCCACGTGGTAAATCAACATATAGCAAAACATATTCGGCAGATAAAGCTTTGAATTCTTCTGTTTCGAAAAAATCTTTCTTTAACATTTTACATGGCGGGCACCAATCGCTACCAGTGAAGTAAACCAATAGGTTTTTTTGTTCGCTTTGGGCTTTCTCCAAAGCGCTACCGTAGTTCGTCGACCATACGAGATTTTCTGTTGATGTTTCAGATTGGGCGGCCATAAAAATGGGAAAAATTAGTAAAAACAATATTTTTTTCATCTATTATTTTTTTGCGCTATTTGCCACTTCTCGACGTTTGCTGCTTGAACTGTTAAACGTAATTTTTCACAAAAAAAGTGTAAAGGCCATAAAAAATGGCAAAGAAATGACCTTAACTTAATTGCACTCTCCCTTTTGCAAATATTGAACTACAAAATAATTTGCATTGGTCAAAA
>CAZRIE010000133.1:0-11118 GCA_964600075.1 uncultured Flavobacteriaceae bacterium
AATTCAACATAATTTTCTGAATATTAACGGGTTGCAACTGTATGAGGAGACCCTAGCTATGCGTTCGATACTTTTGTGGTCATAACCCAAAGGGCATGAAAAAACCCAAGCTAAGCTTGGGTCAATATGTAGCCTTGAATCTTCGTTCTAGAAATGTATCGGTCTATTATATCAATCTTCAGGATGCATAAACGCTTGCTTTCCTAAAAGCGTCTCTTCGCTCTCGACATGGTCATCATCGGGTACACAACAGTCTACGGGGCATACCGCGGCACATTGAGGTTCCTCGTGAAAACCCATGCATTCTGTGCATTTATCGGGAGAAATATAATAGATTTCGTCGCTAATCGGTTCTTGTACATCATCCGCATTTACGGCCTTGCCGTCGGTTAATACGACATCACCTTTAAGCGATGTTCCATCTGAATATCGCCACTCATCAGCTCCTTCATAAATTGCGGTATTCGGACATTCTGGTTCACAAGCCCCACAATTGATACATTCATCCGTTATTACTATTGCCATAATTTTCTTTTTATGCCTCGATTCTTGCGGTTTCTATTCAATAGAATCTATAAACCGCTAAACACCAATTTTTGGTTGAGTATGTTTACTTTTGCAATTAATTTTGGCGCAAAGGTAAAGCCTAGACCTATTTATCGCAAATATATGAACGACCATCATAAAACATTTATTGCTTTCGTTAAACTTGGTGGCTTTTTTAAAGATTTTTGCGATTTAAAGCCCGTAGAAATTAACTGGTCGCAAAAACTAGAAAGAACTATCACCCTTGCCGGCCATAAAAACGGATGGTTTACCAAAGAAAATATCCTCTTTGCAATGAAAAGTTGGGGAGAACTGCTTACTGAAGACAACCTTGGAAGATGGCTTAATGTATACGATTTAAGTCAAAATCGACCAAAAAAAGTGGCTTTGATTATGGCAGGAAATATTCCTTTGGTCGGTTTCCATGACTTTCTTTCCGTTTTGATAACAGGGAATAGGGCATTGATTAAGCTATCATCAAATGATAATGTATTAATTTCATTTATAAAAGATTACCTTGCTTCAATTGAACCCATATTTGAAGAACTAATTGAGTTTTCCGATGGGAAAATGGAAGGTTTTGATGCCGTCATTGCAACCGGAAGTAACAATACCGCCAGATATTTCGAGCATTATTTTGGTAAGGGACCGAACATCATCCGAAAAAACCGTAATTCAATCGCTGTGCTCACTGGTAAGGAATCTACAGAACAGCTTAAAGCCCTAGGCGAAGATATCTTCCGATATTACGGTCTAGGTTGTAGAAGTGTTTCGAAGGTGTTTGTTCCCGAAGGCTATGATTTTGATGTTTTCTTTAAATCGATATATGCTTATCATCCTATAGTCGAGCAGAACAAATACGCCAATAATTACGATTACAATAAAGCGGTCTACTTGATGTCGGAATTCAAGATATTGGATAATGGGTTTTTGATTCTCAAGGAAGATAAAAGCTACGCATCACCTATAGCATCTCTTTTTTACGAAAGCTACAAAGGTCTTTCCGGTTTGAAAAAACACCTAGAAAATGATAAAAACCAGCTACAATGTATTGTGGCCGGCGGACTCTTTGACAACGAAATACCTTTTGGAAAAACACAAAAGCCTTCCCTCTCCGATTATGCCGACGATATAAACACTGTTGATTTCCTGTTAAAAACCTAACAGAATTTTTAATTTTAAGTAGTTCTATTTTCCTATAAATTCATGACCTTTAACTTCTTCAATTTGAAAAATAACTTCTGAACTAAATTCAGCATATAATGAAAAAACATAATTTTAGTGCCGGGCCCTGCATATTACCACAAGAAGTGCTTCTTAAAGCTTCTGAAGCAGTGATGGATTTTAATAATTCAGGACTTTCGCTTATCGAAATCTCACATCGTAGTAAAGATTTTGTCGAAGCAATGGAAAAAGCACGTCACTTGGCACTTGAGCTTTTAGGTTTAGAAGGAAAAGGCTATAATGCGCTGTTTTTACATGGCGGTGCAAGTCTTGAGTTTCTCATGGTCGCCTACAACCTTTTGGAAACCAAAGCGGGCTACCTAAACACAGGTACTTGGAGCGACAAGGCCATAAAAGAGGCTAAACTATTCGGTGAAGTTATAGAAGTGGGATCTTCCAAAGACGAGAATTACAACTACATTCCTAAGGGATATGCTGTCCCAGAAGGTCTCGATTACCTGCATTTGACCTCGAACAACACTATTTTCGGCACACAGATAAAAAAATTCCCGAAAACTGACGCACCTCTGATCTGCGATATGAGTTCGGATATTTTTTCGAGACAACTCGATTTTTCACAATTCGATTTAATCTACGCCGGGGCACAAAAAAATATGGGTCCAGCGGGTACTACCCTAGTTGTCGTTAAAGAAGATATTTTAGGCAAGGTATCACGAAAAATCCCATCGATGCTCGATTATCAGGTGCACATATCTAAAGATAGTATGTTCAACACTCCTTCAGTATTTGCCGTGTACACATCGATGTTGACTATGGAATGGTTGAAAAACTTAGGTGGAATCGGGGCCATGGAGAAAATCAATGATAAGAAAGCCCAATTAATATATTCCGAGATTGACCTGAACCCGGTATTCAATGGTTTTGCGAATAAAGAAGACCGTTCGAATATGAATGCAACCTTTAACCTTACTGATGAAAAATTAAAAGATACTTTTGATAATCTGGTAAAGGAAGCCGGCATCAACGGCATCAACGGGCACCGTTCCGTGGGCGGCTATAGGGCTTCGATGTACAATGCATTATCACTTGAAAGTGTAGGAGTGCTTGTCGATGTAATGAGCGAAATGGAAAGAAAAGGATAGTACGGCAACAAGCAGTTACAGCGAACCATAGCCGTATACGTCAGTAGACTCCGACGCGTACCAAATAACCTAAATACGTATTAGTATAATGAAAATATTAGCAAACGACGGAATAGCACAATCTGGTATTGATGCCCTTGAAAAATCGGGTTTCGAAATTATTACTACCACCGTTGCACAAGAGCAATTACAGAAGTATATCAATGAGAACCAAATTGTTGGTTTATTGGTACGCAGTGCCACCAAAGTACGTAAAGATCTTATAGATGGTTGCCCTTGTTTGAAACTCATCGGCCGTGGCGGTGTAGGCATGGATAATATCGATGTAGCGTATGCCAAGGAGAAAGGTCTTCACGTCATTAATACCCCTGCAGCTTCTTCAGAATCGGTCGCAGAGCTTGTATTCGCCCATTTATTCGGAGGGGTACGTTTTCTATATGATTCCAATCGAAACATGCCGCTTGATGGCGATAACAAGTTCAAACAATTAAAAAAATCTTATGCCGGTGGCACCGAACTTCGGGGCAAGACACTCGGGGTAATTGGTTTTGGCAGAATTGGAAGGGCAACGGCCAAAGTTGCTTTGGGAATTGGAATGAAAGTTGTCTATTTCGACCCCTTTATGGAGAAGGCTTCCGTTGAAGTATCATTTTTTGATGGCCAATCTGTTTCTTTTGATTTTGAATCGCAAAGCAAGGAAGTAGTTATTGCTTCTTCCGATTTTATCACGTTACATGTTCCTGCCCAAAAAGAATATGTTATTGGGAAAATGGAATTGGAATCGATGAAAGATGGTGTAGGTATCGTAAATGCCGCTCGCGGTGGTGTTTTAGATGAAGTCGCTTTGATCGAAGCACTCGAAAACGGGAAAGTTGGCTTTGCTGGGTTAGATGTCTTTGAATCGGAACCCTCACCGGAAATAAAAATACTGATGCATCCCAATATCTCATTGACACCGCATATTGGTGCGGCAACAGGTGAAGCGCAAGACCGTATTGGCAACGAGCTGGCTACTCAAATCATTGCGCTTTTAAAATAACAATCAAGGTTAGAACTCTTTTTAAAAGCTACATGTTCAATTTCCGAGAATTGACACGATAAGGGCTTATCTCATAGCCTCTTATAGCCTATTCCTGCTTTTATTTTCCCTTCGTGAAAAGGCCATAAAAGCAATCTTTTTTGTACATTGTAATTCAACTATTTAAACACTACAAAAGATGTCAGGATTATTAGATTTACTAGGAAGCCCTATGGGCAAACAATTAATAAGTGGGGTTGCAAGTCAAACTGGTCAATCGACCGATCAAACGGGTAGCGTATTGAGTATGGCACTTCCTGTTTTAATGGGAGCGATGAAAAAGAACGCGGCTACACCGGAAGGTGCAGATGGTCTAATGAATGCCCTATCGGGAGGAAAACATGACGGTGGACTTTTAGACAATCTAGGCGGTCTTTTTGGTGGCGGTGTTGAACAGTCCGTTATGGACGATGGCGCAGGTATTTTAGGTCACGTATTAGGAGGTAAACAACCACAAGTTGAAAACGCACTAAGTTCAAAATCAGGTATGGATGCTGGCACGATTAGCACTATTCTCAAAGTTGCTGCCCCTCTTCTTATGAGTTACTTAGGAAAACAAACACAACAACAGAATGTTTCTGAAGCAAGCGGATTGGGAGACATGTTAGGTGGTCTATTGGGGGGCTCTGACGGAGGTCAACAGCAACAATCACTAATTGAATCTTTTTTAGATTCTGATGGAGACGGAAGTATTCTTGATGACGTTGCCTCAATGGCACTTGGAGGTCAAAAGGGTGGCCTTGGAGGACTCTTAGGAGGACTTTTTGGAAAGTAAATTACCAGAGAACATTTACTGTTAAATATTGAAAGTCGTTTGTATAACCAAACGGCTTTTTTCTGTATATTCTTGGTATAAAATTTGCTGTCTTAAATTAAAAATCAGAGCTATGAAAAAGATGTTTTTACTATTTGGAGGGCTTATATTTTTTATAATGTTGGCCGGATCCAGCTGTTCTGGCACAAAAAAAGCGGTTGATATAACCGACGAAGAAAAAATGGCTTTCGCGAAAAACGGAAGCGATACCGTTAAAATAGCGAGTGACAGTACGGAATATGAGATTATTATTATTGAACCAGGATTCAATTTTTGGCTCCAAAGTATAGCAAGACCAGAGGGTTACTATTCGCTATCGTTTTTAGAAAACCGAAATCAAATTTTTGTCATGAATTATAATCAAAGGGTAATGCAACCCTTGCGTTACGGTACGGATTTGTATATGTTACAAATAGATTATAACCCAAGTACCGATTACGGCTACGAAGTCAACTACAAGCTTTACAACTATTTTATTTATTTTCAGCGCAGGTATAATCAGCGGCTTGGGCCTTTTGTCCCGAGAATATGATTGTCTATATTTGTAGGCTTTAAGTGTTATGGAAAAACTAAAAAAACGTTGGGGCATAGACTCTAATTTTCAGATTGTAATAATTTTTATTGTATTTGCCGTTACAGGCTCCACGGCTGCAAAGTTGGCTGCACCGATTACCGAATTTATCGGATTGGGACAGGAAACAACCAGTACTTGGCTCTATTGGACAGTCAGAATCTTGCTTATTTTTCCAATCTACCAAGTACTTTTGGTCGCTTTCGGATGGCTTTTTGGTCAATTTCGTTTTTTCTGGAATTTTGAAAAGAAAATGATCAATCGCCTAGGATTAGGCTTCTTGTTAAAATAATTTACAATTCTTTAACAGAAACCTTTCATTTCATTAATTTTGTAATGTGAACTGGCAAAACAAATACATATCATCTTTGATTTGCATCTCTTTGATTATTTGCATTCTTGCGCCTTCGGTAACCAAACTTTCCCATGCGCTTTACGAACATCAGTATTTGCAATGTGACGATGCGAACGCATTGCATATTCACGAAGTAGAGTTCGATTGCGACTTCCAAAAGTTTCAGCTTTCCCCGCAGTTTTCACCTTCCTTTTTTTCGTTTTCGGAATATCATCCTTTAAAAAATCAACAAAAAAACTTTAATCTTTATTTCTTTCTTAGCAAATATCAAAAACTTCATTTCGCTCTAAGAGGTCCTCCCTATATTTCATAATTAGTACGATTTAATAGCTATTTATTAAAGTATTACTTTAAATCATTTTTTATGAAACGTATATGTTACACGTTGCTTTTTGCAATGCTCGGGTTCTATGGTCGTTCCCAAAATTCACTTGAGGGCATTATCAAAGACGCCAACCAGGACTCCGTCTTAGAAAGCGTCGATATTTATTTTCCCAAACTAGAAAAAGGCGCTGTTAGCGATAAAAGCGGGAAATTTAGGATAAACGGATTACCCACGGGAAACTACAAAATTGTAGTTTCCTATATTGGCTACCTGACCTATTCTAAAACAATTTTTCTTAAAGTGGGGGTAAATCCGTTCGATATATCCCTATTCCCCAGTGCTATTGAAATGGAGGAAGTTATTGTTTCGACTCCATTTCACAAACTTCAACGTGAAAACGTGATGAAAGTAGAACGTGCCGACATTAGTGATCTGCAATCGAAGGGCGCAGTTACCTTGTCCGATGGCATTACGAACATACCAGGCGTAGAGAGCGTCTCTACAGGTTTGGGCATAGGAAAACCCGTAATACGAGGCCTTAGCTCCAATCGTGTTTTGGTGTATACGCAAGGAGTGCGCTTAGAAAACCAACAATTTGGAGATGAGCACGGTCTGGGAGTCAGTGCTGCTGGTATTGAAAGTGTTGAGGTCATAAAAGGGCCTGCCTCCCTACTTTATGGCTCTGATGCCTTGGGTGGTGTGCTGTATTTAAATCCGGAGAAGTTCGCGATGTCCGAACAAACGGAAGGAGATGTCAATTTGGATTATTTTTCCAATACGAACGGTTTCGGTGCAAATGCCGGAATAAAATCATCTGGAGAAAAATTCAGATATTTAGTTCGAGGAAGTTTTGCAAACCATTCGGACTATCAGACAGGTAACGACCTTGGTGTTACCAACTCCCGATTCGGTGAATACGACCTCAAAGCTGGCATCGGCTATCAGGCCACCACGTTTAAGACCGAACTGAGGTACAATTATAATAATTTGAAATTGGGAATTCCTGAAGAAATCGGGGCGCAAACCAATGAGCGAACACCTGATTCTCCTTCTCAACAAATCAATAATCATATTTTAAGTTCAAAAACGAACTTATTTTTCGAAAATTCCAGTCTGGAAACTATCCTTGGTTATACATTTAATAATCGAAAGGAATTCGAGGAAGGTGAAGAAGGGGCAGCTTTAGACATGAACCTTTCAACGCTTAACTATAACATACAGTACAGCCTACCAAAATGGGGCAACTGGGAAACCATAGTCGGCGTTCAAGGCATGCACCAGACCAACACCAACTTTGGCGAAGAAGTATTGATTCCCGATGCTACTACAAACGATATTGGCCTGTTAGGTACTTCTCACCTTCATTTTAAAAATGAAAGTGACCTGCAATTAGGGTTACGGTACGACCGTCGTTCCATCAATAGTAAAGAAAACGGTGTTTTAGGGGATGAAGGCTATATTTTAGCGCTCAATAGAGAATTCAATAGTTTAAATGCTGCAATAGGCTATAGATGGGAGTTTTTAAAAAATGTAACAGGTAGAATAAATTTGGCATCCGGGTTTCGAGCTCCTAACTTGGCAGAGCTGACGTCGAACGGTGTACATGAAGGAACGAACCGTTACGAAATCGGGAATCGTGACCTAGCCAATGAGCAAAACGTGCAGAGCGATCTATCATTCGAATACAAAAACGAACATATAGAACTATATATCAACGGATTCTACAATGTAATCGATGACTATATTTTTATCGAGCCCAATGGGGAAATGGTGGACGACGATGCCGTTTTTCTCTATCAACAGCAAGATGCTAAACTTTATGGAGGTGAAATAGGACTACACATCCACCCCCATCCGTTGGATTGGTTGCATATTGAAAGTAGTTTTGAAACCGTGACGGGAAAATCGGAAGATGGTCAGTTCCTACCACTTATTCCTGCGAATACTATTACCAATACCCTTCGGACCGAGTTCGCCAAAAAAGCGGAATGGTTGGAGAGCAGTTATGCTTTCATTACCTTAAAATCTGTATTCGAACAAAGTAATGTAAGTGCTTTTGAAACACCTACCGATGGCTATAGCCTATTAAATATAGGTCTGGGTGGTAGAATTCTAGCGTTCAAACAACCTATTGATGTAGGCTTAAGCGGAAATAATATTTTGAACAAAGATTATGTTTCACATTTATCTCGCTTAAAAAGCGATGGAATTTCAAACATTGGTCGGAACATAAATCTTGGGATAAGAATTCCATTATAAAACGTAATAGATAACTGTAAAAGGCATAAAGAAATTTTTAATTCTGCTGATGAACATTACCGAAATCTCTGCGCCCTTTCGGTCAGACCTTTTTTCGTTTCGAGTTTCTGAAACCATAGAATAGCTGACCAAAAAAGCTTTTTGGAATTTCGGTATCGCCTTTAAAACCCAATGGAACATTGCCACTGTCTTCAGGAATATAGTATGTTTTAAAGATATAATCCCATAGGCTTAAGCTGATGCCGTAATTTATACCATACCTGCCTTCGGGCACTTTATAGGCATGATGGTACAAGTGCATTACTGGATTATTGAACACATATTTAAGAGGCCCCCAAGTCAATTTGATATTTGCATGATTAAGATGTCCGATAGCAATAGCCAAAAAATGCACTATATAGGCCTGTTCGGGTTCAAAACCACCCAAAATCATGATTGCAAATGTTTTTAGGGGCTTGTACAGCACATTTTCCATCCAATGGTAGCGCATATGAGCGGCAAACCCCATTTCTTTTACGCTGTGATGTATTTTATGGAATTGCCAAAGAAACTCATATCTATGAAGTAGTACATGCGTGAACCATTGTACAAAATCCAAGACAACGAAAAAGACCAATAACTGTGCCCAGAAAGGAAAGTTTCGAAGGTTTAAAATAGATAAACTTTCTATAGAGATTCCAATATCTAAAAACAACAATTCCAACACTTTATAAAATCCACTTATAACTATAGTGAAGATGAAAAAGTTAAAAAATACGTAAAACGCATCGAGCCAGAAATCCTTTCTGAAAATAGCTTGATTCTTACGCCATGGAAACAGAATTTCTAAACCCCAAACCAATAAAGAAAGTATGAAAATGCCCCAAAAATAATTGGTATACCAGGGCACTTCGAATAACACGGATTTCCATGTCCAATCTACAGCTCCCGTGAAAGCGTTTAGAAATGCATCAAAATATTTTTTCAAAATACAATATTTTCTTTTCGAGTAGTCGTTAAAAAATACTATTCCTTAAGGTCGTACCATTCAATATTCGACAAAACAGTTCTCCTGCCCTTTTTGGTTTGTGGGTAGTTTGTTACCAGATAATTCACAATGATGTCTTCGTTTTCCCCTAAATCCCATAAATTCTGGGTTTCTTGCATCCATCGTATAGTGGCATGCCAACGCTCCGAGCTCATCCGGTTTTGCATAACCAATTTGGCCGAATGGCAGGTAGTACAGTTGTTTACGGTTTCCTGAAGTCCTGGAGCATCAACGAGTCCAGTACGTGCGTGTATCCCGTTTTCGATACGATTGGGGTCTTTCTCTGAAATTTCAAGGTATTCTTCAGTTTGAGGGCTTTCTTCCTTAAGATAAAAAACCACCACGGCCGCACTAAACGCAAGGGCGCAGACGACAATTAAAAGGCGATAGATTTGCCTTGATTTTTTCCGGAATGTTTTAGGATCCGTCATTTAGGTGATTTTAACTGCAATCCGATGGCAGGCATTATTCAAATATCCTTTGGGGTTCCAACCAGGTAAAAGCATAGGTTGCGTAGCTCCTTTTGAATCGGTAGCCCTTGCCCAAACTTCATAATAGCCTTTCTTTGGAAAATTTACAGTTGCCATAAAATGTTGCCATGCCAATCGATTTACCGGTTTATCTACAGAACAGCTTTTCCAAGTAGCTCCAAAATTGATGGAATACTCCATTTTTGACACTTCCAGTTCCCCTGCCCATGCATGTCCGCGGATATTCAGTTTTTTTCCCTCCGGAAGCATCGCCCCTGATTTCGGATACGTTATTAATGATTTTACGGGCATCGATTCGATGATGCACATATCTTCATCCGCCACTTTTTCACCTGGCGCAACGGTACTACATGGAACTCGATAGGAAGTGCCATGCATTTTTTCCCCATCGTGCACTATATTTCGCACGCTAATACGATTGACCCATTTTCCGGAAACAGAAGCTGGCCATCCACCGGCCACCAATCGCAACGGATACCCATGTACTAATGGAATGTCATTGCCGTTCATTTGAAAAGATAAAAGGGTTTCATCTTGGAGCGCTTTGGCCATTGGAGCGCCACGAGATATCGGTTCTTTTTCAGGATTTCTACTCAAATGTGTGTCGACAGCGTGGTAACCGATATATAAGGCATCATCTTTTATACCTGCGTCTTCAAGAACGTCGCGTAATCGTACTCCCGTCCATGTCGCACAGGAAACGGCTCCTATCGTCCATTGATTTCCCTTTGCTGGTGGGTCAAATTCACTGCGACCGTTACCTCCACATTCCAATGTTAGCTGATAGGTGTAGTGTTTAAACTTTGACTTCAATTCTTGAATCGTATACGATTTGTTATTGGTAACTGACTCGCCATCAATAGTTAGCATCCACGTATCAATATCTATTTTATCGGGAATTAAACCGTTATTACGAATAAACATGCTTTTATTGGGAGTTACCTTATCATCTAAGAGGTGAGCCTGTGCTTCAAGGTTCCATGGTTTGTCATTAAGAACGACCATTTCGGTATCCTTATTAAACATTTTGAAAGGGTCAGGGTCCTGTAATGCTAATGGCATATAATTGTGAGGCATCTTTAAACCGTATACGATTTCTGTACCGATGACACTTGCCAAAGTAGCTAGAGTTGTTCTTTTTACAAAATTACGTCGTTTCATACACAGTTTATTGCTTCTGTAAAGTTAGAAATATTTGATTTTACTTTTGGTAACAATCGTTACTTTCCTATTATTTTGAGGTTGTTTTACAAGGTTATGTTTTAGAAAATTGTGGAATCATTAATTCTTGGTAATTTTTCTCTATCGAGCTATATGCCCTGATC
>CAZRIE010000134.1:0-11009 GCA_964600075.1 uncultured Flavobacteriaceae bacterium
TTAAGTGTTTTTTATAGTTTAAGTTGTTCAAAAGCCCTGTTCGTCCCCCCGCGAATAGGGCTTTTATTTTTTATCAGGTTCGAACGCCCGTACCCCGGCCATTATCTTTGTATGCAAAGCATTTATACCAGGTACGATGGGGCATGAATATTTTTTGTTGTAAGCACAATAGGGATTGTACGCCTTATTAAAATTAATCCATATCGTGTCTCCCTGGGGAATCGCCAAATCAATATATCGCCCGCCCGTATAGGTTTCTTCACCATTGGTGTCGTCAGTGAAAGGGAGAAAGAGATAGTCGCGGTATTTTTCTTGGAGCATCAGCTCCTGGTTTTGATAGATTTCTAATTGGTGATTTTCGCCGTTCAACGTAAAGTGCGCGGTGCCGTATAGCACTTCTTTTGATTTTCTATCGGTAGTGGTGGGCATTAAAAAAGGGAGAGACCCGGCTGTACGTACGAATTTTGCGTTAACGACATAATTGGTATCCGGTTCAAAAAAATTAAGACCCTCAAAATCTTTGCGATAGCGGTCGGGCAAAGGTGAGGCTTCTGGGTCTTTATATTCGCTATTCAATTCTTGCTGAAAATCAAGAATTTCCTGTATTGCATTTATTTGGCTAATTGTCGTAGTTTCTTGCTTAGCAACATCATGGTACTTTTTCTTTTGTTTACATCCGAAAACCAGTAGTGCCAAAATCAATATTAAGTTCTTCATTGCATCTAAGTATATCCCCAAAAATACGACATATGTCTTTTTTAATTAGTTTTGCTTGGAATAAGAAAAAATCATGCGATTACTATCGATTTATAAAAATGTAAACACCTATCCAAAGCCGTAGGTCTGACATCACTATTTTTAAATCGCAACGAATTTCAAAATATAAAGCCCGGCCTGAACGCCGGGCTTTTTTATTACGAACAATCGATCAAAACCATGAAAAAATTATATTTCGACTATACCGATTCTTTCAGAGGGCTCTCCAAAGAAGTCTGGTGGCTGGCCCTGATTACCCTAATCAATCGAGCGGGTACAATGGTGATTCCTTTTTTGTCACTGTATCTCACTCAAAATTTGGGTTTCACATTGGAGAATGTTGGAAGCATCATGACGAGTTTCGGGCTGGGCTCTTTATTGGGTGCTTGGGCCGGTGGAAAACTCACAGACCTTTTAGGCTATTATAAGGTAATGTTTATAAGTCTGGTCTTAACCGGTTTTCTATTCATAGGTGTTCAATTTCTAAGCGGATTTTGGCCAGTTTGTCTCGGTATTTTTCTACTTATGGTTTTTGCAGATGCCTTTAGACCCGCATCTTATGTTGCCATGAACGCTTACAGCAAGCCTGAAAACAAAACACGTTCCGTAACACTCATACGCTTGGCCATAAACCTTGGCTTCTCTGCAGGGCCTGCATTGGGCGGATTGTTGATTGCCTCCATTGGCTATAAAGGCCTATTTTGGGCCGACGGTGGTACCTGTATAATAGCTGGCTTATTGCTATTGTTGGTTTTACACCCAAAAAGGGTGAAAGTATCTGATGATTTGCGACATAATTCCCCGAAATCGGCCTATACCGATACGCACTACCTCATGTTCATTATTGCCATGATACTGTTCGCCTTTGCCTTCTTACAGTATTTTTCTACTGTGCCCTTATATTACAACGAAGTTCATTCTTTGAACGAGCTTCAGATCGGATTACTCTTGGCATTGAACGGATTTACCATTTTTGCCTTGGAAATGCCCCTAATCAAGTATCTTGAAAACAGACCATGGTCTAAATTGACCTATGTACTGCTAGGGCTCGTTTTAGTGGGACTGAGTTTTTTAATTTTGAACTTTTTTTCGTGGCCAGGCATTTTAATTATAGGAATGTTACTGATGACCTTTGGTGAGATGATCGCTTTTCCCTTTTCAAATGCTTTCGCTATGGAAAGGGCAAAAAGGGGCAATCAAGGCGAATATATGGCCCTATACACCATCGCATTCTCGATATCGCATGTTTTTGCCCATAATTTAGGAATGCGCTCCATTGCCAATTTCGGTTTCGATACAACTTGGTATGGCATCACTATTATTTGTCTGCTGGGTATTTTGCTGCTTTTACTATTAAAGAACATTTTGAACAAGTCAAATCGCTGAATTCTATGACCATATCCAAACTCATAATTACACTAACCCTTTTAACTGTAACATGTGCCGAGAAAAAGGAAAATATTACAACTGCGGAGCAAGAAAATCGAATACTACCCGAATTAGTGCCGAATCGTTACAATGTAGCCTTTCTAATTATGGAAGGCACTTATAATACAGAGTTCACCGCACCATACGATATTTTTCAACATAGCCAATTCCGGAAAGAAATAAAGGCAATGAATACGTTCACCGTTGCCAACACTTTAAAACCGATAACAACTTTTGAAGGGGTGCGTATTCTTCCCGATTTTGATTATACAAAAGATTCCCTTCCACAAATAGACATTTTGGTCGTACCAAGTGCAGAACATCACCTAGATACTGATCTAAACGATGAAGCTATGCTCGAGTTTATACGAAAAGTGGATGAAAATGCCCTATTTATGACCAGCCATTGTGATGGGGCATTCATTCTTGCCAAAGCTGGACTGTTAAACGAGGTAACGTCTACTACCTTCCCCAGCGATATCAGGGCTTATAAAGAGATGTTCCCCGCTCTAAAAGTTAAAGACAGTGTTCTTTTTGTTCATGATGGCAAATACATTACATCTGCCGGTGGCGCCAAAAGTTTCGAGGCCGCACTTTACCTATGTGAATACTTTTACGGAAAAGAAGTTACCGCAACACTAGCGAAAGGATTGGTTATCGATTGGAACCTTGATGACGTGCCACACCTTATTATAAAATGAATACCACAAGAATCATCTTTGGAGCTATCGGTCGCTGCCAGGCCCGCAAAATTATTCTTCAATAATATCGTACCGAGCGTCTTTCAAATACTTTTCTACGATTTCGTTGAATTCAGGCGTTATGCGAAGTAAGGCGGTATTTTCAAGGGAATAGAGTTTGGTCTTATCGGTATAGCCCTTTTTCAACAGTTCTTCCAAATAAAACAAAGCCGTACCGTAGTCATCGATTTTGGCACTATAGGAAATAATCTTTTCGTAGTTACTGTAGGCCAAGGGCTCAATAATAGTTTCTAGCATCCATAAAAAGTTAAGGGCTTCGGTATCTACAGGACTTCCAGCGTTGACCATATCGATATTATCTGCGACCAATGCATTGACGTAGCCTTCCAATCGCTTGCCCATCTGTTGCTGCAAGATATCGGGGCTTTTTTTAAATTTTTCAAGTTCTTCCATCTGATACTTCCACCATCCCAAATTATTATAATTATAGCTAAGGATGTCCTCTTCTAAATAATAGATATAATCTTCTTTGATAAGTCCTTCTTTAAAGAAGATAGCATTTTGGCTGCGATTTTGAGTCTTGAACAATTTGCTCTTTCTTAAGGTTTTTCTACTCTCTTTTATCGAATCGGTAGATCTGAAAGGTCGATAAATTTCTAGCATTTCGCCTAATAAGTTATCGGCCAACAACGGTTTGTTCGAAGTATACAGCCTACTAATCTGTCCCAAATCTTTTCTATACTTTTTACTCACAAAAATAGTGTCTTTGGGTATATGCCCTTTAGCCATCGAGGCCAAGGTAAAAATCTCAAGGGCTTTTGCCAAATTTTCGGCGGTCGGCCATTCATGCCCCCCCTCAAAGATCAAAAGCTGGTTAGAAAACTTCATTCCGTCCAACAATTTCTCGGTTGCCAACATTCCGGGATAGTTATAATCGGCATTACCTACCAAGCCAACAAAATGAAACGGATTTTTAGAGGTCAAGACTTCGGTATTGGCTACTGGAGCGCCACAGGTCAAAACGCCTTGAACCCCTTTGATAAAAGTAGGTATCAAAGTCGAAAAACGACCGCCAGCGGAAAAACCCCCTGTATAAATTCTATTTTCATTAATGGGAAGTAATGATACAACAGTATTGAACATTCGATTTGCCACAATTATATTTTTCGATATTTGGATACTGTCCCTAATATTATTGGATGCCGCCAAAATATAACCCTGCTCTTCAGCGGCTGCCTTGAACATGCTAAGTGCCTGTTTAGCTCGACCTTTCATGTCAAAAACAAAAACTATGGGCCATGATTTTGAAACTTCGAAACTAGTTGGAAGATAAAGTGAGAAAGTCTCGGAAATCGAATCTTTTACGGTAAGGGAGTCTATGATTATGCCCTTTTTTAAAGTCAATTGCTGCGCCGTGCACGAAATCACGAGGCCGAAGGCGAGTAAGGTCAATATTTGCTTCATAAAAAGGAAATCATCAAAAATCTAGCCAAACAATATTAAAGAGCATTTGGCAAGTTCAAGTTCAAAAATTTATGGTTTATGTTCTATATCATAATAACTACCTTAAAGCTTGATTCGGACGACGAAATCGTTGTGAAACCTGCCTCGCGGCAGGCTGGTTTGAATTTTCTTGCATACTGCAAATATCAACTGCTTAGCAAAAAACGTCACTCCCCTATTTTACCAAATTCCACTCCTTCAGAGTAGGCCACTTTAATTCCGTTTGCACTTAAAGCCTTTTTTATAGCAACATTGGCACTAAAAGTAACCTCCCAAAAATCGTCAGGTTTTACATAAGGTCTTACGGTTAGTTCCACATTATGTGAATCAAAACTTAGGATTCCAACTTCGGGCAATGGTTCTTCTAAAATATTGGGTACCGTCTCAAGCGCTTCGAACAAAATCTTTTGGACTTTGGGAAAGCTTTCTTCGTAGGGCATGGTTATTTCCAACTCAAGACGAATCATACCTTTTTCGGTATAGTTTGTTACTATTGAATCAGTTACCATTGAATTGGGAATTATCAATATTTTATTGCCAGGTGTCAGTACATCGGTACTGAAAATACCGATTTCGGCCACTTTACCAAATTTATCCTTGACTTGCACCCAATCTCCTACTTTATAAGGCCTTAAGGTCAGAATCAAAATACCCGAGGCAAAGTTGCCTAAACTGCCCTGTAAAGCCATTCCTATGGCAAATGCCGCTGCGGCCAAAATCGCAAACAGCCCGGTCAAATCGGCACCCAACACTGTTGCTATAATAAAAAGAACCGTTCCTTTTAATATTACGCCTACTGTAGAAGACAAAAAAGGACGGAGAGTTTCGGATAACCCAGTATGTTCAAGTCCTTTTCTAACAAGATCTACAATTTTTTGGGACACTTTGAACCCAATCCAAAAAATTAGACCGGCTATAACAATCCTTGGAAAATAAAAAACCGCGTTGTCAATTGCAATTTGTATGTATTCTTTGATTTTATCCCAATCCATAGAATAAATTTACTAATAAGCAGCTGTTTTGAAATGCAATACCTGTGTTTTTATCCTACTTTTTATCTTAAACCCATTCTTAGCATGTAATCAAACATTGGGAAGTACTGTTACGCCTAAGGAAACCCGTTTTTTATCTTTTTAAGGTAAAATGACTTTTAAACTCTTTTGTAAGATTATCTTTCACGTATGAAATTCTGAACCAGTAGTCGCTCGAAGGGGCTTCGCTACCATTCAAAGTACCATCCCATCCGATACCGTCGCTAAACTTATATTGCAGCGTACCGTACTGATCGAAAATGCTTACCTCAGATTTTTCGATTTCCGGAAAGCCAACAATATTCCAAGTATCATTATTTCCATCACCGTTTGGCGTAAAAAAACGAGGGAAGTCGACCACAAGAAATTCCTGAAAGAGCATACTGCAGCCATATGAGTCTGTAACTGCGGCAATATGTTCGCCCGCACTTAAATTCTCGAACCTATTCACGGAACCGAAAGGCTCGCCATCGATACTATAGCTATATGTACTGTTTCCCTCTGCAATAATATCTATAGTATTATTGTTCGTGAATAGATCTGAAACAAAAACAACATTGAAAACATCTGGTTGTTGGGAGAAGACCACTTTGGTGCTTATTGAGAAATCACATCCGAACTTAAGATTTTGTAACACCACATAATACTCCCCTACCGAAGAAGCCGTGTAAAATGAATCCGTAGCGTCTGCTATCAAGTTTTCTGGTGCGATGCTCTCTTTATACCATGTGAAGATATAGTCTGAAGGTATTAATCTGGTATTCAATACGGGCAATGGGTCTAAAGTGTTACCCAACCTATCAAGGCAAAGCACATATTCTTCTTTAAGCGAAGTTTCAAAATCAAGCCCTTGTATTTTTAGTTGAAACGTAACTATTTCGTAACAGCTATTTCTTGATGAAATACGGGCATAAATAGTTTCTGCGCTACTGGTCACATAATCACGTATATTAGAAATAGGATTCGAATACCCTATCGCATCGGCCTCTGAAATATAGTACATAACCTGATAGACCGTTGCATCTTGGTCTCCCAAGATCCGGCTTCCATTAGCCAAGAAATCGAAACTTTCTTTACCATTCGCATCGATATCGCAAGCTACTAAATCCAAAGGCGCCTGCTTTACATTGGGAGGGGCAATAAACTCAACTAACAAATTACCTGTTGAGAGACAGGTTCCCGAAAAAATCAAATCTACACTGTAGTTGCCTTCTTCGATGAGATCGACCTGTGCGTTACCAGCCCATTGCGGTACTTCGACATCATCTTTGTACCACCTATAATCTTGAACTCCGTTTACCGAGACATCTAACGCTACAGTTTCGCCGATACAGACCGGATTTCCGTTAACAACAGTTCTATCGCCACCCAGATCTAAACCCAAAGAAAAACTGCCAGCCTCTAAAAATACCGCTGAATCTACTTGGGAATCTTGGTTATCGGAAATGACCAATTTTATCGAATACTTCTCCCCTGGATTGACCAAGGATTCGGCCTTTAGGCTCTTTGTCTGTCCGTGAAAAGATATAGCAGAGCCCCTTCCGTTTATCTTATCAAAAAAACTAAGGTTTCGGGGGCCGCATTCGCCTGTTATACCAGGCCTGATAGTAGTCGCACTTACGGGAAGGTCACTATCGGGAATAATGGCCAAATTGGTAGAAACCCCTTTGGAGTCAGTCAAAATAAAAGCGAACACGTCGGAATAAATACATTGATAGTTTTCTTGATATTCCTCAGAGGCAAAGAGAAAATTAAAACTCATACTGTTGGTCAAAGGCACAAAATCGAACTGAATGAAGGTGGCGTTAAATAGGTTGCTGGTATTTGTAATCGCCCTAAGTTCCTTATCTCCCGGCCATTCTTCATCACCAGAATCATTAATTCCAATATTAGGCCCTTTTGCATCCCTGACCTTTCCGGTTGATAGAATAATTCCCTCTTCATAGGGAAAATCGGTCCTATTTGCATTAAAATAACCAATTCCGTTAACGCGTTGCGAAGTTCCCGTAAAAGAAGTGTAATTTGAAGTTTCGGCACAATTGCTATCAACAAGCACATCTCGCACAAGCTCTTCAATGGTATAATTTGTATCATCCACCTGGAACTGCCCAAATAACTCCATAGTGCACAAAAGGAGTGCAAAGAAGATAAGTGCTTTCATTTTCAATAGCGTGTTTCCGAAATTCGGAACTCTAAATATACTCGGAATTTATCTATTCTCTAAGGTATGTATGACTTTTCTATACCTCAACAACTCTGTTTTGACCTAGGGTAAAAGCAAGATTAGACCGATTATATTCGGTGCCAACATAGAAAACATCATAGCTTCGGAAAAAGCGGTTACAGCATCAAAACTCCCGGCAGTACTGGCATATCGATTTCGGCCCCGACCATAATCTGACGGGTGACAATTAATACCAGAGTTGTCATCGTGCAAACGACAACCGTGTCAATAAAAGGTTCGAACAAAGCCCAAACCTTCACTCTCAGTATTGCGTGGCTTTACCACTGAACGGACAATTGATGCCTATGACGGATATTCTCTTTGACCCATCTTTTTTTTATGAGTAATCAGTAATCAGTAATCAGTAATCAGTAATCAGTAATCAGTAATCTAAAAAACTAAACTCTGATACTTCTAAGCTCCTATATTCCTATATTTTTTTTGAGCTTGAATTTGCGGCTTGAACTTTTTTTCCAATAGGAGCGTTCGATACCACGTTAGATAGCACAATATGAGTTCGGGTCTCCCCATACTGAATCAACTTGTCGATAAATTCCTCTAGATGAAATTGATCACTTAGAACTACTTCCATAACAATGTTCTCGTTACCGGTAATTCGATAGCAGTTGACTACTTCTTTGAACGATTTTACAATTTCAAGAAAGGGCTTGAGCTTGCCCATAAAGGCCCTTAACGTAATAATAGCTTTCAGTTGGTGACCAACCTTGGCATGTGAGACTTTAGTCGTATACCCCTCAATGATTCCGAGATCTTCCATCTTCTTTATACGTTCCGCCACCGCTGGTGGCGTGAGGCCGACTTTACGCCCGATATCGGCAAACGTTTCCCGCGCATTGTCTTGCAGACATTTGAGGATTTTCCAGTTTAAATCATCGATGTTTAGATTCAAAGCCATATGTCTTTAATAATTTGTTATCAAAAGCTAATATACAAATTCACTTTTGATTCAAAAGCAAAAAATCATGAAGTGACCGTAACTTTATAATAACAAATTACCAGTAAAAAGAATTATGTCTTACAATAATCTTGGTACGCTACCCGTGTATAAAAAAGCACTCAAACTCTGCCAAATGAGTAGGGAAATTGCGTCGTATGTGTCTTTTAATAAAGATCTTTTAAAGCTGTACCAATCGAATAGCCTTAGGGATATCATTGCCGATTCATTATTGACGGATACAATACTGATACCAAAAAAAATAGCTTTAGCAGAATCAGCAGATTCGCATACCGAGCGAATGAAGAGTGCCACTTACATTAGTATCATGATTCGAAACATCAGTTCGTATTGCAACGGACTTGAAAATGATGGCGTTAAAGAGAAAGAATACCTCAATCTTTTACGACAAGAAATCAGAAGTTTTCGTGAGTCGTTCAAAAAGTGGCGAAGTTCTTTCCCTGATAGTGGAAACTCGTATTGGAACTAACCCTTTCTATCGGCACCTTTACTAAAACCTTATTATTTATCACCTTTGTTCTTTTTTAAAGTTTTAATTTTGGATTTTATACCAATACTTTGAAAATAACTATCCTAATCAATTGCCCCGACCAATCGGGAATTATAAGTGCACTGACCAACTATATTAGTCTGCAAAACGGTAATATTATATATCTTGACCAACATGTCGATAAAGATGCCAATGTTTTCTTTATGCGTTTGGAAAGTGATTTCGAAAACACCAATTTCAATGTTGCAGCGTTTAAAGCAGGATTTCAAAAAGATTTGGCGGAAACCTATCACATGAAGTGGAGTATGCATCTAGCGGTTACTAGACCGAAGATGGCCCTGTTCGTTTCTAAATATAACCACTGTTTATATGATCTGTTAAGTAGATTCCATTCTAGGGAATTGGAAGTCGATATCCCTTTTATTATAAGTAATCACTACGATCTTGCACCGATTGCCCGCCAGTTTGACATTCCATTCCATCACATACCCTTCAATAAAGATATAAAAGACGTAGCCGAGACCGCACAATTGAAACTTTTGACCGAAAACAAGGTCGATTTTATTGTCCTGGCCAGGTATATGCAGATTGTCAGCTCAAAAATTATCGACAACTACGCGAATAAAATTATCAATATACATCACTCTTTTTTACCTGCATTTGCGGGTGCAAAGCCCTATCACGCAGCCTTTAAAAGAGGGGTAAAAATCATTGGGGCCACCAGCCATTACGTGACCGAAGATTTGGATGCCGGTCCTATCATTGAACAAGACGTGACTGCCGTCTCCCATTCACACAGTATAAAAGATTTCATCGCCAAAGGTAGGGATCTCGAAAAAATCGTTCTCGCTCGTGCAGTAAAGCTACACGTACAACGTAAGACGATGGTCTATAATAATAAAACAGTCATATTTTCTTGAAATTAGCTTTTGCATAAGATTTTAGCTATTCGGTCGTTGTATTTGTGATTCTTAAGACCAAATAAATTGATCTGGAATTTCTTTCGAACAGCTAAACACAATTCTTATGACAAAAAAAATACTAGTTTGCATTGTTACCTTTCAATTGTTTGCCTGTAGCGAACTTCAGCAAGTCGTCAACCAACTACCGCAAGGAAATATAGGAATCACCAACGATCAGATTGCACAAGGCCTTAGACAGGCGTTAGACAAGGGTATAGATCAACAGGTAAGCAAACTTACTCAACAAGATGGTTTCTTTAAAAACGAGCTCGTAAAAATTCTTCTGCCCGAAGAGTTGCAGAAAGTAGATAAAACACTTCGTGATATCGGTCTAGGAAATTTGGCCGACGAAGGCCTTAAAGTATTGAACCGGGCAGCAGAAGACGCAGTCGGTGAGGCTACTCCAATTTTTGTAAATGCTGTAAAGGGCATCACCTTCAACGATGCAAAAAATATATTGCTGGGAAACGATGATGCGGCGACTCAATATTTAACATCGACCACACAGACCGAATTATACAGTAAGTTCAATCCGATTATAAAGAATTCTTTCGACAAAGTGGGTGCCGATAAAATCTGGAGCAACCTTATCAGCAAATATAATAGCATTCCCTTGACCAAAAAAGTGAATCCCGATTTGACCGATTATGTTACGCAAGAAGCATTGAAGGGGGTTTACACCATGATTGCGATAGAAGAAAAAGAGATTCGCACGTCGGTTTCTGCCCGTACGACCGACCTTCTTAGAAAAGTCTTCGTATTACAGGATTAAGGTAAAAAAATTACTCTAAGCCTTACAATGATTTGAATACTAAGCCTTAAATTTTATAAAAATTCTTTTCGAATCTATAATCTTTGATAAGATATGCGGCTAAAAGATTGTTTTTTTTATAGTGAATTATTTGAGTAGGTAACTTTTTGAATCAGTTAGTTTAAAA
>CAZRIE010000135.1:0-10860 GCA_964600075.1 uncultured Flavobacteriaceae bacterium
TATCAATAATTTATTTTTAAACTTCTGTTAAACAAATCTATCGAAGCTGGGATTTTTGTAAATTTACATTACAAATGAAGGAACCATTTCACAAATTAGCTTCTATTTCAATGGCACTGATAGTATTGTTCTCCACAATGTCCTTGTCTGTGGATATGCATTATTGTGGCGACCATTTGGTAGATTTCAGTCTTTCTGAGAAGGTGGATACCTGCATGATGAAAGCAGAAATGTCCAGATCATCAAGCGAATGTGCTGTGGTGGATATGGAAATGGATTGCTGTTCTGACGTAGAAATTATTATTGAAGGTCGGGACGACCTGAAAATTTCACTGGACCAGCTCACTTTCGACCAACAACTACTCGTTGCCTCCTTCGTCTATTCTTATATAAACCTTTTTGAAGGGCTTGACGAAAAGGCGGCACCTTTTAAAGAATATTCCCCCCCTCCGCTGATACGGGATATCCAGATCCTAGATCAGACGTTCCTCATTTGATTTTTAGACTTTAGAAAACAAGCCCTACGGCCATCGCTGTTATTGGGCTAAACTTGTTGTTTATTGGTTTTTGGCCAACACGATTTCTAAATGTTTAATAATCAATACATATGCTTAACAAAGGCATTAAATATCTTATCGAGAATAAACTAGTAGCAGTACTGATGCTCCTACTGTTTGTGGGATGGGGTACCGTCAATGCACCGTTTAATTGGAACACGGGCTTTTTGCCTAGCGACCCCGTTGCCGTAGATGCCATCCCCGATATTGGCGAGAACCAGCAAATTGTCTTTACCAAATGGATGGGGAGATCGCCACAGGATATCGAAGATCAGATTTCCTATCCGTTAACAACTTCATTATTGGGTATCCCCGGAGTTAGGACGATACGAAGTTCCTCCATGTTCGGTTTTTCCAGTATCTACATCATTTTTGAGGAGGACGTGGAATTCTATTGGAGCCGTAGCCGTATCCTTGAAAAATTGAATTCCCTTCCAAGTAATCTGTTGCCGGAGGGCGTGAATCCCGCTTTAGGCCCGGATGCTACTGGCTTGGGACAAATTTTCTGGTACACCTTGGAAGGAAGGGACGAAGAAGGAAACGTTACGGGCGGTTGGGATTTACAGGAACTGCGCAGCATTCAGGACTACTATGTAAAATATGCCCTGTCCGCTGCAAGCGGTGTTTCCGAGGTAGCTTCCATTGGGGGCTATGTTCAAGAATATCAAATCGACGTAGACCCCGAATTGATGAAGCAGTATGACATTGGTTTACAACAGGTGGTGAACGCGGTCAAACAGAGCAATCGGGATATTGGCGCACAGACCTTAGAAATCAATCAGGCCGAATATCTGGTAAGGGGCTTGGGTTATGTGAAATCTTTAGAGGACATTAAAAATGCCGTTGTAACCTCTGAGAATTATACCTCTATCCGAGTAAAGGATATTGCCAATGTTTCGCTCGGCCCCGCCGTGCGCCGTGGTATTCTTGATAAAGAAGGTGCTGAAGTAGTTGGAGGGGTTATCGTGGCCAGATATGGTGCAAACCCCATGGAGGTCATCAACAATGTAAAGGATAAAATAAAGGAACTCAGTTCTGGATTGCCCTCTAAACAATTAACCGATGGCAGAACTTCACAATTAACGATTGTACCGTTCTATGATCGCACCGAATTGATTCAGGAAACCCTAGGAACGCTAAACGAGGCATTGACCTTAGAAATTCTAATAACCATTTTGGTCATCGTTATCATGGTGTTCAACCTTCGGGCCTCCGTTCTCATTTCAGGACTATTGCCCGTGGCGGTATTGATGGTCTTTATAGCCATGAAACTTTTTGGTGTCGATGCAAATATCGTTGCCCTTTCAGGAATTGCCATTGCTATCGGAACCATGGTCGATGTCGGGGTCATTCTCTCCGAAAATATCATTCGGCATCTGGACGAAAATGCAAAAAAACTCCCTATAAATACAGTAGTATATAATGCTTCCGCAGAAGTGTCCGGTGCAATCGTAACAGCGGTCATGACCACCATCATCAGTTTTATTCCAGTATTTACCATGATAGGTGCTGAAGGAAAACTGTTCCGCCCATTGGCATTTACCAAGACCTTTGCATTAACAGCATCGCTAATAGTGGCCTTGTTCCTGATACCGCCTTTTGCTGCTTTCCTCTTTAGAAAGAAAGGAAGCAAGAGCATTATGGGTTATGTATTCAGCGTAATACTTATCATTTCAGGACTTGTGGCAGTAGTCTATGGTTATTGGCTGGGCTTGGTATTAATGGCCTTCGGAACCATAAGACCCTTAAAGAATGTAGAGCTGGCAGGTCGTCTGTTCAATGGATTTTCCCTTTCCGAAAAACAAGCAAACCTTTTGAACATTATTATCTCAGCCGCAGCCATCGTATTCCTGTTGGCTGGCTATTGGCGACCGTTGGGTCTTGACCGTAGCATATTTATGAACTTGGTCTTTGTTGGATTGATATGTTTTGGATTGTTGGCCGTATTCACGCTCTTTAGAAAACACTATACCCAAATATTGCGATGGGCGTTGCGTAACAAATTGGGTTTTCTGTCCATACCTACCGTCATTGTAATTTTCGGAGTACTGATTATGCAGAATACAGGCAAGGAATTTATGCCCGCCTTGAACGAAGGTTCGTTCCTTTTGATGCCGACCTCACTTCCCCATGCAGGGGTCGAGGAAAATAAACGGGTCTTGCAACAATTGGATATGGCGGTTGCCAGTATTCCCGAAATCGAAACAGTGGTCGGTAAAGCCGGACGAACGGATTCCTCCCTGGACCCTGCACCGTTGTCCATGTACGAAAACATCATCCAATACAAATCGGAATACATGCAGAACGGGGCTGGAAAACGGCAACGCTTTAAAGTGAACGATGATGGTCTTTTTGTACTACAGGATGGTAATTTCCTATTGAACCCGAATACAGCTCTTGAAGAAAATACTTCGGAGTATAAGGATTCTGATATCGCGGATTTATCGGAAATCGTTTTTGAAAACTTGGTTCCCGATGAAAACGGCGAATACTTCCGCAACTGGCGGCCGGAAATCCAATCGCCCGATGACATTTGGAATGAAATCGTGAGGGTTACGCGATTGCCAGGGGTCACATCCGCACCTAAATTGCAGCCCATCGAAACCCGTTTAGTCATGTTGCAAACCGGAATGCGTGCTCCAATGGGCATCAAGGTTAAGGGACAAAATTTACAGCAAATCGAGGCGTTCGGACTACAATTGGAAAATATTCTCAAAGAGGCCGAAGGGGTCAAGGAGGAAGCCGTCTTTGCCGACAGGATTGTTGGTAAACCTTATCTCCTGATCGATATTGACAGAGAGGCTTTGGCGAGATATGGCATTGTTGTCGATGATGTACAAAGGGTCTTGGAAGTCGCCGTGGGCGGCATGACCCTGACTAAAACGGTCGAGGGAAGGGAACGCTATGGTGTGCGAGTGCGCTATCCAAGGGAACTTCGGGAAAACCCGACGGACATCAAGAACATCTATGTCCCCGTTTCCAAGGGCAGTCCCGTTCCTTTGAGCGAACTGGTCAACATCCGGTACGAAAAAGGCCCACAGGTTATTAAAAGCGAGGATACCTTTTTGGTGGGCTATGTGCTTTTTGACAAGCTGGACGGTTTTGCGGAAGTGAACGTAGTGGAAAGTGCTCAAGCCCTTATCCAACAAAAAATTGACAATGGGGAGCTGATTGTTCCGAAAGGCATCAACTATAAATTTACCGGAACCTATGAAAATCAACTCAGGGCGGAAAAGACACTTTCCGTGGTCGTGCCTTTGGCCCTGGCGATTATTTTCTTGATCCTGTATTTCCAGTTCCGTTCGGTATCCACCTCCTTAATGGTCTTCTCGGGAATTGTGGTCGCCTTTGCTGGGGGGTTCCTAATGATATGGTTCTACGGTCAGGATTGGTTCCTAAATTTCAACTTCTTCGGGGAAAACCTACGGGACCTGTTTCAAATGCATACCATCAATTTGAGCGTGGCCGTATGGGTCGGTTTTATTGCCCTTTTTGGTATCGCTACGGATGACGGGGTAGTTATGGCCACCTACCTGACACAGACTTTTGAGCGGAACAAACCGAAAACGTTGGAATCGGTTCGGGCATCTGTGGTGGAAGCCGGCGAAAAACGGATACGCCCCTGTTTGATGACCACGGCAACAACCTTGTTGGCGTTGTTGCCCATTCTGACCTCTACAGGTCGGGGTAGCGATATTATGATTCCTATGGCGATTCCATCGTTCGGAGGGATGCTGATTGCCCTGATCACCTTGTTGGTGGTTCCTGTGCTTTACAGTTGGAGAAGTGAGTGGCAACTTAAAGGAGAAAACCAATGAAGAAAATACTTAACATAGTAATAGGGCTGCTAGCTGTAGGGTTGGTTCATGGCCAGACCTTGGAGACCTATATCGGGGAAGCGGAAGCCAATAACCCCGAAGTACAGGCCTTTGAAATTAGGTATAACATCGCGAAGGAAATAGTGACCCAAGCCGATGCGATCCCCAATACGGAAGTAAGCGCAGGTGTTTTTGTAAGCGAACCCGAAACACGTACAGGGGCCCAAAAAGCCCGGTTTTCCGTCAAACAGATGCTTCCTTGGTTCGGCACGATAACGGCAAGGGAGAATTATGCGAGTTCCTTGGCAGAAGTTGATTATTTGGATATTGCCATTACCAAACGGAAACTGAGATTGTCGGTATCGCAATCCTATTATAAGCTGCATGCCATTAAGGAAAAGCAGAAGGTTTTGGACGAGAATATCCAACTGCTGAAAACCTACGAAAGATTGGCCCTGACCTCTCTGGAAGTCGGAAATGCCTCCGCTGTGGATGTGCTCCGTTTGCAAATCCGTCAAAACGGAATGCAAGAGCAAAAGGAAGTTTTGATGCAAGAACTCCTATCCGAAAGAAGCGTTTTCAATAACCTTTTGAACCGTGAGGAAGCCATGAATGTCGATTTGGTCGATAGCTTGGGTATCGACGATGATTTTGGACAGGTAACGGCGGAACTGGATTTGCACCCCGAACTGGAAAAATATGATAGGCTTTACGAATCGGTAGCGCAATCGGAAATCCTAAATCAAAAAGAGGCCAATCCGAATCTTGGTTTCGGGTTGGACTATATCCCAGTAGAAGAAAGGGCCGGCATGGATTTCAGCGATAATGGGAAGGACATTCTGATGCCGATGGTTTCGCTATCCATTCCAATTTTCAATAACAAGTACAAATCTCGTTCGGTACAGAACGAACTACGGCAAGAGGAAATCAATGCCCAGAAAGCCAATCGCCGAAATCTATTGAAAACGATTTTGCATACGACCGTTAATAATCGTGAGGCTGCACGAATCAAGTACAATACCCAAATTAAAAATCTGGCAAAGGCGAACAACGCAGAAGAAATCTTGATTAAAAATTATGAAACGGGAACCATCGATTTTAAGGATGTACTGGATATTCAGGAATTACAACTGAAGTTTCAGACGAACCGGATCGAGGCCGTCAAAAACTATTATTCACAGATGGCCGTCATCAATTATTTAACGAATCAATACTGAAATGAATTCAGCACAAGCAAAAAAAAAGGAATACAATCAATTGAAAATCAATAAAATAAATACTTTGAAACAGAACAAATATTTAGCCGTAGCCGCAGCATTCATTATGACTTTGGCATCCTGTGGAGAGAAGAAATATAAACAAGAAGTGGATGTTAGTATACAACAGGGGATAGAACAAGCGAAAGAGCAAACGTTTGATATTGCCGATGCATCTTTCTCCGATGGGATGACGGGTATTGTATTTCATAACTACCAGCAGGTACGAACGGCATTGGTCAATTCCGATGCTGATGGATTACAATCGGCAGCTGGAAACCTCGTCGAAATTTTTTCCGAGGAACGGGATAATTTAAAATTAACAGCTTTAGCCATGGCTGAGGCAAACGACCTAGAAAAACAACGCGAGCTGTTTTCGGAGTTTACCGAAAAGGTAGAGCCGTTGTTCAAGGAATCCATCTACAAGGGAACTATTTACAATCAGTTTTACCCAATGGCCTTTGATGTGAAAGGGGGGTATTGGATATCCAATGTAGGCGAAATCAGAAATCCATACTACGGCGAAAAGATGTTGAAATGTGGTAAGGTTACCGAAACCGTAACAAAGTAAAACATGAAACACACTTATCACATACACGGAATGACCTGTAATGGCTGTCGAAACCATGTGGAGGAGACACTTTCTACAGTGGAAGGGGTGTCTACGGTTTCTGTCGATTTGGAAAAGGCGGAAGCCATTATCGAAATGGAAAATCATATTCCAATTGAAAAGTTCCAAGAAGCTTTGGAAAAAGATGGTGGTGCCTATAGTATTCATATTTCCGGGGAACCGCATCACCATACCAACAAGAAAAAGAAGGTAAAACCCAAAGGCAAAGGAACGGGCACTTTTTACTGCCCGATGCATTGCGAAGGAGATAGGACCTATGACCAGCCGGGCGATTGTCCTGTATGCGGGATGGATTTGGTAGAAGAGCAAAGTTTATCCGTTTCATTTTCCCAGCAATGGACGTGCCCTATGCATCCTGAGGTGATTAGGGAGGCACCCGGACCCTGCCCTATCTGCGGAATGGATCTGGTGCCTATGCAACCCGACCTTTCCGCAGAGGAAAAAACGTATCGAAAACTCTTGAAAAAGTTTTGGATTGCCGTTGCGTTCACGTTGCCCATCTTCCTTATTGCAATGAGCGAGATGATTACCAATAATCCATTGTATGATATAATGGAACAGAAATATTGGAACTGGATTCAGTTCGCATTGTCTATTCCTGTTGTGTTTTACGCTACTTGGATGTTTTTCGAACGGGCTTATAAAAGTATCATAACCTGGAACCTTAATATGTTTACACTCATTGGTATCGGTGCAGGTGTGGCATGGCTATTTAGTGTTTTTGGTATGCTCTTTCCCGATATATTTCCATCGGAATTCAAAACCGAATCGGGAGCGGTTCACGTCTATTTTGAAGCAGCTACGGTTATCTTGACCTTGGTTTTATTAGGGCAACTGTTGGAAGCCCGTGCACATAGCAAAACCAATTCGGCGGTAAAGGAGCTTTTAAAGCTTGCCCCCAACAAAGCTATCAAGATAGTCGATGGCGAAGAGGTTGAAGTGCGTATAGATAAAATTGAGTTGGGCGATATCCTAAAAGTAAAGCCAGGGGACAAAATCCCTGTGGATGGGGTATTGACAGAAGGAAACACAACCGTCGATGAATCGATGATTACGGGAGAACCTATTCCTGTTAACAGATCGGTAGGCGATAAGGTAAGTAGTGGTACTATTAATGGCAATCAGTCCTTTCTGATGAAGGCAGAAAAAGTAGGCTCCGATACATTGCTTTCCCAAATCATTCACATGGTTAACAATGCCAGCCGCAGCCGTGCACCTATCCAAAAGTTGGCCGACACGGTGTCTGGATATTTTGTACCAGTCGTAGTTATAATTGCGATAATCACATTTAGTGTATGGGCAGCCTGGGGACCAGAACCTGCTTATGTATTTGCCTTGGTGAACGCCATTGCGGTACTCATAATCGCTTGTCCTTGTGCATTGGGATTGGCAACCCCAATGTCTGTAATGGTAGGTGTAGGTAAAGGGGCACAAAACGGCGTACTCATCAAAAATGCCGAGGCTCTTGAAAAAATGGATAAAGTCAGTACCCTTATCGTAGATAAAACAGGGACTATTACTGAGGGAAAGCCCGCTGTGGAAAAAATAGGGGTGTTCGGCAACACTTTTGTCGAAGACGAGATATTACAGTATATCGTTTCATTGAACAGCGATAGTGAGCACCCTTTGGCAGAAGCTACCGTGAAATATGGCAAGGAACAAAATTCCGAAATTGTAAAGGTTGATGGATTTAGTGCGGTGACTGGAAAAGGTGTTGAAGGAACGGTCAATGGCAAAAAATTGGATTTGGGCAATCCTAAAATGATGGAATATGCCAATGCAACTATTTCATCCGAAATGAAGGACGAAGCTAAAACCTATCAAAAGCAAGGAAAAACAGTTTCCTTTCTGGCTATTGATGGGAAGGTTTCAGGCTTTGTAGTCATTGGGGACAAGATTAAGAAAACAAGCGCCATGGCCATTAAGGAATTACAGGAAAAAGGTATCGATGTGATAATGCTAACGGGTGATAATTACGATACGGCACAAGCCGTGGCCAGCGAACTTAATCTTGCCGATTTTAAAGCAGGAATGTTACCGGAAGATAAACTCAAAGAAGTCGAGAAACTTCAGAAGAGCGGTAAGGTGGTCGCAATGGCTGGCGACGGCATTAATGACGCTCCTGCATTGGCCAAAAGTGATGTGGGTATTGCAATGGGAACGGGAACCGATGTGGCCATCGAGAGTGCTGCCATCACTTTGGTAAAAGGGGATTTGAACGGTATCGTAAAGGCAAGAAACCTAAGTGATGCCGTTATGAAGAATATTAAGCAAAATTTGTTCTTCGCCCTCATATATAATACTTTGGGCATACCGATTGCCGCAGGGGTTCTTTATCCGTTTTTCGGAATACTCCTTTCCCCTATGATTGCGGCTTTGGCTATGAGTTTTAGCTCGGTATCGGTCATTGTCAATGCTCTTAGATTAAGATCAAAAACAATTTGATAAATGGCAATAGAAAATCAGAAGTAAATGGATAAATCACTATTCAAAATATCAAAAATGGATTGCCCTTCAGAAGAAGCTATAATTCGGATGAAGCTGGAATCGGTTGGGCAAATCGTAAAATTGGATTTCGATATACCCGGCCGAAAGTTAACGGTCTATCATCAGGGGAATCTTGAAAAGATACGTACTGCAATTAGCGATTTAAAATTTAACGACGAACTTATTTCATCGACTAAAACCGAAGAGCTGGTATTATCGGAGGAATCGAATCAACGTAAACTATTGTGGGCCGTGCTTCTTATCAATTTCGTTTTTTTCGTTTTGGAGATGACGACCGGACTGCTTTCGAAATCAATGGGCTTGGTTGCCGATAGCCTTGATATGTTGGCGGATTCGTTTGTATATGGTCTAAGCCTTTTTGCCGTTGGAGGTTCCTTGATACGCAAAAAGAATATAGCCAAAACAGCTGGGTATTTTCAGATGTTTTTGGCGATTATAGGCTTTTTCGAGGTGGTACGGCGGTTTTTTGCATCGGATGAAATTCCTGATTTCAAGACCATGATCATAGTTTCGATACTTGCATTGCTGGCCAATGCCATTTGCCTGTACCTGTTGCAAAAATCCAAGAGCAAGGAAGCGCATATGCAAGCTAGTATGATCTTTACCTCCAACGATGTCATCATCAACACAGGTGTAATCGTCGCTGGTTTATTGGTATTGTGGTCAAATTCTCGGATTCCTGACTTGATTGTCGGGGCGATAGTTTTCGCCATCGTGATTCGAGGGGCTATCAGAATTTTAAAATTGGGGAAATAACATTTTAAGGGTTTAGTATGAAAAAAAATATAATTTACATCGGATTCGCACTTGTTGCAGGCCTATTGGCCGGATACCTAATTTTTGGGTATTCTCCCAATGATAATAAGGCCAAGGAACATGTCCATAGCACAGAAATGACCTCGGACCAAATATGGACGTGTTCGATGCATCCGCAGATTATGCAACCAGAACCCGGAGACTGCCCAATTTGCGGTATGGAATTGATTCCTGGGGAATCTGGAGAAGATGGCTTGGCCATGGGCCAGTTCAAAATGACCAAAAATGCAATGGCCTTGGCCGATATTCGGACAACTAAAGTAGGTTCGGGCAGTTCAGGGGAAAATACCCTGAAACTTTCGGGAAAGATAGCCGAGAACGAAAAAGCAATCGCAACGCAGGCCTCCTATTTTGATGGCCGTATAGAAAAACTGTTCGTCAATTTTGAAGGCGAAGAAGTCCGAAATGGCCAACAATTAGCAACTATGTATTCCCCAGAACTGGTTTCCGCGCAGCAGGAATTGATTACCGCGTCAAGCCTTAAAGAATCACAACCCGAATTATATCAGGCGGTTCGCAACAAACTGAAGCTCTGGAAACTTTCTGAAAAACAGATTGAGCAAATCGAGTCATTAGGTCAGGTAAGAGAGAATTTTCCTGTATATGCCAATGTTTCGGGTACTGTTTCCGAAATTATGGCAGAGGCCGGGGATTATGTAAAAAAGGGTTCGCCCTTGTTCAAAATTACCAATTTGGGAACAGTCTGGGCAGTTTTCGATGCCTATGAGAATCAGGTTTCGTTAATGAAGGAAGGCCGGAATATCGAAATTGTTGCGAAGTCCTATCCCGATAAAACATTCAATGCCAAAATATCTTTTATAAATCCTGTTTTGAATTCTTCAACAAGAACTGTTGAAGTTAGGGCGATCTTGAATAATCCAAGTGGTCGGCTTAAGCCGGGAATGTTCGTTGCGGGTTCCTTGAGACTGGCATCGAAAATGAAGGATGGTGCCATAGTTATACCTGAAAGTGCTGTGCTTTGGACAGGCGAACGCTCGGTAGTATATATCAAGACCGCCCCCAATAATCCGACTTTCGAAATGCGTGAGATTACTGTTGGGGATGCAGTTGATGAAGGGTATATCGTTCTTTCAGGATTAGAGGACGGTGATGTAATAGTAACCAATGGCACTTTTACAGTTGATGCCACCGCACAATTAAAAGGTAAAAAGTCCATGATGAATGATGAAGGAGGAAAAACTATGACGGGGCATGAAGGACATAAGGGAATGAAGTAGGTATAATTAAGATATTCTTGTCCCGTAAAATGGCCG
>CAZRIE010000136.1:0-10685 GCA_964600075.1 uncultured Flavobacteriaceae bacterium
CCTTACGAAAAAATGAAACTTCGACTACTGAATGCGGGTCATTCCGTATTGGGTATATTAGGTGCAATTCATGGACACAAAACAATCAATGCCTGTATGTAGGACGAAACTTTCGTTACCTACTTGCGAGCGTTTATGGATACCGAAGCCACCCCGGTACTGGATGCCCTGGAAGGGATTGATTTAAATGGATATAAAGACAGTTTACAGGAGCGCTTTGCCAATCTCACTATAAAGGACAGCGTTAGCCGCATTTGTTCGGAAAGTTCGGCCAAGTTGCCCAAATTTTTAATTGCTGCCCTTCAAGAAAATTTAGCTAGGAAGGGAAGCATTCAATTTGCCATTTTGGTAATTGCTGCCTGGTGCTACTATAGTGATAAGGGAATCGATAAAGATGGGCAACCAATCGAAATTATTGATGCCATGTGTGCCGAACTTCACCAAGCGGCCGAACAAACAGAAACCGACTCGCTAGCATTTGTAAAACAGAAAGCTCTCTTTGGCAATCTTTCCAAAAATGAGCGATTTACAAGGTCATACATTGATATGGTTCAGAAAATCTATGAGGATGCCAACATTAAAAAGTATATGCAACACATGATTTGAAAACTTACAATTTGCATAACCAATACACGGAACATTTTATGAAATCTGAGTTTTCTCTAGATAGCAATTGCAACTATTCAAAATCTCCGGATCTGTGAAATTGCAAAAAGGTGAAACTGATTTTTGTCAATTAATCTATAATTTCAATGTTTTCCATTTAAAAAACCCTCCAATACCGTACGTCGGCAAAAGTACATTTGAATACATTTTTATTTGGAATCTAATTTTTAGTTATCTGTTGCTCAAAGGCGGCATCGTACTGAAGGTTTTTTGTTGCGGGCACGGCTGCATGGGTTTTTTCTCGCCATTCATTTAGTTTTTTGAGCAGTTCCTGTGCTTTTACCGGATTTTCTTCGGAAAGGTTATGTTCTTCGCCTATATCGGATTTCAGATTATAGAGCTCCAATACCCCATCCTCGAAATATTCATGTAATTTCCATTCGCCCGATATAATTACGGATCCAGGGCGAGTACGGAAAAGGGGGTCGCGACCATCGTCTTTCTGTTTACTATAATACTGCAAATAAATGGGGAAATGAAAGAAAAGATTCCGCTTCCCAAGTGCTGCGCCCTGGAAAATAGGCCGAAGATCTATTCCATCGAGCAACTTTATCTTTTTTTGAGGATTGGCAATGTGTTGGAGCGTGGGATAGAAGTCCAGGTTGCTTATCAGCTCTTTGGAGGTGGAATTGGGCGCTACCTTCCCTGGCCATTTAATAATCAATGGCACTCGGATTCCTCCTTCATAATAAGAACCTTTCCCCGCCCGTAAAGGGTTTTGTTCCGAAATGGCGCGTATACCTCCATTGTCCGAGGTGAAAATGAGTAGTGTGTGTTTTTCCAATCCATTTTTCTTGAGATGGGATAGTAGCTTGCCAACATTTTCATCCATAGCGGCAACCATAGCAGCATAATCAGGTCTATTTTGACCATTTGAGCCTTTTTTGTTCTTGAATTTTTCGATGAGTTTCTCTTTGCCCATAATAGGCGTATGTACCGTATAAAAGGGCAGATAAAGAAAGAAGGTGGTATCCTTGTATTTTTCTACAAAACTGATTGCTTCATTGGTGAGGCGGTCGGTCAAATATTCTCCCTTTGGACCATCGGTAATATGATCGATAGTATAAGGTGAAAAGTAGCCGTCCTTTCCGGGGTTACCTCGGGAACTACCCCCGACATTTACATCTATGCCCTGCTTTTCAGGATTCTCTCCCACATGCCATTTACCAAAACTTCCGGTAACGTATCCGGCCGATTTCAACATTTGAGGCAGCGTATAGGTAGTGTCAATTAGATGCTTCGTGTTTTTTATGGGGATGATTTTACGTGTCTTTGGATTGCCCCTATCAGATGGACTAACGGTATAGACCCCGTGCCGTGGGGTGTTAAGCCCTGAAAGAAGACAGGCACGGCTGGGAGCGCAATTGGCTGCCCCTGCATAGGCGTTGTAAAACACCATCCCTTCTTTTGCCAAGGCATCTAAATTCGGAGTTTCATAGTACTCACTTCCCATAAAACCAAGGTCTTTCCAACCCAAATCATCTACGTTAATCACTATAATGTTCGGTTTGGTAGATGAGTCGGCTAGCTTCTTTTCAACACAGCCTGAGGTGATAATTAAAGCACAAAAGCTCAGGAATATCTTAGCAACTTTCCAGCTGATTGACTTTTTGACTAGGAAAAGATCCATTCCGAAAATATGTACTTGTTTCAAGTTTTTAGGCTTTATGGAAAGCTAAGCGTTTGAGCTTAATACGTCGCCAGAACGTAAAGATATTTTATCGACCCGATAATTACTGTTACAGATGTCTCAAAAACAGGTGTAAATTATTGAAATGAAGTCGCTTGGCACAAAATAATGAATTTTTTATTCGACGTATTCCTATTTATTTCCGACTTCTCCCTTCCTCTTTAATTTCTTCCAATTTTTCTTTTAGCCTTTGGGTTATTTCAGGATAATCGGCATAAACATTCCTTGTTTCTGATGGATCTTTCTTTAAATTATATAATTGGCCAACAGGTTCACCGGGTTTAGGTTCATAGGTTGCCGGGATAGAAAATCCTCCTGAACCTCTTTTTTCAATGAGTTTCCAATCTCCTTCTCTTATTGCAAAATGACCTCCTGATGAATGATGAACGATGGGTATTTCTTTCTCAATAGTATTTTTATCACTTAAAAGAACAGGAAGAATACTTTGACTATCTTCTGCTGTATGTTCATCTAATTTTACGCCAAGGACCTCGGCACAGGTTGCCATAAAATTTGTCAACGTAGTCTTAAAATTGCTTTTACTTCCAGCCTCTATTTTTCCTGGCCACCGCACAATAAATGGGATTCTGTGACCACCTTCATAGGCATCTGCTTTCATACCCCGATATATAGAAGCCGCTTTGTGATCAAACCTTTCTATAAAATCCGGTTTCCAAAAAGGCCCATTGTCACTTGTAAAAATAACGATGGTGTTATCTGAAATGCTCATCTCTTCTAAACTCTTTAAAAAATCACCAACTTGGGCATCTACCATTTGTACAAAATCGCCGTATTGTCCTGCTCCAGAATTTCCATCATAATTTGGCTTAGGAACCCATGGTGAATGTGGGGCAGCCAGAGGTAAATAGAGAAAAAATGGATCCTCGTCATTAGCATGAGTTTCAACAAATTTTTTACCCTGATTTATAAATTTTGGTAAGACTTCATAAAAATCGAAGCTTTTGGTAACTCGGCCCGGTCTCCAGAACGCTCCAGTGGCATAGGATCCGGTATCCAGATCATTACCCGGTGTATGTTCGTTTGGTAGCTCTGTTAAAACATCGTTCTCCAAATAGCAATACGGCTCCATATCCAATGAGGCCGGTAATATGTAACTGTAGTCAAAGCCATGGTCTAAAGGTCCGTCCGTAGGTTTTTTGGTGAAATCTACCCAGTCTCCATTCATTTGGGTGACCATCCCATATTCATTTGCAGTTGTAGTCTTACTGTTTATCGAATCTTTGAATTCTTCCTTTAATATCCAATCCAATCCAAGGTGCCACTTGCCAACAACTCCTGTGGTATAGTCATTGTCTTGTAAAAGTGACGCAACTGTTGTCCGCTCCCTTTCCAGTAATGCCTTCCCATATCCTCTTAGTACGCCTTGAGGCAATTTGCTCCTCCAGCAATATCTCCCTGTGAGGATACCATAGCGAGTAGGAGTACAAACTGAGGAGGGAGAATGAGCGTCGCTGAAACGCATACCTTGAGAGGCCAACCTGTCTATATTGGGTGTTTTTATTTTAGATGCCGAATTGTAAATTGATACATCTCCATAGCCTAAATCATCCGCCAAAATATAGACAATATTGGGTTTCTTTATAACCGCTTTTTTCTGGCACGATATACCCATTACTCCAACGAGTACAGTTAAAGTAATCAGTCCAGCTATTTTTTCTTTCTTCATTTCTATATAATAGTACTATGTTGATTTTGATTTTTTTTAAGCAGCATACATTCTTTCTTTGAAATTAACTTGAAGAAATATACTTGACTTATATGTTGTGTTATATTTTATTTTAATGCCGATAATTAGGTTTTTCTATTTTATGTCTTCCACAGTTTAATCAACACATTAGTGAATTCTTTGGTTTCCTCAACGGTTCCCATACTAACCCTACACCAATTTTTACCAAGATAATTGCGAATACCTATTAGTATTCCTTGACTTTTCATATCCACGCTAAATTCCCCCTGATATTTTGAGACATCAAAAAGAACGAAACTGGTCTGTGAAGGTATATAGTCAATTCCCAATCCATACAGCGCCGCTTCGACTATGGCTTTTGATTCTGTATTTTTTTGAACCACAAAATCTATAAAATCTTGGTCATCAAGAGCAGCCTGTGCAGCGGAAAAGGCAGGCGAAGATATTGGTAGACCTGCAAAGATCATATACTTTTCCAATTCATTGACCCAGTCTGAATGTGCAAAGCCATAACCGATACGCAAGCCCGCTAAGCCATATGCTTTAGAGAATGTCTTAATAACCATAACCTTGGGGTTTACGATCATGTCAATCATAGATTCACTCTTATCGCAAAATTCGAGATAGGCTTCATCGACCAGTACGTAGGAGTATTGGCTGGCCGCGATAATAAATTGCCTTAGTTCTTGAGAAGGTACAGCGGTGCCAGTAGGGTTGTTCGGATTAACGATATACACCAATCCCGGGTGTTCTCGGGTCTTATCCAAAATGCCACTTAAATCGAGGGAATGGTCAGTTCTCAAAGGCACATAGTGCGTCTTTCTTTGAAACTTGGTCAACATGGCGGGTAAAATATCAAAGGTAGGTTTGGCCGTAGTCACCTCACCCTTTTTATGTAACATAAAATGGCCTATTGCCTCTAACAAACCAGACGAACCCGAACCCAATAAGACCTGATCTTTATCAAGACCGAACCGATTTGCTACAGACTTTTTTAGTTCAGGTATTGAGGCAAAGGCATATCTATTGACTTCTTTTCCTGCCGCATAAAATACTTTCGATACCTTTTCTGAGCATCCATAGGGGTTTTCGTTAGCATTCAACCGAAGATACTTTTCTTCTATATCGGCCACTGGTATTGTGGTTCCCAAATGAGGATACACTACGAGCCCCGCAGAACCGATGGTTGCCCGTGATATCCAGTTCCTTCTATCCATTATATTGCTATTTCGATTTTAAGATAGACAATATTTTCATAAAATATACCAGATTACACCGACCTATTTTTATATCAAGTTTTGTGTTGAAGATTTAAATGGATGACTAGTTTAAGTGTGTTACCTAATCCGGCTTTCTATTTCTTAGTATTCGATTTCTATGGGTTAAGAAAGAAACCAGCAGCAAAGGCCTTTCTTTCATCTTTAATAGATTAACCTATAATGTGGGCAACCCTCTCATGTTCATTTTAGACTTGCTTATCACAAATCTGATGGATAGTTTATTAGTTTTCACTATCAATTGATTTTTTAAAATAGGGACCTCGAGCTGTAAAATGAGATTGAACCATTTTTCCGAATTTTGATATTTCGCCCTGTTGAGTTTTACCGGAGCGGTATTCCATCAATTCTTCGGCATCAATTTAGGCCTTATGATGTCCATGGCAGCGCTTCTTTTATCGACGACCTTGCTATCTTTTTTTTTAATTTATGACAAATATCATATTCTGCTCCATGACGTAGGTATATTTTTGAAATTAAAGATAAAAAAGTCTTTTAATAATCTAAATTCCAACCAGTATGCTATCAAAAAAACAAGCGCGCGCCTTCTTTTTGGGGGGAACATTGGTCACTTTCCTCGCGTTTATAGGATTGACCATTTTTTCCTTTAGTAAAGAACAAGATCAAACTAATCATGAAAACATTACCGAACAAGTTGTAAGAGGAAAAAAAATCTGGGAATCGAACAACTGCATGGGCTGCCATACCATTTTAGGAGAGGGCGGCTATTATGCCCCCGAACTGACCAAAGTTATAGAACGACGGGGTCCGGCCTATATCAAAACGGTTCTTATGTACCCGATGCCATGGGCGCCCAACGGTCGAAAAATGGTCGCCTATGGCTTTTCTGAAGAAGAGGCCGCCGATATGATCGCTTTTTTCGAATGGATCGGCGAAATAGACCTCAACGGCTTCGACCGTGTCGTATCTCCATTGGCAAAAGGGGAGGATCCATTGGCGCCAGCTACCGACGAATAATAATAACAAATCTAAATAACCACAATAATGAAATATAAATCACAAAAAGTAGCCTACTGGTTCTTTGCCCTCTCGATGCTACTATTCGTTCTTCAAATCATCTATGGTTTTATCATGGGCTTTGCCCGAATAGGCATGGACGGTCTTCACGATTTCATTCCGTTCAATACCGCTAGGGCCGTACATACCAATCTTTTGGTAGTTTGGCTACTCTCTGGTTTTATGGGGGCGGCGTATTACATCATTCCTGAAGAGGCACAACGCGAACTGGTCAGCGTAAAATTGGCCTATGTGCAACTCATTTCTCTTGCATTAGTTGGCGTTGCAGCAATTATAGGATTTCATTTTGGTTGGTGGGAAGGCCGAAAATTCCTCGAAATACCCCGACAGCTCGACTACTTGGTCGTTATCAACGTTTTGCTGTTTCTCGGGTTGATCTTAACCACGCTTTTTAAGGGAAAACGAAAAACGACCACGGCATTGGTGCTTTCCATGGGACTGTTATTCGCGGCATTGTTGTACCTGCCCGGAATGCTACCTTTTGACAGTCAAGTTACAGATTCTTTCTTCCGTTGGTGGGTGGTACACTTATGGGTCGAAGGCGTATGGGAATTGATCATGGGCGGTATCCTGTCCTTCCTATTAATCAAACTGACCGGGGTCGATCGCGAAGTCATCGAAAAATGGCTATACGTCATTGTAGGTCTGACTTTTCTCTCCGGAGTTTTAGGAACCGGACACCATTATTACTACATCGGTGTCAATAAAATCTGGTTGATCGTAGGTGGTATATTTTCCGCTTTGGAACCCTTAGCGTTCTTCGCGATGGCACTTTTTGCCGTGAATATGTACCGAAAGGGCGAGAAAAAACACCCTAACAAAATAGCCTTGTTCTGGACTTTGGGTTCTGCTATTGTCTCATTCGTAGGTGCCGGGCTTTTGGGATTTGCGCACACCTTGCCACAAACAAACCTTTACACTCATGGTACTTTAGTTACTGCAATGCACGCGCATTTAGCCTTCTGGGGCGCTTATGCAATGATCGTGCTTGCAATTATAAGTTATTCTCTGCCCAATATGACGGGAAGAAAATTATACGATGGCGTTAGGGGTCGTGCCGCGTTTTGGATGGCCAATATCGGCATGGTTGGTATGACCATAGCGTTCGGCGTGGCAGGTGTCGCACAAGTCTATATGGAACGAAAACTCAAGATGGATTTTATGGTGGTACAAAATGAAATCAGCATCCACTTTGTGGTATTGATTATTTGCGCGTCATTGTTCACGGCGGGGATAGTTCTATACATTATCGATTTCATAAAGTACGGTCGGCCAAATGATGAAGCATTGGAAATAGTGGACATACAGTAGTAACAATTATTAGGTTCAAAAGGGCGCTAAAATCCTTCGGTCAATATTGATCAACGCCCTTTTGGAACTTTTTCAATTTAAGAATAAAGGAATGGACGTACTTGCACAAACATCGACGAAAACATCAAATGATATCATTACAATGAAAGGGAAAATTCCTTTTTATAAGCCTGTCGCCAAAGAAGTGGAAGTTTTTGAACATGCCTTCAAGAATAAACTCCCCACGCTTTTAAAAGGCCCGACAGGAACAGGAAAAACAAGGTTTGTAGATTTTATGGCCCATCAGTTGGGTAAGCGATTGATTACCATTGCCTGCCATGAAGAAACTTCGTCAACCGATTTGATCGGGCGTTTTATAATTAAGGGTGCCGAAACCATTTGGATCGACGGGCCATTGACACAGGCGGTCAAACAAGGCGCCATTATTTATTTGGATGAAATCGCAGAGGCGCGTCCCGATGTTATCGTTGCCATTCATTCGCTGACAGACCATCGTAAGGAATTGTACATCGACAAATTGGGGGAGACCATTAAAGCACATCAAGATTTTATGCTAGTCGCATCCTTTAACCCAGGTTATCAAAAAGGGTTTAAGGAGTTGAAACCTTCAACGCGACAACGATTTATAGCGCTTTCATTCAACTACCCCAAACCAAAAGATGAGATTGTCATTTTAACTACCGAAACAGGAATAGATGAAAGTACAGCTAAAAAATTGGTGAATATTGCGAATAAAATCCGAAATCTTACTGAACTTGGGTTAACCGAAACTGCTTCCACTCGGCTATTGGTAGATGCAGCAAAATTGATATATTCTGGTTTGCCAAAACGATTGTCTGTCAGGGTAGCGGTAGTCGAGCCATTGACCGATGACCCTGAGATTATTGAAGCTCTAGCCGATTTATGTGACTTAATGATATAAAAAAGCAAGCTGTGAACAGCAAGTAATAGGCACTTTTTTAAAAATAATTTTCCGCCTTTTTACTATCCGCTACTTACCCACCGCTAAATACTGTTTACTGAAAACCCATGTTCGAACCCGACGAATTTATTTTTAAAACCTTTGCGAAATACTTTAAAAGACGGCGTAAAAATGCCCAGGAGGCTATTGAGCATACGGTAAAGTTGGCCGATATAAAACCGCGCCTGACCATTTTTGCGAGGGCGATAACGGGCAGGCCCATTGAAATCTTTGAGGCGGAACGTGAAGGGGGCTATAAAAACGATAATTTTTTTCTACCCTCAAGATTTTTTGAATTCCCTAATACGGACGAAAATCTGTCTTTTTATTTATTTAGGATTTTATATTTATCGGTTCAGAAGAACCTAGGTCTCAATTACGCTGTGCGCGATCAATATACATTGGAAGAAGCACAGAAAAAAGCCCTTGAAACTTCGGCTGTGGTCTTAAAAGAAGTTTTTGAACAGTTTCCCATTGCCAAAAACATCTATAATCCACTGATTTCTCATTTTCTAGGGAAATCCACAGAAAAAAAACCTGTCGATTATTCTTTTGTTTATGGAAAATGGATGCGTAACGATTCCGAAACTTCCAAAAAAAAGGTTCTTAAAAACATTTCCGAACTTGCCAAAAAGGCAATCCAGAATGAAATCGATACTATTTTAAAGGCCAATGCGGTCGAAGAGCTGAGTTCTTTACAGATCGATAAAAAAGCACAAGAAGATTATGTAATGACCCACAATTTTGAAAAAGCGGAAGCTGCAGAGGAATGGGAAGGCGGCTGGCGCGATTTTGACGGCGACGACGACTTGGAAGACCATGCCAATGCACTGGAGGAATTGAACATGAAGCATACTGTTCGGGTTGATGACCCCGTACATTCGGTGTATCAAGCCGATTTCGTCGAGAACACGACTATTGCCGAGAGTACTGAGATTAATACCCAAGACTATCATTTGACCTATGACGAGTGGGATTTTTCTAAACGTGCATACAAGCCTGATTACTGCAAGGTCTATCCGAAGGAGCAGATTAAGACAGACAGCGATTACTACAAAAAAGCCTTACGGCAAAACGCATCGACCTTGATGGGCCTGAGAAAGATGCTGACTTCCGTCAACAACAAATACCAACAGCAACGCCGACAGAGCGAGGGGGAAGAATTCGACCTCGATGCCCTTACGGATCTTTATGTAGATGTGCATTCAGGTCACACGCCTTCCGAGAAAATATACTTGAGCAAACGAAAGAAGGAAAAAGATCTTTCCATTTTAATGCTATTGGATGTTAGTTTATCGAGCGATGGCTATGCCGCCGGTAATAAAGTTATCGATGTGGAAAAACAGGTATCCATCATCTTTGGCGAAATTTTGAACGAGTTCAACGTTGATTTCTCTATTGATTGTTTTTATTCCAAAACAAGAAACTATGCGACCTATCTAAGTTTGAAAGGGTTTGACGAAGACTGGAACAAGGCCAAATATAAAATCGGGGCTGTGGAAGCAAGTGGCTATACAAGAATCGGAGCCGCACTAAGGCACTCAGGGGCCTTATTGGACAAACGGGATACCAAGAACAAATGGGTAATCTTAATTTCCGATGGCAAGCCCAACGACTATGACAAATACGAGGGGAAGTATGGTATCAATGATGTAAAACAGGCCTTACGCGAACTGAACCAACGCCAGATCAACTCGTATGCCTTGGCCATCGAGGCACAAGCAAAATACTATCTGCCGCAAATGTTCGGGCAGAACCATTATCAAATTTTGACCACGCCAGTAGAATTGTTACAGTCCTTGGTCAAACTGTACGAGAAGATCAAGCACCAGAGTTGATACTTAGAAAAGACCTGGCGTTCGTAATATTCTATTTAGTGTGCTAGCCCCAAAATTTTATCAATGGTCTCCTTGTTGTTTACGCCAAGGCCTTCCTGCTGATGTGCCAGTTCACCCTGTTGGTCAAAAACGCTGATGATATTGGAATGCGAAAAATCCATCGGGGAAATTTTCTTGTAGTTTACGGCGAGTACAG
>CAZRIE010000137.1:0-10546 GCA_964600075.1 uncultured Flavobacteriaceae bacterium
CTATATTTCAAATTGATGCCTTTACAGAGAACCTGTTTGGGGGAAATCCAGCAGCGGTTTGTCCCTTAGAGAATTGGCTTGAGGATAAAGTACTGAAGGATATTGCAATCGAAAATAATCTCGCCGAGACGGCCTTTTTTGTTCAGTTATCGAACAATCATTTCCATTTAAGATGGTTTACCCCCGAATGCGAAATGGATTTATGCGGGCACGCAACTTTGGCATCAGCATTTGTAATATTTGAAGAAATGGGCTATGATCGTGATGAAATAGTTTTCGATACGCAAAGTGGGCTTTTAAAAGTAAAAAAAGTTGATGACTATTTGGAACTTAACTTTCCGTCAAGACCACCAATAAAAGCTGATCTACCACTAATAATACGTGATGGATTAAATATTCAGCCAATAGAGATATGGAAATCCCGTGACTATCTATTGGTTTACGATTCTGAAGATGACATTAAAAGCCTAAAACCCAATACTGCCATACTCAATCAAATAAATATTGACCCTGGTGGTATCATTGTAACGGCCAAAGGAAAAGCTGAAGGTGTTGATTTCGTTTCCAGATTTTTTACACCGCAGGCGATTGTATTTGAAGACCCCGTAACAGGCTCCGCCCATTGTACTTTAGTTCCTTTTTGGGCAGATAGATTACATAAAACGGAATTAAGAGCTTTACAACTATCTAAGCGCAGAGGAGAATTGTTGTGTCAGTTAAACAAAGACAGCGTAGCGATTAAGGGAAAGGCAGTTAAATATTTAGAGGGAACAATTGAGTTGTAAACATAAAAAATATCCAACTGTCCCCCAACGTAGTATAAAAAGACAATTATGAAGGATGAAATCAATACCATTTGGATTGACCTAAATGAAGAACTTTATAAGTTCATTTTAGGAAAAATAAGAGATGAACAAGTAACTATGGACATTCATCAAGAAGTTTTTTTAAAAATTCAAACCAAAATCCATCAGCTAAAGCATACTTCAAAACTCACATCTTGGGTCTATCAAATCACTAGAAATACAATTCTAGACTACTTCAGAAAAGTAAGTTCAAAAAATACCCCAATAGATGATTTGGACATTCCCGAAACCGAAAGTGAAAATTTCGATTACTCAAAACTTAGTACGTGCATCAATCAAAAAATTGAGAACCTTTCTTCTCAACATAAAGAAGTGATCGTACTGACCTCTTTTCAAAATTACTCTCAAAAAGAACTTGCGGAACATTTGAAAATATCCTACTCGGGGACAAAGTCAAGAGTTCAAAAAGCTAGGGAAATTTTGAAAGAAAATATTCTGAATTGCCCTAACGTTGAGTCGGACAACACCGGAAAATTACTGGACTTTGAAAATAATTGAAATTAACTACGTCTTTTTGCACTAAGTACCGTCTATTGGGTATAACCTTAAAAACGATTATAATGGACGAATTAAAGACGATTACGGTACAAATTCTAAATGCTTTTGTTGAAAACGGTCAAGGCGGTAACCCTGCGGGTGTTGTTTTGAATTCGGATACCCTATCCGATAAAAATAAACTAGAGATCGCTAAAAAAGTAGGTTTATCAGAAACTGCTTTCGTTTCGGAATCTAAAAAGGCGGATTTTAAATTGGATTTCTTTACGCCAAATAAGCAAATAGCACATTGCGGACACGCCACAGTAGCAACATTTTCCTATTTGAGGCAAATAGGTGCCCTAAAGAACAATAGTTCTTCGAAAGAAACCATAGATGGCTTACGAAAAATAAGAATGGCGGGAGACTTAGCATTTATGGAACAAGTAGCCCCAAATTACAAGGATGTGAGCCACCAAGAAAGTACAATCTTAAAATCGTTAGGGTTAAAGAAAATCGACCTCATACCAAACGCACCGATTCAATTAGTAAATACAGGGAATTCATTTATAGTGATTCCTGTTAAAAACCTAGAAATTCTAAAGACAATAATTCCTGATTATAGCCTGATAAGCGAAATAAGTGAAGAGTTCGACTTAATTGGCTATTATGTATTCGCTACCGAGACGGATAATTCAGATAGCGATGCTACTTCAAGAATGTTTGCGCCATATTATGGTATATTGGAAGAGGCAGGAACAGGAATGGCGGCTGGACCACTTGCTTCTTATTTATATGATATTCTAGAAATTAAAAAAAATAGATTTTCGATTCAACAAGGAAAGTATATGAGCGAGCCTTCCCCAAGTTTAATTATTGTGGACTTAAATATTGAAAACAGTAAAATAAAAAGTCTAATGGCCGGAGGAAAGGGTATGCTAAAATCACAAATGGAGATTACGATAAGCTCTTGAAAAGTGAACACATAAAATTTTGGTGCTACTTTGCTCATAATTTGCTAAAAAACATTAATATATTTTCATGGGGAAAATAAAACAGGCAGGTCTTCCTCTTCTACTTATTTTTGGTATGTTCCTGTAATAAAAACAGTTCAAAATCTACTGCGGCCGACCTTTTGCGATTAGAATTTGAATATGCCGGAACAACCTATAACACTTTGATAAACGGCACTGAAATAATACATGCGAATTTGCTTCCCAATGGATCCAAAGAAGTACGTATAAAATCCATAGAACTATCGCCAAAAGCATCCTTAGCAATACAATTAGGTGATAAACTGAAGATAGGTGCAAATTCCATTCCGTAACAAATAACGGCCGAAGACGGCACGAAGAAGAGCTACACTCTAATTTTAAAAACGGCCGAATCCATCGCCGACCGAAAACTTTTTGGCATCAATTTAGCCGGAGCAGAGTTCGGGTCTCCGAATTTTCCAGGAACGTACAATACGCACTATACCTATCCGACAGTGGATAAACTTGATTATTATAAATCGAAGGGATTAAATCTCACTCGCATGCCCTTTAGCTGGGAAAGAATTCAACCTGTTTTAAATGGAAGTCTCGATTTCACTGAATTGCAAAGAATAAAAAAAAATTACGGGCCGCTCGAAACAGGAATATGGCGGTCATACCCGACCTTCACAATTATGGTCGTTATTATTTGAACGGAACGGAAGAAATTATAGGTTTGCCCAATTAAAGCATACCCCACATTATAGATTTATGGGCTAAGCTATCCTTAAAATTAAAGAATAATTCAGAAATATGGGGCTATTGTATTAAGAACGAACCACATGACATGTTGCCCTGCACCCCTTGGTTTGCCGTTGCACAAGGAATTATAAACGGCATAAGAACCAGTAATCTGAAAACCCAGATCATCGTGGGCGGAGACGGATGGAGTTCGGGGGAGTTCTGGCCCTTATACAGCGATAATCTAAAAGAACTCAACGATCCATCGAACAACATGACTTTTGAGGCACATGTATATTTTGACAACAATTCTTCAGGCAGGTGTACCGAAAGTTATGATGATGAAGGCGGTAATCCTAACAATGGTATCGAAAGGGTTACCCCTTTTTTAATGGGTCAATTCCTCATAAATTTAAAACTTAAAATCACTAAATCCGATTATTTATTTTGTTTTACGAATGGAATAGGATAATATAGTCCCGTGGTTTACGTAAATCTGCTAAAAAGAGTCATCCTTATGGCTAAGTGGAAGCGTACCATATGACTCTTGTAAAATTCATTTTAGGGCAATCCCATAAAGAACAAATCAATATGATAAAAAAAGAAATTCTAAGTATACTGACCTTTACATTGGTCATCTGTTTTTATGGTACCGCACAGCAAAATAAGACTTTGTCCCTCGATGATATCTACAAAAATAACACCTACAAGCAAAAAGGTTTTGGGCCAGTTCGGTGGATGAAAGACAACAAGAGCTACTCGACCTTAGAACCAAATGCTGAAGGCGGCGGCAAGGACATCGTAAAATATGAAGCAAAATCTGGAAAACGGATAGTTCTCGTTTCAGCTTCCAAATTGGTGCCGGATGGTGAAACAGCACCATTGGAAATTTCAGATTACCAATGGTCTACAGATAACAACAAACTACTGGTCTTTACGAATACCCGTAAAGTCTGGAGATACCATACTAGGGGCGACTATTGGGTACTCGACCTTAATACCGGCAAGTTAGACCGTTTAGGTAAAACGCTGCCATCCGCCACTTTGATGTTTGCTAAGTTCTCTCCCGACGCCTCAAAAGTGGCCTATGTAAGTGAATTGAATATCTATAGTGAAGACCTGAATAACGGTACGGCAATACAGCTGACAAATGATGGTGGTGATCATATTATCAACGGCACCTTTGACTGGGTATATGAAGAAGAATTGTCTTGTCGCGACGGGTTCAGGTGGAGCCCCGATGGGGAACATATCGCCTATTGGCAGTCAGATACCAAGGGAGTAGGTACGTTTTATATGATTAACAATGTTGATTCCATTTACTCGAAGCCCATGCCTATGCCCTATCCGAAGGTCGGCACCATACTTTCTGCAGTCAAGGTAGGGGTGATATCGGCAAACGGGGGGACGACGAAATGGTTTAACATACCCGGCGACCCAAGAAACAACTATTTGGCCCGTATGGATTTCATTCCCAACAGTAATGAAGTGATGATACAACAACTCAATCGCCCCCAAAACACGAACAAGGTTTGGGTAGGAGATATTTATGAGATGTCATTGACAAATATTCTAACGGAAACCGATGCCGCCTTTTTAGACATTCACGACGACATCCGCTGGCTCGATAATGAAAAGTTTTTTACCTGGTCTAGTGAGCGTGACGGCTGGCTGCATTTGTACAAGGTTTCCAGAGACGGAAAAATGGTACAGCCCATCACCAAAGGGGAATTTGATGTAGTCAATATCGATTGTATCGATACGAAAGGCGGCTATGTGTACTACATTGCATCGCCAGACGATTTTACCCAACGTTATTTGTACAGAAGTCGTATCGATGGCAAGGGCAAAGCAGAAAGGATTACGCCCGCAGACCATTCGGGACAGAACAGCTATCAAATCTCAGCGGATGCCAAATGGGGAATCCGGACCTTCGAAAATACGACTACGCCACGTATTTATTCTTTGATAAATCTTCCAGTTCATAAAGAGGTCAGGGTGCTTGAAGACAATGCTGCACTAAAAAACCAATACGATGCCCTAGGGCTAAATGCTAAGGAATTCCTTAAAATAGATATCGGCGCCGACGTGCTCGATGCCTGGATGATAAAACCTGCGGATTTTGACCCTTCCAAAAAATATCCATTGCTCTTCTATGTATATGGAGAACCTGCCGGAGCGACCGTGCAAGACAATTGGGCAAGAAGAAGTCTATGGCACCACTATATGGCCCAAAAAGGGTATGTTGTAATGAGCGTTGACAATCGCGGAACCAAAACACCGAGGGGGCGTGCCTGGCGTAAGTCCATTTACGGCCAGATTGGTATCCTTGCTTCGGAAGACCAATCAAAAGCGGCAACAAAAATTATAGAAACCTATGATTTTATCGATTCAAAAAGAGTCGGAATCTGGGGATGGAGCGGCGGAGGTCAAATGACGCTTAACTGTATGTTCAAGTATCCTGAAATTTACAGCTCAGGGCTTGCTGTATCTTTTGTCAGTGATCAACGATTATACGACGCGACTTATCAAGAACGGTATATGGGCCTATTAAAGGATAATGAAAAGGGCTATCATGACGGGTCACCAATTAATTTTGCACAGCATCTGCAGGGTAAACTTATGATTATACATGGAACAGCTGACGACAATGTACACTATCAAAGTTTTGAAATGCTTATAAACCGGTTGATAGCCAACAACAAATTGTTCGATATGATGTCATACCCCATGCGGACGCATTCGATTCATGAACGGGAAAACACTTCCTATCATTTGATGGAGACTATGGAGCATTTCTGGACAAAAAACCTTCCTTTAGGCGGGAAGTGAGCTACTTAAGGACGTTATTATTTATCCAAAACCGCTGAAATGTTGGGTTTAAAATAATTTGGTCCTTTTAAGACCTTTCCATCTTCTCGATAAATCGGTTTGCCGTCAGCACCTAATTTGCTCATATTGCTGCGCTGTATTTCGGTAAAGACCTCCTCTATCTTATACTGCATACCATGTTCGAGAATCGTACCGCATAAGATATAGAGCATATCGCCAAGGGCATCTGCAACTTCTACGAGATCATTATCGTTCGCGGCCTCTAGATATTCTTTGTTTTCCTCGTCCATCAGATTAAAACGAAGCAAGTTCTTGGCGGTACCGAGATCGGCTTGCATGGTTTCCGAAACACCTAGTCCAAAAGAATTGTGGAACAGTTCCACTGCGCTAATTTTGTTTTTCATTCAATGCTAATTTTATCCTGTAATGAATTTGATTGTATAATCTAAAGCGTAATTTTGCCCAAAAATACAGAATATGTTTAGCACTGGTCAAGTCATTTTTGCAGTTCTTTTTGCTGTTAGTTTTATCGCTATCATCTTTTTATCCTATAAAAAAGACAAAAAACTACATTCGAAGAACTACAAAGGTGTCAAATGGGTAGTATTACTTTTTATAATATTCATAGCAATCTTGTTCTTTCTTAAATATTTCTTAAATAAATAACCTATAGTTTGAACTCTACATAAAAATCATGGGCTATACGACCAAATGCGCTTTTTTCACGTACATTTAACAAATTAGCGTAATTTCACGCTGATTATTTAAGGGGCAAACACAATGATGACTTTTTTTACAATACTTCTAATATTGATTGGGGCCAATGTTATTTTTATGGCATTTAGCCTAAGCGGATCATTCAATGGAAATAAAAAGCTTGAAAAAGATGTAACAAAATCAACATCTTCTAAAATCCTTCCATTACATACGGAAGCTTCCAAATACAAAAAAGCGATTTAAGCAGCTGTTTGGATCAGCAAGCATCCGAAAAATTATTTATGTAATTTGCGCAGATGAAACAACTGTTACTTGTTTTCTTTGGTGGCGGCCTAGGGAGCCTTCTTCGTTATCTCATTTCAAAAGCTTTTAACAATTATTTTCAGCACTTCTTTTTAGGTACTTTTTTGGTAAACATCATCGGATGTCTATTAATCGGTATTATTTTAGGTATTTCTTTCAAGGGAAACTATCTCTCCGACAATCAGACCCTTTTGTTGGCTACAGGTTTCTGCGGTGGCTTTACCACTTTTTCAACTTTTGCCTTTGAAAAGCACTCCCTTATCACCTCGGGAGAATTCATTCACTTCGCCATCTACACTATAGCAAGCATTGCGGTTGGCTTATTTGCCGTTGCGTTAGGGCTTTGGTTTGCCAAAATGTTGTAGAAATTGCATCTTCTGTCCTTTTCTGTCCTTTTCTGTCCTTTTCTGTCCTTTTCTGTCCTTTTCTGTAATTTATATTGAAAAAGGACAAATGTAGGCTCATATTTTAACATTTTTCGACGTTTCGTCAGGTTTACCTCACTATTTCTAATGTTTCTGCGATTTTATTGCAAACAAAAAATCATAAATTCATTTTTCATTAGTTTCAATTCTATACCCCAATTTTTTAGGGGGTAATATTATCAAACTCGTAATAATTTAGATATACCCCTATAAATTTGAGGGTATTAGTAATATTAATATATATTTGCCGCATTAATAAAAATAAATACTATGAAACAAATCGAGGCAATAATTAGAAAATCCAAATTTGATGACGTCAAGAAGGCGTTGCATCAAATTGAGGTCAATTTCTTTAGTTACTGGGATGTAACAGGGGTTGGAAATGAAAAACAAGGTCACGTATATCGAGGCATTTCATACAGTACCAGCGATATACAGCGCAGGTATCTCTCTATAGTGGTATCGGACGAGTTTTTAGAAAAAACTATTGACATCATTTTAGAATCCGCTTACACGGGTAACGTGGGTGATGGTAAGGTATTCGTTTCAGAAATAGTTGAAGCGTATAGAATACGAACCAAGGAAAGCGGGCAATCAGGAATCAACTAAACCTCCAATAACTAAACTATTAAAAAAATGGACGCAGGACTATTTACAGCAAATAATATATGGATGATGTTGGCTACCGCTTTGGTATTCTTCATGCACACTGGTTTCGCATTTTTAGAAATCGGCTTGACCAGACAGAAAAATACGATTAACATATTATTTAAGAACATTTTTATTATCACGGGTGGACTATTGCTTTACTATGCATGGGGATTCAATATGATGTATCCAGGGTTTGAGGAAGGATCATCCGGAATTTTCGGGTTTGCAGGCTTTGGCATTGCAGCCCCTGAAGGTGGCATGACCGCAGAGTACGCCGATGGCGGATATACGTGGTGGACAGACTTCTTGTTTCAGGGCATGTTCGCTGCAACAGCGGCAACTATTGTTTCTGGTGCCGTTGCAGAACGTATTAAGATAGGTGCTTTCATGATTTTCACTGTTGTCTACGTTGGGCTCGTTTACCCGATAGTAGGTGCTTGGAAATGGGGAGGCGGTTTCTTGGATTCTTGGGGCTTTTATGACTTTGCTGGCTCTACGCTTGTACACTCCGTTGGAGGCTGGGCCGCATTGGTAGCTATCTTTTTGTTAGGCTCTAGAATCGGAAAATTCGATGAAAACGGTAAAGCCAAGGCGATTCCCGGGCACAGCATACCCATGGCCACAGCCGGGGTATTGATTCTGTGGTTGGGCTGGTTCGGCTTTAATGGCGGCTCGGTGCTTTCTGCAGATCCCGAATTGACCTCTTTGGTTTTGGTTACTACGAGTTTGGCTGCTGCAGCCGGTGGTTTTGGCGCATTCTTTCTTTCAACGGTACTATATAAAAACTTAGACCTTACTATGTTTCTGAACGGAATTTTGGGTGGCCTTGTGGGTATCACCGCGGGGGCCGATCTAATGTCACCTAACGAGGCCGTGATTATAGGTTTCTTAGCAGGTCTTATCGTTGTTCTTGGTGTCGCATTTATAGACAAAATGAAATTAGACGATCCTGTAGGTGCCGTAACGGTTCACTTGATATGTGGTATCTGGGGCACTCTTGCCGTAGGTATCTTTGGCGCTAAAGCCGGTGGAGACCAGTTTCTCACACAATTGTACGGCGTACTGATTGTCGGGGCCTTTTGTGTGATATGTTCCTTTATTATTCTCGGTGCGTTGAAAGCCATTATGGGACTTCGCGTCAGCAAACAAGAAGAAATCGAAGGTCTGGATATTCACGAACACGGTATGGATGCGTATCCTGATTTTATCAATGACTAATTCAAAAAAAGGAAACGGAGCGTTTTGCAGAACGCTCCGTTATATAACCCTTTCAAAATACTGATCGATCAAAAAAATCATCCCCTTATGGGACAACTAAAATTCAAACAGATGAAAGCGATTACATTTACAAAGTACGTAAAAAATATATTTTTATTGTTATTAATGCTCCTTTCCACTTCCGCCATTGTTGCTCAGGATGAGGAAGAGGATACAAAACCAAAATTCTCCTTTAGTGGATCGGTGGACGCTTACTATAGAACCAATTTTAACGGCTTAAACAGTACAGTACCTGTCATCGAAAATGGTGAGGAAATTGGAGAAATATCTCCAAGTGCTCCTGGTTCATCTTTTGCCAATGATACCGGCTTCGCAATTGGTATGATCAATTTGATTGCTGGCTATGAAGGAAAAAAAGTAGGCTTTGTAGCAGATTTGGTTTTTGGACCAAGAGGTGAAGATGCCGTATTCAATGACATTGGGTCTACTAACGTAGTTAACCAATTATATGTCTATTGGAATGTTTCGGACAAGGTCACATTGACCCTTGGTAACTTCAACACTTTTCTAGGTTATGAAGTTATTTCTCCGGTGGCAAACTTTAACTACAGTACGTCCTACATGTTCTCTTATGGACCTTTTTCTCATGCAGGACTTAAGGCGGACTTCGATTTGGGGAATGATTGGTCAGCAATGGTAGCCATTTTAAATCAGACCGATTTTACCTCCTCTGCCCGAGTAAGCGATTTGAGTTTTGGTGCGCAACTTGGATACTCAGGTCAATTTCTCAATTTTCTGTATGGAAAACAGGGAGTTGACAAGATTTTTGTAGATGGTGCTATTGTAGAACCAGACATCAAAGGGCTCTTCCAGATAGATTATACCGGTGGATTTAATTTTGGGGAAGACTTCTTTTTGGGAATCAATGCCACCTATCAGGATACCGGTGATGTAGGTTATGATGAAGATACACCGGAGGATCTTGGATTTTACGGGGTAGCCTTATATCCTCAATATACAACTTCGGAGACCTTCACTATTGGTTTAAGGGCTGAATATTTTGAAGAAATAGGAGATTTTGGAGCTATTGGTACGGGAATGATGGATTCGAACGTATTTGCCATTACTGCTACAGGCAATATCCAAATTGGTAATCTTGCAATAAAGCCAGAAATCAGATTGGATACTGCCTCAGATAATTCCTTCTTGAACTCAGACCTTGAAGCTCAGGATAATTTGTCATCATTCGTATTGGCAGCTGTCTATTCGTTCTAGAACAAAAATTAATTGTTAAGTGTTTTTTATAGTTTAAGTTGTTCAAAAGCCCTGTTCGTCCCCCCGCGAA
>CAZRIE010000138.1:0-2744 GCA_964600075.1 uncultured Flavobacteriaceae bacterium
CAGCGACCTTCGGGTTATGAGCCCGACGAGCTACCTACTGCTCTACCCCGCGATGGGTGTTTTTCTCACTTGTTTTGCAACTTCGGAGCATAAATTCCGACGAGAAAATCGAAAGCGCTATTTGCGCTAACGGGCGACAAATATACAACGTATTTTTAGTATTTTCAAGACTTGTGTTGATAATCTTTTTTAAACCAGCAGTAAGAAAAAAAGCCTAAAAGGCATACCTTCGGGCTTTTACTTATCTATGGACGTAATTAATGATTTTCTGGTCAATGCCAATAGTATAGCAAATTGGCCAATGTTCTTGTTGTTAATTGGTGGCGGACTTTTCTTGGTTTTTTACTCTAAATTTCTACCCTATCGTTTTTTCGGTCACGCAATTGCTATTACGAGAGGTAAATACGATGATAAAAATGCCAAAGGTGATGTGACTTCATTTCAAGCACTTTCGGCTGCGGTGGCAGCTACTGTAGGCTTGGGAAATATTTCTGGGGTTGCCATCGCTATTCACGACGGTGGTCCTGGTGTTATTTTTTGGATTTGGGTCACAGCCTTAATAGGTATGTGTATTAAATTCTATTCCTGTAGTTTATCGATCATGTATCGCGGCACTGATTCTGAGGGCAAACTTCAAGGAGGCCCTATGTATTATATCACAAAGGGCTTAGGCGAAAAGGCTAGACCACTTGCTACTTTCTTTGCGGTCTGCGGCCTGTTCGGTTTTTTGGGGGTATTTACCGCCAATCAGTTTACAGAAACCTTTATGAGCGTAGTAGAACCATCTACTAACATTGTCGAAATGAGTGAGCAGAATTGGAAACTTACCGTTGGAATCGTACTTGCAGTTATTACTTCTTTTGTGATTTTTGGTGGTTTGACTAAAATAGCGAAAGTTGCTTCGGCAATTGTCCCGTTTATGGTGGCTGTTTATTTGATTGCCGTAATTGCCGTTATGTTCATGAATGCGTCGCAAGTTCTTCCGGCCTTGAAAATGATAATTACCGAAGCTTGGAATTTTAATACCATTGTGACCGGTGGTTTTTGGGGTCTAGTTATTATCGGTGTAAAAAGGGCCATGTTTTCTAACGAAGCGGGTTTAGGTAGCGCGCCGATGTATCATGGGCAATCAAAAACTGACAATCCTATAAAAGAAGGTTTAGTGGCTAGTTTAGGGCCATTTATTGATACTATTATGGTGTGTACATTTACCGCAATAGTAATTATTTTAAGTGGTGCATATCTTGAAGATTCAAGCGGAATCGTAATGACTTTATCGGCATTTGAAAAAACATTGTTTGGCTTTGGTGATGATTTATTAATGATTATTGTTACGGCTTTTGCCCTGTCGACCCTTTTTACGTATTCTTACTATGGTGTGAAAAGTTTGTCTTTTCTAACCAACGCTAAAATAGGAAAGTACTACAATTGGTATTTTGTGATTATGATTGTTTTTGCGGCCGTAGCATCCTTGGAACTGGTTAAAAATTTAATTGATTTATCCTACGCTTTAATGGTTATTCCGAATATGATAGCTGTACTTTTACTCGCCCCTAAAGTGAACGCAGCGGCAAAAGAATATTTCAAAAATTTGAAACATGGCAGAGCATAAAGCAGGATTTGTAAATATTATTGGAAACCCCAATGTGGGTAAATCTACATTGATGAATGCTTTTGTGGGCGAGAAACTTTCCATTATAACCTCTAAAGCACAGACTACAAGACATCGTATTTTAGGTATTGTTAATGGGGATGATTTTCAGGTCATTCTTTCCGATACCCCGGGAATCATAAAACCCGCTTACGAATTACAGGCCTCGATGATGAATTTTGTAAAATCTGCCTTTGAAGATGCCGATGTTTTGCTCTACATGGTTGAGATTGGAGAGAAAGCCCTAAAAGACGAAGCCTTTTTTGAAAAAATAAAGAACAGTAAGATTCCGGTTTTACTATTGCTGAACAAGGTAGATACGACAACCCAAGAAATACTTGAAGAGCAGGTACAATATTGGCAAGAACAATTGCCAACTGTTGAGCTGCACCCCATTTCGGCATTATCGAATTTCAATGTGAAGAACGTTTTTGAACGCATATTAGAATTGCTTCCCGAGGCGCATCCGTACTATCCCAAAGATCAGCTGACCGATAGGCCCGAGCGCTTTTTTGTCAATGAGACCATTCGTGAAAAAATCCTAATCCATTATAAAAAAGAGATTCCATATTCCGTTGAAATCGATACGGAAGAGTTTTTCGAAGATGAAGATATTATACGTATGCGGTCGGTAATTATGGTCGAGCGTGACTCACAGAAAGGTATCATCATAGGGCACAAAGGAAGCGCCCTGAAGCGAGTAGGGGTTGAGTCGCGAAAAGACTTAGAAAAGTTCTTCGGAAAACAAGTGCATATTGAACTCTATGTCAAGGTCAACAAAAACTGGCGTAGCGATTCACGACAGTTGAAGCGATTTGGGTACAATGGGTAGGTCAGTGAGCGGTAAGCAGTTGCAGTAGACATTCGAAAATCGAAATACAAACACATAATTCAAATAGGCCTTGTGGGGTGTTCAAGGTTCAATCTACGCTATACTTACTTTGAACTTTGAGTTTTTTAGATCCCCAAAGCTCATCTCGAAACCGAGGCCCCACCTTAATACTTTATCTCTTTTTATTTTTTAACTTCTATCACCCGTCACCCGTCACCCGTCACCCGTCACCCGTCACCCGTCACCCGTCACCCGTCACCC
>CAZRIE010000138.1:2844-10394 GCA_964600075.1 uncultured Flavobacteriaceae bacterium
TCACCCGTCACCCGTCACCCGTCACCCGTCACCCGTCACCCGTCACCCGTCACCCAGCACCGAACTAAACTCACAAACTCATAAACTTCTAAACTAATAAACCCTATTTTTGCGCAAAATTTAGAACGTATGAGCGCCATTGTAGCCATTGTGGGAAGGCCGAACGTGGGAAAATCCACTTTTTTCAATCGATTGATCCAACGTCGAGAAGCCATTGTAGATGCTGTTAGTGGGGTTACGCGTGATCGCCACTACGGAAAAAGTGATTGGAGCGGTAAGGAATTTTCGATTATCGATACCGGGGGTTATGTTCAAGGCAGTGATGATATTTTTGAACAGGAAATCGACAAGCAAGTAGAATTGGCTATCGATGAAGCTGATGCCATTATTTTTATGGTCGATGTAGAGACTGGCGTTACGGGAATGGATGAAGATGTCGCCAAGCTTTTGCGAAGGGTAAACAAGCCTGTTTTTTTGGCGATTAATAAAGTCGATAATGCCAAACGCGCTGAAAATGCGGTCGAATTTTATGCGTTGGGATTAGGCGAATATTTCACCCTCTCAAGTATTAATGGTAGTGGTACAGGTGAACTTTTGGATGCCTTGATTGAAGTGCTTCCAGAAAATGAAAAGGTAGAAGGTGAATTACCCAGATTTGCAGTGGTCGGAAGACCCAATGCCGGAAAATCCTCATTTATTAATGCGCTTATTGGAGAAGATCGTTATATCGTTACCGACATTGCAGGTACTACCCGTGATAGTATCGATACCAAATACAATCGTTTCGGGTTTGAATTCAATTTAGTCGATACCGCTGGTATACGAAGAAAGGCCAAGGTCAAAGAAGACCTTGAATTCTACTCTGTAATGCGCTCGGTACGTGCAATTGAACACTGTGATGTCTGTTTGGTGGTGCTCGATGCTACTAGGGGCTTTGATGGTCAAGTGTCCAATATTTTCTGGTTGGCACAACGCAACAATAAGGGTATTGTAATTCTTGTAAATAAATGGGATTTGATCGAAGATAAAGAGACTAACACCATGAAAGAGTATACCCAGCGTATTAAACAAGCGATGGAGCCTTTTGTAGATGTACCTATTCTCTTTATGTCCGCATTGACAAAGCAACGTATCTTCAAGGCTATCGAAACTGCGGTCGAGGTCTATAAAAACCGCTCGAAAAAAATCAAGACCCGCAAGCTGAACGATGTGATGTTACCAATTATTGAGCGAACGCCTCCTCCTGCATATAAGGATAAATACGTAAAAATTAAATATATAACTCAACTACCAACGGGGTATCCGCAGTTTGCATTTTTCTGCAACCTGCCCCAATATGTGCGTGAACCCTACAAGCGTTTTTTAGAGAATAAATTGCGCGAAAACTTCGAGTTTACAGGAGTACCTGTTACTATTTATATGCGGAAGAAGTAAAAGTAGTAGGTAGCTGCAGTGGTAGTATTCGCAGCTATTTTCTCGCGTAACCTCGTTGAAATGGGTTGTGTTCAAGTTTTATTTGAAGCTATTTTTTTGAACTTGAACTTGCGCTTGAACTTTTCATCCTTCGCACTTCATAAATCAAACCTCGTACTTCAGAATTACCATCCCCCAGAAGAACCGCCACCTCCAAAGCCTCCACCTCCAAAGCCTCCGCCTCCAAAGCCTCCGCCTCCGAAGCCACCGCCGGAGCTTCCTCCACCAAATCCACCAGAACCGCCACTACGGCCCATGTTACTGAGAATGATCATATCCCAAATACCTAATCCGCCAGAGCGTTTTCCGCCATTGCGACCACCACCTTTCTTATTTCGATTGGATAGAATGATAAGAATGATAAAGAAGATAAGAATAGGAAGAAACGAACCTAAAGGAGAGCCACCGCCGTCATCGAATGAACGTTCTTCTTTAAATTCGCCGTTGAGTGCTTGAAAGATGGCATCGGCACCATCGTTGAGCCCACCATAATAGTTGTCTTGTTTGAACTGCGGTACGACTACATTATCGATAATCCGACGTGATAGTGCATCAGTAAGATTTCCTTCGGCCCCATAGCCCGTATTGATGGCAATTCGCCTATCGTCCCTGGCCAATAAAACCAAAATACCATTGTCTTTTCCGGCTTGTCCGATACCCCATTTTTGCCCCCATTGCGCACCGAGAAAATTGATGTTTTCGCCTTCCGTAGAACTGATTATGGCAACTACGATTTGGGTAGAAGTACTATCTGAATAACGGATGAGTTTTTGCTCCAAAGCTTTTTCTTGGCCTGTAGAGAGCAAATCGATGTAATCGTAAACACTGGTCTGTTTCGAAGGTTTTTCAGGAATTTCGAACTGTGCCTGTACGAAGCCGAAACAACACAGAAAAACGATAAGTACACTACCCTTTAGATACTTCATCACTCAGTTCGTTTTTATCACCCTGTTGCCATGGAAAATGGACTTCCAGTTCCCTTCCGGCTTCCAAAATACCATCGATGATACCTTGTTTGAAATCACTTTTTTTGAATTGTACTTGAATGGCGTTTCTTGTAGAATCCCAAAAATCATTGGGTACTACGTTATCTATACCACGATCTCCGCAGATGGCGAACTTCTTGTCGTTAACGGCGACATAGATCAGCACGCCGTTTTCCTCCTTGGTATTGTCCATTTTTAGCACGTAGAAGACTTCTTTAGCCCTTTCCATTGCGTCTAATCGGGTGTGTGCCTCAATATGTACGCGAATTTCGCCTGAAGTATTTTTCTCGGCTGTTAAGATGGCCTTGACAATCTCCTGCTCTTCTTCTGCCGTTAGAAATGCTTCGACCTTTGACATGTTATTTGAAGTCAAAGTCTACATCGGGCGCATTTTCTGAACCTGCATCGGCCTTGTAACGCGCCATTTCATCAAAACCGAAGAGACCCGCCAAAAGTTTGCCTGGAAATTTCGTCGTATGTACATCATAAATGTTTACCGCTTGATTATAACGATTTCTTTCTACATTGATACGGTTCTCCGTGCCTTCTAGTTGCGATTGCAGTTCAAGAAAGTTTTGGTTGGCCTTAAGCTCCGGGTAGCGCTCTACAACGACCATTAATTTACTAAGTGCTCCTGTGAGACCGCTTTGGGCCTGTTGAAAAGCCGCCATATTATCGGCAGTTAGATTGCTGGCATCGATATTCGTTGCGGTTGCCTTTGCGCGGGCTTCGATAACATCGGTCAACGTGCCACGTTCGAAATCGGCCGCGCCCTGTACTGTTTTTACCAAGTTACCTATAAGGTCATTTCTTCTTTGGTAAGCACTTTCAACGTTTGACCACGCCGTTTTAGCATCGGCTTCAAATTCTACGGCCGTGTTGTTAAAATCGACCGCCCATTGATAAAGGCCAAATGCGATGACCCCAAGTACGATAAGTACGATTAATCCTTTCTTCATTTTTAGTGTATTAGGTTATATAGTAATTGTGAAGCAGCTTAGAGCGTGCCATCAGAAACTTTGACGTATTAGACAATAAATAGTGCAATACGTTACAGGTGATCCTTGATTTTTATGAGCTCGGTTTTGATACGTTCTAATTTATCGATGATCTCAAAATTATCGAGGGCCTTTTGCCGGTTTTCTTTGAGGTGTGTCTTCGCGCCTTCGAGCGTAAACCCACGCTCTTTGACCAAGTGATAGATAAGTTTAAGGTTGCTAATGTCTTGTGGCGTAAATTTTCGATTGCCTTTAGCGTTCTTTTTCGGTTTGAGGGCATCGAACTCCTTTTCCCAAAAGCGGATCAAAGAAGTGTTTACATCAAAGGCTTTGGCGACTTCGCCTATACCATAATACCTTTTTTCGGGAAGTTCTACTTGCATTAGTCCAAAGATTGATTTTCTTGTGCGGCGTATTTCAACATATTCTGGAATTCTTCAGGGGAGAGACTTCCATAGTAGAAGTTGATGGGGTTGATGCGGTCTCCGTCTTTCCAGACCTCATAATGAAGGTGTGGGGCTTCTGACCGCCCTGTATTTCCAACAAAACCAATAAGGTCACCACGTTTTACCTTTTGCCTCTTTTTCACGTTGTATTTGCTCAAATGCCCGTAAAGGGTCTTATAGCCATAACCATGGTCTATACGAATGTGTTTTCCGTAACCTGATGAACCGTTATCGGCACGTATTACTTTTCCGTCACCTGGCGCATAAATGGGCGTACCTTTTGCAGCGGAGAAATCCATACCGCGATGCATTTTACGTGCTTTGGTAAATGGATCTGACCGCCAACCGTAACCCGAAGCCATATGCCGCAAATTTTCGTTGTTGATCGGCTGAATTGCCGGAATGGCCATCAAAAGTTTTTCTTTTTCCTCGGCGAGTTTGGTAATCTCGTCAAGTGATTTTGACTGAATCGTCATTTGCTTCTTGATGATATCAAGGCGTTTTGTGGTTGCAATAACCATCTCTGAATTGTTAAAGCCTTCCAAAGATTTATAGCGGTTTATACCACCAAAACCCGCGCGTCGCTGTTCTTCGGGAATAGGATTGGCCTCAAAATACAACCGATAGATGTTATTGTCGCGGTCTTCTATATTTGCCAAGACCTCTTCGATTTGAACCATTTTACGGTTCAAAAGCTCGAATTGAAGTTCGTAGTTCTTCATTTCACGTGACAATGAAAGTTCTTTTGGCGTATTGATTAGATTGGTGTTCATCAAAAGTACCAACGATAACAGCCCAAAAAGAAAAGAACCTAAGGCAAAAAGGCCAATATTACGGTAACGCCGCGATTTCTTCGGCTCTATCTTCCGATACGAGAGCGTATCGGGATCGTAATAGTACTTTACCTTAGACATGAATGTATTTTATCCTATTTTTGTGGCGTTTTAACTGGTAGAACAAATATAAAAATAGTTTCCTTTAAAACGTTGAAATTTACAAAACCTTATAATTTTCTATGACTTCCAAGGATATTCGAGCGCAATTCCTGAACTTTTTTAAAGAAAAAGGCCACAAAATTGTACCATCTGCTCCTATGGTTATCAAAGATGATCCTACCTTATTGTTCACCAATGCGGGTATGAATCAGTTCAAGGAATTCTTTTTGGGAAATAGTGTCGCAAAATATTCTCGGGTGGTAGATACGCAGAAATGTTTGCGTGTAAGCGGTAAGCATAATGATTTGGAGGAAGTCGGAAAAGACACGTACCACCATACCATGTTCGAAATGTTGGGCAATTGGAGTTTTGGGGACTATTTTAAAAGGGATGCGATTCACTGGGCTTGGGAACTGCTGACCAAAGTTTTAGATGTCGATAAGGAAAGTCTGTATGTATCTGTCTTTAAAGGAAGCGATGATGCCGATAAGCTTGGAATGGACAGTGAAGCCTTCGATCTCTGGAGAGCTATCATACCAGAAGACCGTATCATTTTGGGCAATAAAAAGGACAATTTCTGGGAAATGGGTAACCAGGGGCCCTGTGGCCCTTGTTCCGAGATACATGTCGATATTCGTTCAAAAGATGAAAAAGCTAAAGTTCCTGGGGCTTCGCTAGTGAACCAAGACCACCCGTTAGTGATCGAAATATGGAATTTGGTTTTCATGCAATATAACCGCAAGGCAGATGGGAAACTGGAAACACTGCCGGCCAAACATGTCGATACGGGTATGGGCTTTGAGCGCCTATGTATGGTACTGCAGGGCGTAAAATCGAATTATGATACCGATGTTTTTCGACCGATTATACGTGAAATTGAGACGATTACGAACCATAAATATGGAAAATTAGAGGAAACCGATATTGCGATTCGGGTAATCGCCGACCATATTCGAGCCGTATCTTTTTCGATTGCCGATGGGCAATTGCCAAGTAATACAGGTGCGGGCTATGTTATTCGACGAATTTTGCGGCGTGCGATTCGCTATGGTTTCACTTTTCTTAATACCAAAGGGCCGTTTATGTTCCGTTTGGTAAAGATATTGACCGATTCCATGGGTACTGCTTTTCCTGAGTTAAGAGAACAACGGCAACTCATAGAAAATGTAATCAAAGAAGAAGAGCATTCCTTTTTAAATACCTTGGAACAGGGCCTTGTACTATTAGATCAGGTCATCGTGAATACCAAAGGAAAAGAAGTCGACGGTAAAAAGGCCTTTCAACTCTACGATACCTACGGGTTCCCTATTGATTTGACCGCATTGATCTTATCGGAAAAGGGATATTCCTTGGATGAAAAGGGCTTCGAACAGGCAATGCAGGAGCAGAAGAAACGTTCAAAATCTGCCTCTGAAATCTCGAAGGAAGATTGGGTAGTGCTCTTTGATGACTTAGAACAAGAATTTGTCGGTTATGATGTATTGGAAACTAAAGTAAAATTGGTAAAATACCGAAAAGTCACCTCAAAGAAAGCGGGAGAACAGTATCAATTGGTGTTCAACCTTACCCCTTTCTATCCCGAAGGGGGAGGCCAAGTAGGGGATAAGGGCTATCTCGAAGTTCCAAACGGCGATGTAGTCTATATTTTGGATACCAAAAAAGAGAACAACGAAATCATCCACTTTGCCAAGAACCTACCAAAAAACCTGAACGAAACATTCAAGGCCGTAGTTGATAAAAAACAACGTCAGCGTACCGAGGCCAACCACACGGCTACCCATTTATTACATCAAGCATTGCGAGAGGTATTGGGTGCCCACGTCGAACAAAAAGGTTCTGCAGTTCATTCCAAATACTTGCGTTTTGACTTCTCACATTTTGCAAAATTGACTACAGATGAGCAGCGCCATGTAGAAAATTTTGTAAATGCCCGTATCGCAGGGCAACTGCCTTTTGAGGAAAATCGTCACCTACCTATGGCAGATGCTTTAGAACAGGGTGCTATGGCACTGTTCGGCGAGAAATATGGCGATGCCGTACGTACGGTTCGTTTTGGGCAGTCCATCGAATTATGCGGGGGAACACATGTTAAAAACACAGCTGATATTTGGCATTTTAAAATCAAATCGGAAGGTGCGGTCGCAGCGGGAATCCGACGTATCGAAGCGATAACCTACGATGCGGTAAAAGACTTTTATTTCGATAACCACCGCATACTTTTTGAAATCAAAGATTTATTGAACAATGCACAAGATCCGGTAAAGTCAGTCGTTTCGCTTCAAGATGAGAATACTCAACTGAAAAAGGAAGTCGAAAATTTATTGAAGGATAAGGCCAAAAATTTAAAAGGCGAACTACAGCAAGAGCTAAAAGAAGTCAACGGTATCAAATTCTTAGCCAAAAAAGTCGATTTGGATGCTGGCGGAATCAAAGACCTTTCCTTTGAGATGGGCAATAATCAAGATAACTTGTTTCTGTTATTTGGTGCGGAGCAGAACGGTAAGGCCTTGCTCTCTTGTTACATCTCCAAAAAATTGGTGGCCGAAAAAGGCTTGAATGCGGGCAATATCATCCGTGAACTTGGGAGATATATTCAAGGCGGTGGTGGTGGACAGCCATTTTTTGCTACTGCCGGAGGTAAAAATCCCGATGGCATTAAAGAAGCTCTGGAAAAGGCGAAAGATTATCTGAAATAATACGCTCCGAATCATA
>CAZRIE010000139.1:0-10329 GCA_964600075.1 uncultured Flavobacteriaceae bacterium
TTCTATCACGTATTATTTAATTTTTCGACCAATTCATTTCAATAGAAATAATTAGATAGTACTTTGGTCAGATCACGTTAATCTACGGGGTAGGCAGAACGCATTAAAAACAATATGTTTTCAAAAAAAATCGATTATTTCTCGAAGTCTTCAGCTATCTTTTTGTGGTTATTTTGGCAACATCTTTACAAGTGTTACGATATTACTATGAAGTTCCTTTACTGATATGGGATTACCACGTCTTTTCTTTTATCAGAAAAAAAAGCACTTATTCTTCAAGATCCTTTTGAGAACAAGCCCAATGACACGAACAGGAAGAGCATCTCGAAAAGTATTGAAATAAACATCAGCAATTTGCTAGGCCAGCCCTCTAGTAGTCAAAGCACTAAGTCAATAAAAAATTTCTTTGTTTCATGATTAAAAAGACGGATTGTTATCAAAACGAGGGTGTTTTTTTGGCTACAGCGGCTATCTTCAGGGCATTGTTGTATCAATATCCAATTTATTAAATTGAAATTTTACCCATAGGTTGTTTTACGAGTAAGACTCGAATGAAATTGTCCTAAAACAAAAACACCCAAGAAAATACCTGGGTGTTTTTTGAAATCTTAAAATAGCTAATACAAAGTTGCATCAACTAGCCTGTAAAGGCAAATGGTAGCTAGTACGACCAATAAAGACCTACTCCAATAGATACATGTTGAAGGCCATCAATACGAAAACCATCATTTTTATTCGTAGAATAACTATAGGCAACATAAGCTTGTAAACCCATGCTGTAATCCAATTCATACTGAAACCCTAGTTCAGGTCGCACTAAAAACCCCCAATTGTTTTCTTCGATAACATAAATATTGAAGAACGATTCTTGCTGCGAATACATCGTACCTACCCCTAGGCCTGCATATGGCTTGAACTCGGCAGATTGATCTAAAAAATAATAGCCATTAGCCGTAATCGGAAGTTCAAAAACTTTCCGCACCATGTCGGTAAATACCGCTCTAGAACCATCGGGAGTTTCATATAATCGTTGATCGACATTTTGTCGGTATGAATTCCAACCGGTCGAAACGCCCCAGGCCCAATTGGCGTCTAGTAAATTACGATACTCAAAACGAAACCCACTAAAACTAACTTTGTCAATATAATCAGAAGTAGGAATGGCTATATCCCAGCTTACCAAAAATTGATTGTGATCAAGAAACGGGACTTGTGTTCTTTCTTCTTGCCCAGTGGCCGAAGCACAAAAAATGAGGCCCAAAACAAATGTATATGTGTACTTTCTCATGTTGTTTAGTTTTGTAGTAAGTAAGTTGATTGTTTGTACGCTTGGTCTATTCCCTTAAGCGCCCTGTCTACATTGGTATCTCCGCTACTGCTCAAAACTCCGAACAAGGTTGCGGTCCAAACTGCATTTAAATTTGTAGTCTCATCTGTATTTACCAGGTCAACCATATCAATGGTAAGGCTACCTGTGTTATACGAATAATACCCACAGTAAGGATAATAATAACCGTATCCGGGATATCCCCACCATCCGCCTCCAGGGTACCCAGGGTAACCACCCCACCATCCGGTACATGCACCACCGACGTTTGTGATTTTAACTACCGCAGGTACCAGGCCCAAAGAAGGATTTTGATCTCGTTCAACAAAAGTATACCCAAGACCGTTCATATTTTCTTTGATCTTGTTGACGATTTCAAGGGCGTCCGGACCTACCAAAATAGAATCATTTCTATCGTCGGTAATGTTTGGAATGGTATCAGAGATATGATACGTCATAAAGTTTTGAAAGTCAGCTTGCAAGTCTCGATCGGAAGCCACCACCAAATCTGAAGACAGACTATTTTGCTCTGGGTCTGAATAACAAGAGGCTGCCAAGGCAACGACTGCTATTAAAGCAATTAATTTAAGTTTTTTCATAATGTTATCTAATTTTAAGATTAAAGCAATTTGTAGGAAATAGCTTTATAAAGCTGAAAGCTATCACCGTTTAAGCAAATTTTTAAGTTTGCAAAAGTACATAATATTTATTCAAATTTCAATGTACTTAGGATTACAAATCAGGTAACTTACGGTAACTTTTAGACTGCTATTTTTCAAAAAATTAGCGAAAGTATACTCCTAAACTACCGTTACACGAACCTTTTTCTTTTTCAATCGCGTATTATTTAATTTTTTGACCAATTCATTTGCAATCGTGAGCGGAACGGCAACAAATGCACAATCCTGTTTTAATTCAATGATGCCTAATTGGTCTTTGTTGATTGCACCTTGTTTAAAAAATAAGCCAGCGATATCGCCTTTTGAGATTTTATCTTTTCTTCCTCCTGAAATAAATAGGGTTTTCCAAAATTGTTTTTTATGGGGCGCTTTTTTAGAAATATCTAACGGTTTATCTTTTTTGATAAACTCGGGCAACCGCTCCTTTTCCCATTGCAGAACATAGGCTGTACCTTTTGCATTTACACGAGCTGTTCGACCATTTCTGTGAGTAAACTCTTCTACAGTTCTAGGAAGTTCGTAATGAATGATATATTTCATTTCTGGAATGTCGATACCCCTTGCCGCTAAATCAGTAGCGATAAGTACTTGGCAGGTGCCGTTTCTAAATTTAATTAAAGAACGTTCTCGGTCTCTTTGCTCCATACCACCAGAAAAACAAGCGTAATTGATGCCATTTTTATCCAAATACGCACGCACTTGTTCAATACTGTCTTTGAAATTACAAAAAATGATTCCGGGTTCATTGCCGATGTGAAGCAACAAACCTACTAGGGTCTGCAACTTATTTTTGTCAGCTGCAACCACAGTTTTAATGGCGAGTTTAGATACTTTTTTGTCTTTTAAGTAATTGATAATCGTAGGTTGATCTAATCGCACAAAACCGGGAATTTCAACACCCTGTGTCGCCGAGGTCAAAATGCGTTTGTTCAAATGAGGTAATTGTTTTATGATGGCTCTCATTTCTGTCTCAAAACCTGTTTCTAACGACTTATCAAACTCATCCAATATGAGTGTTTTAATACGTGTTTTTGAAATACGGTCGTTGCTAAAATGATCTACAATCCTGCCCGGTGTTCCTATTAAAATGGCCGGAATATGTTTTAATTCGATTTTATCTTTAGACATGGGTCTGCCACCATAAACCGCATTTACCTTAAAACCTGAACCCATATTTCGAACTACTTGTTCAATTTGTATGGCAAGTTCTCGAGAAGGCACGAGAATCAACACCTGTATTTGAGTACATTCTGCATCCAATGTTTCAATAATAGGCAATAGAAAAGCCAAAGTCTTGCCTGTGCCCGTTGGGGAAAGAAGAACTGTATTCGTCGTTTTTTCAATGACGGCGATGGCTTCCTCTTGCATTGGATTCAATGCAGTTATTTTTAATTTTTCTAAAATATCTTGTTGTTTTCGAATGCTATTGGCCATTGGTGTTACTTCTTTTTGGAAACCGTTGTTTTTGAATTCGTAGCCGTGCTCTTCGTTACGTGGTCGGCTAGCACTTTTTCCATCAACTCTTCTTTCGTTAAATGATGAAATAGGATTTTTATTTTTTCTTTAGTTTCCTCAGAAACGTTTCTGTTTGGCTTGGTCTTAAATATTTTTTTAGCCCACAACACCAAATTAGTTTCTTCCCTAGTTGCTGCGTCTTGCTTCTTGAATTCACTAAAAGTTATACCCAACTCCTTTTCAAAATCAGGAATATCTGTAACTTCATCTTGTTGTATGATACTTAAAGAGAGTCCCTTTGCTCCTGCCCTAGCCGTTCTGCCACTTCGGTGCACATAAGCTTCAAAAGTATCTGGCAGATGGTAATTCACAACGTACGAAGTTTCTTTAACATCAATGCCACGGGCGGCTAAATCGGTAGCTACTAGAATATCGATAAAGCCTTCCCTGAATTGCCCCATGATCCGGTCGCGTATCCCTTGGGTTAAGCTACCATGAATAGCGCCTGATGAGAATTTGTTTATGGCTAGTTTTTTCGCTAGTTTATTAACGGCTGCCTTGGTTTTACAGAAAATAATACCGCGCTCCCCTTCTTTGGTATTTAGAAAGTGAAGCAATACCTCTAGCTTTTCTATGGGTTCGACTACCACGTATTGATGATCGATACCTTGATGACCAAGCTTTGCCATATCTGCTTCAAGGTGCACCACATGTTTTGACATATAATTCTGCACCAATTGTTTTACGGCGCCCGGCATGGTTGCTGTAAACAATAGCGTTCTTCTTGATTTGGGTATTTTGGCAACAATAATATCTAGATCTTTTTTTAATGCGCTTACCATCTCATCAGCTTCATCTAAAACCAAATACTTTAAGTTTTGAATGCTGACGGATTTACGCTGGACTAAATCAATCAATCGCCCCGGAGTAGCTACTAGAATATGTGTTGCTTTTTTTAAGCGTTCTATTTGAGGTTTTATGGGAATACCTCCACAAACAGAAGCAATGGAAATAGACGGACAATGAGCACTAAAAGACGTCAAGTTCGCATGAATTTGTTGTCCTAATTCTCTCGTAGGGGCTAATACTAATGCCTGTACTTCGGTATTTTCTGGATCGATTAATTGCAGTAGCGGCAACCCGAATGCTGCAGTTTTGCCTGTTCCCGTTTTCGCCAAAGCAACGACATCTTCTTTTTGGTGTAAGAGTATAGGAATCGTTTTCTTTTGAATATCTGTGGGAATGGAGATATTTAAATCGACTAAACTTTGTAGTATTTGTTCGTTAATTCCTAAATCGGAGAACTGTTTTGACATAAAATAGATTTAAGTAAAGATAGGTACACGAAATGCGAGAATTTCGTAAATGGGTGTGTGAATTCCTTTTTAAAAAGAGAATGAAAAAGTAATCATCAGGTGGCAATCAGAAATTACTTTTCATTTTACGCCTCTTGTAACGTACGTTTTGATTTTCTGTAGGTAAAGTTAGGATAGATGGCGCGTTTAGCGAAACGATTCAATTTATTAGAATTAACCATCTTCATATATATGGGCTTCGTGACCCCAAAATACTCGTAAGTCGTTCCATCTAAAAAGGTAATTTCTAGTAGTAAACCTTTGTGAACGTAATCTGCTATTCCAGAATTTGTTATGGTTTCGGTATAGGCTTCTAAGTTTGCTGCTATGGTTTCAGGGGCTATACTCACCAAAAAATGATAACCATTAATTATATTACGGCTATTTACCTCGGCCTCTTCACGTTTAGAATCGCCTTCTTGAAACTTATCAGGATGCCATTCTTTTACCAAATTACGGTAACGCGTTTTCAGTATTTTAAGATCGAGCTCTTTTTCAATACCAAATAATTTTTTATATTGACTTATGCGCTTCATAGACCCCATTTTTAGAAGCGGCGAAACTACACCTTTATTCTGAACCGCTTGACGTAAATACAGCGTTTTTTATTTTCCTAGAAATTGTCTGAATCAATTAGGCATGCTAAATGCCATAAGTTGCTGGTATTGCATTGATTTGCTTCGTTTTTCCATGCGTATAATTTAACAGAATTATTGCACCAACTTTCACCTTCGCAACTGAGCTTGTAAATGCATACAATTGTCACGACTCAACACCCCCTTTTAGAAATTAGTATTGGGCACAAAAAAACCCCATCACTGCTGATGGGGTTTTGTTAAACTTTAAAGTATATGTATTAGATAACTTTTACGTTCACGGCATTTAATCCTTTGTTGCCTTCCTGTAGATCAAATTCAACTTCGTCACCTTCACGAATTTCGTCAACCAATCCAGAAATGTGTACAAAGTGATCTTTTTCAACACCTTCTTCAGTTATAAAACCAAATCCTTTGGCGTCATTGAAAAATTTTACTGTTCCTTTACTCATTGTAATGTAATTAAATTTATAATAATATTTATTAGTATGCAAATATGATACCATTTTTTTGACATACAACATTTTAATTGACTTCTTTTTAATTTATTATAAATAGAGGCCTTATGTATTCCTTTTTATTCCGTTTACATTTACGTACAGACCTTATCAATAGTACGATACACGCGTTCATGCACCGCGTTTCTCGGTGTCAGGCCCTTACTCCCGATAGCTATCGGGATTGGGTTGCATAATACGTGTTTGTCCATTGATTGTTATTTTTTTTAATGGTATTCACGCATTTCCTGCGTCAAGGTCATTGCGTTTTTAGAAGAATCTTTTTACACGCTACAGTTTTTGGCAGCTAGAGAATCTTTAAGAATTTAGGAGACCTCAAGTAGTGGCCTAGAAAGTTAATTACTAAACAAAGCCAGTATTGCGGCGGTTAAAAAAAATGAAAGGTCTTGTAGACCTCTCTATTAAGTTCTGTTCTACTTTTATCCGAAGCTCAAGTTATACATGCCTGTATATAGGTTTACGACTCTTGAAATTTTCCACACAAAATAGAACGTATTCAATGCAGGAGATAAAAACCATTCCGTTGTTATAAGCCTTATAAATTTTGCTCTAGTTTCGGGGCTTCGGACAAAATTTGCTATATTTAACCGGATTAAGTGCGTAAAATGCGTTCTACTTGATTTATTAATTCATAAAACAACTGATATTATGAGCCGATTAAAAGAACTGAAATACTTTACTTTGGTAATGCTATTATTTGCCTTCGTTGCAGCCGGAACGTTGAGCTCTTGTAGGGAAGAGAAAAAAAAGGAAAACACTGAAGCGAAGGAAGAGCACCCTGAAGGTGAAGAACATCCTACAGAAGATGCGGCCGCTGAGGAGGAACATCCTGCAAAAGATGGTGAAGAAGAGCATCCTGCTAAAGAGGGTGAAGAAGAGCATCCTGAAAAGGACGGGGAATAGTTTTCCAAAGTCCACTAAAAGCTAAGAGAATCTTGAACTATGACCTATATCCCCGAATTTTCGGTGATATAGGTCTTTTTTAATGTCATTTTCCAAGAAAATGTTCTAGCATAGACTTAGCTACGGTAAAAATATTTAACGCAGAATGGTGAAAAAAGGAGCGTAAAGAAATAATCGATACAGTACAAATAGCCTCTAGAAACAGTTATCAGGGTAAACTTGCGAGATTTTCCGATTTTTCTTGAGAAGTTTTTCGGATAAAGGAAAAGAATGTTTTAGGAAACACAGGAATCTCTCCTATTTCCATGACTGGGTACGCCAGAAAGTTGATTGGTCCGGAATCAGGGCCAGATTCAAATTGAAGATCTCGTCCTCGGCTAAATTCAATACGATTTGCCGGATGCCGCCCAAAATAATACGTGGCAAGTGCCGTGTACTTGTTAGCTTCACTGATATCTACAGGCCACCATTTTCCTTCTGCGTAAAATTCGGCCCAACAATGGTAACCATCAATGCCTCCTTCATTACGATCTGAAGGAATTGAAGCCCCTACTGCAAATCGTGACGGTATTCCCGCCGATCTGGCTAAGGAAATAAATAGCGAATGGAACTCTGTGCAATTACCAGTCAGCGCGTCGCAAGCGTATACGGCATCACCTGTGCCATATTTTCCTGCCTTTATATATCGCATATTGTCGATTATATAATCATATAAGGCCCTAGCCTCCATGATGGCACCTTCGCTGTTTTTTTGCCGGATAATGGAATCTGCCAGTACCTGAAACCGATCGCCGACAGGCATCAGTAGACTGGCATTCAGATATTTTGTAGGGGATGAATCTTCTTCATAGGGCTTTTTTTCTAGCCTTTCTACATCGTAAACAAGTTCTAATTGCTGCCCGCTATGTTCTGGGGAAAGCTCCATATATAATATAGAATTGCCATTGTTCTTTTCCTTGAGTATCTGATGTTCAACGGGAGCTTCGATAGCCAATAATTCAACAGTTTGAAAGCGATCGCTCTGCGGAATGGGAATCCACATTTTTGCCGATGCCGTAATTTCGGGAAGAGTAACCTCATAATGAAATTCAAATTTGTCCTCTCCTTCGATAATTCCGAGCAAATCTGATGTTGCGTTTTCTATCGGTAATTTATACCAGGTCTTATCATCACGTTGTTTCCAGCTATAAAAAGGCTTACCATTTAGCTTATGAAGAGTCGTTTCGGTAACTTTCATGTTACCCGGGTCTCCTTCTAGGAAAAAATCTACATCATAAACATCGCCACTGACATCGGCCAAATCTACACATGCAAAATGACGTCGAGGACCCAAATTTGAAAGGTATTCGGTATGTACACGTACCAATTGAAAGCGATATTCTTTTCCTTCGCTGGTCATATTAAAATACCCACCTCCTTCTTCTACCTTTTTGGCGATATTAGCTTTAATGCCCGCCTCTATATCGGCGGTAACTACCTTGGGAATATTCTTGTCAGCCAGGGTTTTTCCTTCTTTTTTTTCTTTTGTACTAGAATTACAAGCCATTACCAAAGCGAGTATGAAAAGATAAATAATTCGTAGGTACCTCATTTTGTAATCAGATTAAGATTTGCATGAATTTACAATAATTCCATCGTTTCCCACAAGGATATTATTACGCTCATTCCAAATATTCTTGGTTTGTGTCGTTTTAGTTACTTTTAAGGTATTCATGAAAGCTGTTGGTTACTGGCGGGTAATCAAGAAAGTTTAATCTGATGGTCCCAATCCCAAGTTTTATACTTAGACCTCGAAACTATTGTCAAACAATCTACTTCAATCTGCTTTGAATAAGCAGTTTTCTGAAAATGCGCTAAACTTTTGTATAGCATTTTATTTCCGGTAGTTTTGGAAATAGTTATATGCGGAGAATCTGAGATCTTCAATGATTTCAGCTTTCCTACAAGATTATCATCGTAGAAGGTTTGGACGTTTTTATGCACACCTTCAAGTTCTTCAGTCTTAGTTACTTTTAGGTATAATTCATTGGAATTCTCAATTATACCGAACCCTCCTATATCTAATTTGAATTTCTTAGTACTGGATAATTGACTAAATGCTTGTATTAAAAAGTCAAAGTATTTTGAATTCATTTTGAAAGTTGCAATAGTAATATGAGGTTTTGATCTAGAAAGCGGTTGCTTTCCATATACCGTTTCAAATTGCTTTTTGAAATCTATGCTATCATCATAAACAGGGCAGGCAGGCACTATTCTTAGATTATATATCTTTATTTTGGACGTAAAGATTGGTAGACGTAATTGTTTCATTTAACAAACATTCAATATTGGTTTGATTCATTTGCTCGCCCCACCGAATAGATATTGATTTCTTCTTGTTTTCCTTTTAAGGCTATTTTTCCAATGATGGTGTGCTTAAACTGGCCGTTATCGTTAAGTTGCTGCTCCAATGTTTCTGAAATCAAAAGCTCGCTACCCAATTCATTGCACTTTCCTTGAATTCTAGCTGCTGTATTGATGGTGTCACCATGAAAAGCGATTTCTTTTTTTATTTGGCCGACTTCTGCAATTGTTACTTTGCCTATGTTCATACCCGCCTTAAAAAAAGGTACCAATCCATACTTTTTTAGGTAATAATCGGATCTTCGATTCAAAGTGTCACTGAAGGCATAATAAGCATTGATACAATTATTGTTCCTGAGGCCATTGACCGCGCTCCATGATAAAACCGCTTCGTCCCCTACGTATTGATATATCTCTGCCTCCTGTTTCCGAACGACGGCCAAATCGTTAAAGCAATCCTGAATGAGTTGGCTGTATTTTAAGTGCCCCAATTTTTCGGCGATTGTGGTAGATGCTCGAAGGTCTAAAAACATTAAGATCCGCACTTCTTCTTGCGGCCGATGAAACTTGCCTATAAGCATTTTCCAAAGATTGCCTTGCCCAAACTTTAGGCTAACTTCTTTCATAAAGTTCAGTAAAATACTGGCTACGGCCAAATACGATATGGGTATCAATAGTCTGGGACTGAAAAAACTGTCCTTCCATATCAGAAAATCAAAATAGCCTAAACTTAGTTGCTGGTTGCGAATATTTAAGATGGCCATTACCACCACAAAAATAAAGACATATATCATGCTTTTGGTCAGTATCAGTTGCCCATAATTCAACGCCTGAAACCTTCTTTTTTCAAACAAAATTTCTAAAAACCCAAAGGATATACCAATGAGTATGCCCCCTAAAATCGCCATTCTGAAAAAAAGCGCAATTTCCAGTGGGGTATCCGGATCTATAGGATTAGATATTTCTGAAGAATGGCCTAAATACCTAATGAAAACTAAAAAAGAAATCGCAGCCATCCAAAATAAAATGAACCACAGGGTAATTTTGGAATGCCTCTTGTCGAAAACCCTCATCTAATCGCATATTTTCATTAAATGTAGTAATCTTATCACTAGTGTCCGGTTAAGCAAGGTACTAATTTAGCGTAGACCT
>CAZRIE010000140.1:0-10155 GCA_964600075.1 uncultured Flavobacteriaceae bacterium
TATTGAAAAGGTAGGTTGGGACTGGTTGGCTGTAGCTACCGCCTTTTGAAAAGGTTGGAAAACTTAAGAAACTACCTTCCAAAACATAAAAACCCCAAGACATTGAACATCTTGGGGTTTACTATAATTATTCAGTAAAGAATTACTTCACTTCCTCGAAGTCAACATCTTCTACATTATCACCTTCCTTAGCATCTGCGTTAGCGGTTTCTTCTCCGTTTGTAGACGGTTCACCGGCTTGCTGTGATTCGGCCTGGGCCTTGTACATCTCTTCGGAAGCTACTTTCCACGCTTCGTTGATTTTATCTAAAGCTGGAGTGATTACAGCCAAGTCTTTGCTTTCGTAGGCCTTTTTCAGCTCTTCTAAACCATCTTCGATAGGTTTTTTCTTATCATCGGAGAGTTTATCCCCAAATTCTTTCAATTGCTTCTCAGTCTGGAAAATCATACTGTCTGCCTCGTTCAACTTATCTGCTGTTTCCTTCGATTTTTTGTCAGATTCTGCATTGGCTTCCGCCTCTGCTTTCATCTTTTGAATTTCCTCATCGGTCAATCCGGAAGAAGCTTCGATTCTGATATCTTGCGTTTTATTGGTCGCTTTATCAGTAGCGGAAACTTTAATGATTCCGTTGGCATCGATATCAAAAGTTACTTCGATTTGAGGTGTACCACGCTGTGAAGGTGGAATACCATCCAAATGGAAACGTCCGATTGTTTTATTGTCATTTGCCATTGGGCGTTCACCTTGCAGCACATGAATTTCAACTGAAGGCTGATTATCAGCTGCGGTAGAAAACACCTGTGATTTCTTAGTGGGGATTGTGGTGTTCGCATCGATTAACTTGGTCATTACGCTTCCCATGGTTTCGATACCTAAGGAAAGTGGTGTAACATCCAATAACAATACATCTTTTACATCTCCAGTCAATACACCGCCTTGAATTCCGGCACCGACGGCTACAACTTCGTCGGGGTTTACCCCTTTCGAAGGTTTCTTTCCGAAGAACTTCTCAACGGCCTCCTGTACGGCAGGTATTCTTGTCGATCCACCAACCAAGATAATCTCATTGATATCGCTTTTTGACAAACCAGCTGCTTTTAATGCAGTCTGACAAGGGTCGATGGTTCGTTTTACCAAATCTTCGATTAATTGCTCGAATTTAGCTCTTGTCAAGGTACGCACCAAGTGTTTTGGTCCTGTAGCCGTAGCGGTAACGTAAGGCAAGTTGATTTCGGTCTGTGCCGAAGATGATAACTCGATTTTCGCTTTCTCGGCCGCTTCACGTAAACGCTGTAAGGCCATTGCGTCTTTTCGCAAATCTATACTTTCGTCTTTTTTGAATTCTTCTGCCAACCAATCAATAATCTTTTGGTCAACATCGTCACCACCCAAATGGGTATCACCATCGGTAGAAAGAACTTCGAAAACACCATCACCCAATTCGAGTATAGAAACATCATGTGTACCACCACCAAAGTCAAAAACAACTATTTTCTGGTCGGTATCTTTCTTGTCCATACCATAGGCCAAAGATGCTGCCGTAGGTTCGTTGATAATGCGCTCAACGGTAAGTCCTGCAATTTCGCCAGCTTCTTTCGTCGCCTGACGCTGTGAGTCATTAAAGTAAGCGGGAACGGTAATGACTGCTCTAGTCACATCTTGTCCCAAATAATCTTCAGCAGTTTTCTTCATTTTTTGAAGAATCATGGCAGATAATTCTTGAGGCGTATACATACGGCCATCGATATCTACTCGTGGAGTGTCATTATCACCCTTTACTACCTTATAGGGTACGCGTTCCGCTTCTTTTTTAGATTCGGAATATTTGTTCCCCATAAATCTTTTTATGGAATATATCGTTTTTTCCGGATTGGTAACTGCCTGTCTCTTTGCTGGATCACCAACCTTTATTTCACCGCCTTCTACAAAAGCGATTACAGATGGTGTAGTACGTTTTCCTTCTGAATTAGGGATTACCACTGGCTCATTACCTTCCATTACGGAAACACAGGAGTTGGTCGTACCCAAATCTATACCTATAATTTTGCTCATTCTATATGTTTTAAAAATTAGTGCTTATTTTTTTACAATCTCTTACAGAATGTCAAACAATATGCCAAGCCATAAAAACTGACAGGATGTCATTTTGAAATTGTAAAGCTCTTATATTCATAGCGCTAGATTCTTATATTTGAAATGAATATTCGGCCCGTTGTGCGTTTTCATCAAAAGGGATCGAATTTAACCGAAATCTTCCTTTTTTGCCTCCGCTCCTAAAGGATGAAAGGAAGCTTTCCGCGATTCACCCTTCATGGTTGGGGCAAAATGGGGGGAATCAATTCAAAATATACAACGAGTTATAAAAATATTTTTATTGACTATGACCATCTAGAATTCCCATTTTAATATAGGATTTTAAGGATCGGTATCGCTTAAAATAGAGTAAGGCGTAATCGATATAGGCTAAAGACCTGTTTTCTATTACTACCGAAGTCCGTTTATTTTTCATAATTTTCATGACAACATAAAATAACAACTAAAACGAATAGCACTTATGAAATTGAACAGACGTAATTTTCTAACCAAAGGACTTTCCTCGGCTGCAGGAATGGCTTCGGCATCCATGGTACCTTTTCATATGTTCGGGGCCGACTTACATTCAACAGAGCGACCAGAAGAAATTATACTACCCGCTCAAAAACGCCTTACCCCAAAAGACGCCATACGATTCTCTGTTATAGGGCTCAATCATGGCCATATCTACGGTATGGTGAACTCACTTTTAGAGGGAGGTGGAACCCTAGTGGCCGTATATGCCAAAGAGCCCGAACTGTTACAAAATTTTACCAAGCAATATCCTGATGTAAAAGTCGCCAAAAACGAGGCAGAGATTATTGAAGACAGCTCCATACAACTAGTAGCAAGTGCCGGTATTCCTATTGAACGTGCCCCACTTGGCATTCGTGTTATGCAAGCCGGTAAAGATTATATGGCAGATAAGCCCGGTATTGTTACACATGAACAATTTAATGCCGTGAAAAAAGTACAGGCGGAGACCAATCGTATTTATTCCATTAAATATAGCGAGCGATTGGCGAACCCTGCCTCGATAAAGGCGGGAGAACTGGTGCAAGCAGGTGCTATCGGCAAGGTGGTTCAGCTAATAGGCTTGGGACCGCACCGTATGAGGCCTGAGAGCCGCCCTGATTGGTTTTTTTATCCAGAAAAGGCCGGTGGTATCCTATGTGACATAGGTTCGCATCAATGTGATCAGTTTTTGTATTACACAAACTCTAAACAAGCTGAAGTCAGTTTTGCCCAAACAGGCAATTTTAATATTCCCGACTATCCGGAGTATCAAGATTTTGGGGATATGAGCATCCGCAGCAAGCATGCTACGGGTTATATCCGTATCGATTGGTTTACTCCAGAAGGTCTAGGGACATGGGGCGATGGGCGAACTTTTATTCTAGGTACCGAGGGCTATATAGAAATGCGAAAGTATGTTGATATTGCAGGTCGTGAAGGTGGAAATCATTTATTTCTCGTCAACCAAAAGGAAACAAAATATTTTGACTGTAGCAATGTGCATATGCCCTATGGCGAACAGTTGGTAAGCGATGTGGTCAATCGTACTGAAACGGCCATGACGCAAGACCATTGTTTTTTGGCTACAGAACTCGCAATAACTGCCCAAAAAATGGCGTTTCAACTCAATGTTTGAAATTTTACGTTTCTGTCGCCTGAGGGGTGAAGCAGGTTTCAGGTCTTAGGATCACCCTAAAATTTGAAAACTAAAACTTTTCCATGCTGTAAATTCTTGGGCATACGCAAACTCCGTAACTTCACATCAACTAATTCAAAGTACATACTACGTATGGAATCTATAAGTATCTTCGACATGCTAAAAATTGGTGTTGGGCCTTCTAGCTCCCATACTTTAGGGCCCTGGCGGGCTGCCGAAAGATGGATTTCCGAACTGAAATCAGCCAACCTTTTCAAAGAAGTTAACGGAATCAAGGTGCATATGTTCGGTTCGCTTTCTTTAACAGGAAAAGGCCATGCTACTGACTTCGCGGTAATGCTCGGACTTTCAGGCGCAGACCCAGTTGAAATACCTGTAAAAGATATCCATGCTATCATCAATATAATTCAAGAAACCAACAGCCTAAATTTTGGCAATGAAGTCCAACTATCGTTCGACCCAAAAAAGGACATCCTTTTCCATAGAAAATTTTTGGAATTCCATGCCAACGGACTACAATTTGAAGCGACCCTAAAATCAGGAAAAAAGAAATCGAACACCTACTACTCAATTGGTGGTGGATTCGTAGTTGTAAAGGAACGTAAAAATGCCAAACGCAACCTTGCCATCTTTAGTAGTTTTCCCTTTCCCATTCAAAAAGGAACGGAACTCCTTGTCTTCTGTAAGGAGCAAAAAAAATCGATTTCTGAAATCGTTTTGGAGAACGAGCGTTCGTTACGCGCCGATTCGAAAATCGATGAGGAGATTCTCAAAGTTTGGAGTACAATGTTGGAATGTATGTATATCGGTTGCCATACCGAAGGCAAGCTCCCCGGTGGACTCAACGTACATCGCCGCGCTTTTGATTTGAACAAAAATCTATTAGGAGATAAGGCCTCATATGCAACGCCCCGGGAATGGTTGGAGGCCATTCGAAGTACCGAAGTAAAGTTCCGGCAAATTCTTAAATGGGTTAGTTGCTTTGCCTTGGCCGTCAATGAAGTCAATGCCTCGTTGGGGCGTGTGGTTACAGCACCTACCAATGGAAGTGCGGGTGTGATACCTGCCGTATTAATGTATTATTTGGTCATTGAAAACCATAATGCAGACACTAGGCACATCAAACAATTTCTTTTTGTAGCCGGCGAAATCGGCAGTATTTTTAAAAAGGGAGCGACCATTTCAGCGGCCATGGGCGGCTGTCAGGCCGAAATCGGGGTTTCATCAGCAATGGCCGCGGGCGCACTTACCGAACTCTTGGGCGGTACACCCGAGCAGGTTTTAATGGCCGCCGAAATCGCCATGGAACATCATTTAGGCCTAACCTGTGATCCTATTGGTGGGTTGGTACAGATACCATGTATTGAACGCAATAGTATGGGTGCCATAAAGGCGATCAATGCCGCTGAGCTGGCATTGGGTTCAGATCCCGAAGATGCCAAAGTACCTTTGGACAAGGTGGTGGAGACCATGTGGGCCACCGCAAAAGATATGAGTTCGAAATATAAAGAGACTTCCGAAGGAGGTTTGGCTGTTGGGATTAATATGAGCGATTGTTAAAGAAAGTAATATATTTCAAATTCTGCTATCGAAAAGTATTTAATGACCTTAAGTGGTTAAAACAAACCAATGTATTGGTATTTTAAATTTTAGAAAAACAGGTTTTAAGTGGAAAATGAAAAAATCAACTCCAGATGAAATTGAAAATCAATTTATTAACGCTACTATTTCTAGTAGCTATCCAACAAATTGGAAATGCACAGACCTACAAGGGCAAATATTTAGAGGCAAACTACGACGAATCAAAAGTGCCCAAATATGTTCTACCCGATGTACTTAGCACTTTTAACGGTGAGAAAATAGAAACTGTAAAAGATTGGGAAGAAAAAGGGAGACCGGAAATCGCCAATTTCTTCGAACAAAATATGTTCGGAGAAGTTCCTACTCCGATAAGTGAAATCAAAAAATCTTTTAAACTCGTTTCGGAAGACAAAACCCTTTTAAATGGCTTGTGTACTAGAAAAGACATTGAAATTACATTCCATAACACTATTGGAAAGGTTACCATGCCGCTTGTTCTTTTTGTGCCCAACAAGTCGTCAGAAAAAGTCCCCGTGATTTTACTCGCTACCGGAAGTGATATAAAAAATAAAGGACTTGACTTAAACAGTCCGCAAAGTTATGGGAGAACCCAAAACGGTGTGCCGTTACACCAGTTAATGACCAGGGGAATTGCTTTGGCAACCATAGATTATAGGGCTTTTGCCGATGATAATGGTGATAAGGCAGGCCATGTTAATGGGGGAATTACAAATTTATTTTTTCAAGAAGGCCAACTATTCACCAAAGAAAATGAATGGGGCATGATTGCCATTTGGGCCTATGCATTGCGTGCCGGAATGGACTACCTCGAAACCGATGAGCAGGTAAATAAAAGACAGGTGGCCGCATTAGGTTGCTCTATCGGTGGCAAGGTTGCGCTTTGGGCAGCCGTTATGGATCAACGATTTGCTATGACAATTTTGGCCACTGCCGGTCATGGAGGTGATGCAATCTGGCGTCGAGAATATGGGGAAACACTAGGTAACATGTGCAAATATCTTCCCACCTGGGTCTGCCGCAACGCTGAAAATTACGCTGCCAACGTACACGACATGCCGGTCGACCAGAACAGCCTATTGGCTACATTGGCGCCTAGACCGCTTTATGTAAGTAATGCACAGCACGATTTATGGGCCGATCAAAAAGGACAATGGATCGGAACGTATAACGCAGCCCCAACTTACCGATTATATGGCGAAAAAGTTGCTTTTACTTCGTCGGAGCAACCTTCAATAAACGAACCCGTTGTTGAAAGTTCAATTGGTTACCATGTACGTTCGGGAGTGCACGGACTAGAAGTATATGATTGGGAGAAGTATATGCAGTTTATTGAGCATCATTTTATGAAAATACCTATTCGCAGCGTAAATGAAGTTTATAATACGGCAAAAAATAAGTCAGGTCGTTAACTGATAGACAATTAAGCTCCAGCCGACAGTTTGCAATTGGTGTGGCCATAAAAGCTAGAATCACCTAGAACTTAATCCTTATCAACTCTCCCCACTGTATAATATACCTAGGGCTGCGTTCTTATTTGATAATTTTCCACTGCCGCTTTTTTTTAATTAACCGAAAGACACTGTGGTTGTCCCAAATTTATTTTTAGAGGCATCAATTATTTAAGAGAATTGGGAATACTGAAAAAGATTGGGGCAAGGTTTCCTTGAATGAACTGCTCGGTGGCACTTCCAAACAGGTTTTAATAGCCGTGGAAATTGCGATGCAACGTTACTTAGGCCTGACCTCCGGAGGTGGGTTGGACGCGGGAATCAATTAATGTGATTACCGACGAAAACATCTTACTTAAGATACACGACTTTAGACCCAAGCCGTCTATAAATCAACTACAATTAATCCACCCTTGGCGTAACCACAAACTTTCGAAACGAAATGGGCCCATGGTCACCTTGAATAAAAAATGGCCCAGGCTCACCTTCTTTGCTGTCCAATGCTCCACCTGTGATGCCGGGAATGTTCTGTTCACTGATTACCGTCATGCCATTAGCAACAACGGTTACCCGTCGGCCAATGAGTGTAATATCATATGTTTGCCATTCGCTGGCCGGGTTGGCCGCCATTACATTGGGAGTCAAAAAGCCGTAAATACCCGCGAACAAAACACTACTGGGTTCACTGCCAAAATCGTCGGCAATCTGCACCTCGTAACGTCCGCGAAGGTAAACCCCACTATTGCTGCCTTGTGGTACTTTGAACTCCACATGCAATTTAAAATCCGTGAACTTTTCTTCGGTAACCAAGTTCGCTCCTGATTTAGGACTTTTTAAAATACCACCTTCTACTATCCATTGGTTATCGCCCATGGCTTTCCATCCACTTAAATCTTTACCATTAAAAAGATCTATAGGTTCGCCCCATTGTGCGTTTTCAGTGTAGGGAATTTTTGGTGCACGGTCGGCAGTCCAATTATAAGTTTTCCCATCCGTAAAAATCATAGTGCCTTTTAGACCTTCGCCAACTTGCATGCCTTCAAATACCATATTGTTATCTTGATCCTCCCATTGACGGGGAATCGTGAAATTAAATTTATCGTCCCTCATTTTAATTTCGGCAATCGGTCGTGCGCTGCCAGAGGCATACACGAAACGCCCAACTAGAGTACTGGTACCTGAATGGCGTATCTCTAACCACGATGGCAATTGCTTACCTTCTTGATCGATAACAAGATCCCATCTACCCTCGAGCTCACTAATACCGGAATGCTTTATTTCTAAACCCGAATGCAGTTGCCCGTCTTCTTGGTCATTGATAAGATCTTGACTACCCTCGATTGGATTAGCTTCTTGGGCATAGGTGAAGGAATAAACGGTTAACATTACAGCAAATACTATGAAGTAAACTATTGATTTCATTTTCGTTTTTTGGGGTTTCTAATACAAGCAATAAATATAGGAAATACCATTACATACCGACAAAAATTTAGTAAGACTTTAGCTTTTCGTTATGAAATTCAAATCTGCATGAGGGATTCTATTATTTTAGTAACTTTATAGTCAACAATTTTCCATTAATACTTCTAAAGAACCATTTATGAAAAACAAAAAAGCAAAACCTTCAGCTTCATCGCGCCGCTCGTTTCTTAAAAAGGGGGCCATCGCCTCCTCTATTTTTATCGTTCCAAGGCATGTACTTGGCGGTGTCGGTTATCTAGCGCCGAGCGATCGTTTGAATCTTGCGGCAATTGGTGCGGGAGGCAAAGGGGCAAGCGATATTTTAAATGCCTCGGTCAAAGGTCGTGAAAAAGTGGTAGCGCTTTGCGATGTCGATTTTGCAGGTTCTGCCAAGAAATCAGTAGAAAACTTTCCCAAGGCAAAACTATTTGCTGATTATCGGGAAATGTTGGATAAGAAAAAAAATATCGACGCGGTTACAATTTCGACTCCTGATCACATTCACGGCCCAGCAGCTGCCTATGCCATGGAACGGGGAATACATGTATACGTACAAAAACCCATGACGCATAACATACGAGAAGCGCGGATGCTCACTCAAATGGCACGTGATAAAAATATAGTAAGCCAAATGGGTAATCAAGGTGGCTCGAACCCACTTTTGGGTATGGTGCAAAAGTGGATCGATGACGATGCCATAGGTGCCGTGTCAAAAGTACAAGTTTGGACGAACCGCCCCGTTTGGCCGCAAGGCGGCGCAATGGCAGAACCTGACCCTAGCCAAAAACCTGAAAGTCTCGATTGGAACCTTTGGTTGGGGCCAGCACCCGAAAGACCCTATGTGCCCAACCTACACCCCTTTAGTTGGAGGGGTTGGTGGGATTATGGCACAGGTGCACTAGGCGATGTAGGCTGTCATTTGATAGATATTCCGTTCCGTACGTTGGGCCTAAAATATCCTAAGGATGCGGAATGTAGCGTCGGTTCGGTATATTCTCAAATGTGGAACGCCGATTATAACCCCGAAGGGTGCCCCGCCTCCTCATTTATCACTTTGCACTTCGACGCTACCGAGAAATCAAAATCTCCAATAGAGATGACTTGGAGCGATGGCGGAATCCGTCCTTCACATCCTGATATAATTCCTGCTAATAATGATATAGGCGGTCCAGGCAGTCAGAATGGCGTGCTGATTATCGGCGAAAAAGGCATTATTTCTACGAATATTAATGATAGTAGTCCGTTGACACCGAAATTGTATTTGAACGATGGCACTACGGATTTCGGTCCGGAAACAGAACCTACGGACGAACCTGAATACGGTCACCAACGTAAGTGGGTCGATGCCTGTAAAGCGGGCTTCGGTAGTGATGAACATAAAGGTTTAACTTCTTCGTTCGATTATGCGGGGCCAATGACCGAGACCGTGCTGATGGGTAATTTGGCCATTCGTAGTTATATGTTGCAAAAAGAGAACAGCGAAGGAAAAATGGACTTCTATGCCCGCAAAAAGTTATTATGGGACGGCGAAAACACGCGCATCACCAATTTAGAGGAGGCCAACCAGTTCGTTGGCCGCACCTATCGTGACGGTTGGAAGGTTTAAAAAAATAGACCTAAGTTGCTAGAATCAAGAACCAAGACTTCTGACGTTTTTAAATCGTCTTTGGTCTTGGTTCTTTTCAATCAACATAGAAATAGAATGGGGTTTTACGATTCGCTCAAACCGTAATCGGTGCCATTAAAATATGGGAGAACGACGTATTGGTGGAAGAGGCTTTGAACAAAATCGTCGATGCGCACAGACGGTATTTGAATTTCGCTACTCTTACCCAGAAAGAGGTAATAACTTATATAAACAAACACTTTTCTTTGATTTACTCACAATCTTCTTTTCG
>CAZRIE010000141.1:0-10145 GCA_964600075.1 uncultured Flavobacteriaceae bacterium
TGGGCGGGTAATGCCGCCAAGGGATAGCACTACAGTGCAACTTGGATTATCTACCGTTCTTAATTGAACAAAACTTATTTTTAACTTAGAATAATAGCCCCTTTTATTCGTAATTTTTTTACGGATGAAAACTATATTCATAACATTGGCCATTTTTTGGCTGACCATGGGCCTATCGGCCCAATTTCAAGAAACACAAACGGATTCTTTGGAAGGAACGAAAGTCGTTCTCGATGAGGTTTTGGTACAGGCCATTCGCGTTACCAAAGAAACGCCCGTTACTTTTTCCAATCTCACTAGAGAAGACATTGCCCCCCGAAATCTGGGTCAAGATATTCCTATTCTTATGAATTTTTTACCGGGTGTGGTGACCACTTCAGATGCGGGCGCCGGCGTCGGGTATACCGGAATTCGCGTTCGCGGCAGTGATGCCACAAGGGTCAATGTGACTATTAACGGTATTCCCTATAACGATTCGGAATCGCATGGTACGTTCTGGGTCAATATGCCCGATTTTGCCTCATCGACCGAGAGTTTGCAGTTACAGCGCGGGGTGGGTACTTCTACCAATGGTGCCGGTGCCTTTGGAGCTAGCTTAAATCTTTTGACCGATGGGGTAGCGGAAGAAGCATACGGACAAATTTCTTCTTCATTTGGCAGTTTTAATACCTTAAGAAACAATATCAAGTTCAGTACCGGCCTTTTGAACGACCATGTCGAGGTCTCGGGAAGACTTTCGAGAATAACCTCGGATGGTTACGTCGATAGGGCATCCTCAGCACTGGAATCCTATTTCTTGCAGGCGGCATATAAAGATGACAATACGTTGATTAAAGCCTTGCTTTTCGGGGGCCACGAAATCACGTATCAATCTTGGAACGGCATCGACGCCGAGACCTTGAAAAATGACCGGACTTTCAATTCCGCAGGGATCTATACAGATGAAGCTGGAAACACCCAATTCTATGACAATGAGGTCGATAACTACAAACAAGACCATGCGCAATTACTTTGGAATGAACAATTGTCAAATAGCTGGAGCACTAATGTCGCATTACACTATACACGAGGTCGTGGGTATTTTGAGCAATACAAAGAAGATGAAGATTTTACCGACTATGGTTTTAACGAATTAATCGTAAGTGGGGATACTCTAAATACCACAGATTTGATTCGCCGACGATGGCTCGACAATAATTTTTTTGGTACCGTTTTTTCCGCTAATTATCGAAAAGAAGGATTGAGTGTCATTTTAGGCGGTGGATGGAACAAATACGAAGGTGGCCATTTCGGCGAAGTCATTTGGGCGCGATTTGCCTCCAACAGTGAAATTCGAGATCGATATTATGATGACGATTCAAAAAAGACGGACTTTAATATCTACGCCAAGGCAAACTATGCACTGAACGATAAATGGAGTCTTTTCGGAGATCTTCAATATCGAACTGTTCGGTATAGCGCAAATGGAGAAGACACGGGTCCAGTGGATGATACCTTCAATTTCTTTAATCCAAAAGCCGGGGTGGTCTATGATCTAGACGTGAACAACAATTTCTATTTCAGCTATGCGGTGGCGAATCGTGAACCCAATAGAAACGATTACGAAAGTGGCAATCCCAAGCCAGAAAAATTGAACGATTTCGAGTTGGGATGGCGCTATGTTTCTCCGAATTTTCAATTGAATACGAACGCTTACTATATGGGCTATAAAGACCAATTGGTAACTACGGGAGAATTAAATGATGTCGGGGCACCCTTAAGAGCCAATGTAGGAGATAGTTATCGCGCCGGTTTGGAACTTGATGCCGATATTCTTTTCGGTAGTAAGTTTCAATTGCATCCAAATATTGCGCTGAGTACGAACAAGAACATTGATTTTGTCTTTCAGCGAGATGGAATTTTACAAGATTTAGGTAATACCAATATTGCTTACTCGCCCAATATCGTTATTGGCAATCGATTTACATATATGCCTGTAGATAATTTTCAAATTTCAGTGCTTTCAAAGTATGTTGGGAAACAGTATATGGGCAATATTGATTCTGAAGTTTCGACATTAGAGGCGTATTCGCAATCAGATTTGAACGTTCAATATGCCCTTGAGTTTGACTCGATAATTAAAAGCATCACCTTTTCGGGGCTTGTAAATAATATTTTTAATGAGGATATCGTGTCTAACGGCTATTTCTTTACGTTCGATGACGATTCTTCGGGATCTTTACAGACTTTTGAAGGTGCAGGTTACTATCCGCAGGCCGGCACCAACTTTTTATTGGGCGCTACAGTGCGGTTTTAAAGTATTAACTTTAGAACACGAAAATCCTGAGAACAAAAGCACATTACTTTTGTTCTCAGGATAAAACCATCTTTTTTTATCTATGGAAAATATAACTCGAAAACCCGTCCGCTGGGGTATCATTGGCTGCGGAGACGTAACCGAAGTAAAAAGTGGCCCGCCCTATCAAAGCACCGAGGGCTTTGAACTAATAGCTGTTATGCGCCGCGATGCTGAAAAAGCTGCCGATTATGCCCGACGCCATAATGTGCCCAAATATTACTCTAACGCAGATGATTTGATCGCTGATGAAGATATCGATGCCGTGTATATCGCCACACCACCTGACAGCCATGCGGCATATGCATTAAAAGTGGCCGAGGCTGGTAAACCCTGCTGTATTGAAAAGCCGATGGCACCCAGTTACAGAGATAGTTTACAGGTCTTCAAAGCTTTTGAGGACAAAAAAATACCGCTATTTGTTTCCTATTACCGTCGATCGCTACCTCGTTTTTGGAAAATCAAACAATGGTTAGAAGCTAAAGAAATTGGCGATATACGGCACATTCGATGGTTCTTGAGTAAGCCACCGAGCGAAGTTGATTTGACTGGTGAATACAATTGGCGTACCGACGCCAAAGTTGCCCCAGGGGGTTATTTTGATGACCTAGCAAGCCATGGCCTTGACCTTTTTGCCTATTTGTTGGGCGATTTCGAAAATGTATCGGGCTTCGCACTGAACCAGCAAGGGCTATATACGGCTAATGATGCCTTTACTGCTAGTTGGCTACACGCAAATGGTATTACTGGCGAAGGCAGCTGGAATTTCGGTTGTGACAGAGGGGAAGATCTGGTTGAAATTTTCGGTAGTAAAGGAAAAATAACCTTTGCCATTTTTGAAGAGAAAGAAATCCATCTTCGCAATGAAAATGGGGAACAAAAAGAGTTTATTGAACATCCGAAGCACGTGCAACAGTTTCATGTAGAAAGTTTGAAGGATCATTTGTTCGGTGGCAAAACTCATCCCTCTACCGGAAAAACAGCGCTGCATACCAGTTGGGTAATGGATTCGATTTTAGGAAGTGTGTAAATTGAAATATTAATTCGTAACTACCACTACGTTGCCGTTTTGCGTAGCGCGATACTCCAACAGGTCGTAGTAGCGCTCTCCATCATCGGGCCTGTTCAATAGTTGACCCGTAAACAAACTATACTGATAGTCTTCGCAAGAACAAGTAACGACCTGTCCGTTTAGGCTCATTGTCGAACATGCGTTCGGCACATGGTTGGGGCAACTGGCTTCAAAAGCACGATATTGGTCAAAATTCGATTTAATTACAAAAACACCACGGGTGCCGATACCCGGGCTATCGATATATAAGGCATTACCCAAATTAGTCAAAGGGCTGTATAAAGGCAGATTCAGGTTCATGTCAAACCGAAATCCGATCTCTTGTAAAAAAGGATTGCGATTACCCGAATCATTGTCGCATGAGAGCAATAAAACGAGGACTACAAGACTCAAAAAACGTGGCATATGGCCTTATCTATTTAAACTGTTCGAAACAAAATTGAGTAAAAATTATGTATATTTGTGTTAAATCCTCTCTAAAAAAGCCAATTATATTACGGTTTTGGTAGAGGATTTTCTTATTTAATTATTGTATCGGTTCTACCAACTAGTATAACGGATTGTCGGATTTAAGTTTTTAAGAGCACACGACATATGAGTTAAAGCGAGAGAAACGCGATTTGATATCACTTTTAAATTCAAAAAGCACTTTTTCCTTTTGTCTTTACGCCTCTTTTCTAACCTCCGAATTTGTTTTGATACTGTTTAAATGGCTTAGAACCTATTTCTTAAACGAAACTATTATGAGTAACGTATCTTACTATACTGCCGAAGGGCTAAAAAAATTAAGGGCAGATCTAAACCATTTAAAGGATGTCGAGCGCCCAAAAGCTTCACAAGCCATTGGTGAAGCCAGAGATAAAGGTGATCTTTCTGAAAATGCGGAATATGATGCCGCCAAGGAAGCACAGGGATTATTGGAAATGAGAATTTCTAAAATGGAAGAAACTCTTTCTAACGCGCGCTTGATAGATGAATCTCAATTAGATACTTCGAAGGTTTTGGTCTTATCAACGGTAAAGCTAAAAAACCAGAATAACGGTATGGAGATGAAATATACTTTGGTCGCTGAAAGCGAAGCAGATTTGAAAACCGGAAAGATTTCAGTAAATTCTCCCATCGGCAAAGGGCTTTTAGGTAAAGAAGTCGGTGATACCGCAGAGATAACTGTTCCAAATGGCACTTTGAAATTTGATATTCTTGAGATTACCAGAAGTTAAAAACATCCGGTTCGACCGGCTATGTTTTTATAACCTGACAAGGAATCAAGACAAAAAAGAAAAGAAAAGGCAAAAAGGTCGTAAGCAGCTAACTTCGAGGCTTTGGGGTTAATCGACAATAACAGACTTTGGCCTAAACCCATAAACTTTTTAAAATGGCGAGTATTTTCACTAAAATTATCAACGGCGAGATTCCATGTTATAAGCTAACGGAAGACGATAACTATTTCGCTTTTTTAGATATTAATCCCAATGCCAAGGGGCATACGCTATGTATCCCAAAAAAAGAAGTCGATAAGATTATGGATCTAGATGAAGCTACCTATATGGGTCTAATGGCCTTTTCAAGAAAAGTAGGTGCGGCCATCGAATCGGCCATCGATTGCAAGCGAGTTGGTATGACCGTAATAGGTTTGGAAGTTCCACACGTACATGTGCACCTTATTCCCCTAAACGAGATGAAAGAAGCTACTTTTTTGCACAAGGTATCATTAACTCAAGAAGAGTTTGAGGCAACTGCCGAGGCCATAAAGGCTAAAATTTGATGATGCCTTCCAAGAAGATGTAAATTCCTGCGCCTACTACCGCAGTCAGCAAAAGTATCAGTATCCAAAACAGAGAAGTGAACTTTAACGAGCTTCGTTCCGGTTTTACCATCTTTTGGTAATATTTGAAACTACGTTCGATGTCATCCGTCCAACTTACTGGGTAGATATTTGAATCACATTTATTACATATTATCTTATGGGTTACCTCACTAGTAATTTTATGGGAAAGTTTGCCATAACGATGTTTCTGGTAGAAAGAAAGCTTTAAATCTTGGTTGAAGCATTCCGGACAATTATTCGTCAGGTCGGCTTCCTTGATTACCACTAATTTTTCTTTTACCATTTGTAATAACTAAAAATAATACTGTAATGTATGAAAAAGTACGGTAAAGATTACAAATGACTGCTTCTAAACTTTATCAAGCAATTTCAAAGAGACCTGCATCACCGTGCCTTCCTTGCTTGATGAAAGCACCTTTATTTTTCCGTTGTGATATTCTTCCACAATGCGTTTAACGAGTGAAAGCCCTAATCCCCAGCCTCTTTTTTTCGAGGTGACACCGGGATTGAAAATAGACTGAAAATTACTTTTCGGAATACCATGACCCGTATCGGAAACCTGTACATGTACATGTTTTCCGTCGGCCAGAATTTCTATTCCGATGTCTCCCTTTCCTTTCATCGCATCGATACCGTTTTTAACAAGGTTTTCTATGGTCCAGTGATAGAGTGAATGGTTCAAAAGCACTTTTGTAGGTTCGACCTTCGAGTCGAACGAAAAATGAATTAGTTTCGAACTACGAAGTTTTAAGTATTCATAAGCATCTTTAGTCTCTTCAACGATATCGCGTTTATCGAGTTTGGGCAACGAGCCTATTTTCGAAAACCGTTCGGTAATGGTTTCCAAGCGAGAGATGTCCTTTTCGATTTCTTTGGTAATTTCAGGATTGATATCTTCAGCTCTGAGCAGTTCGTTCCATCCCAAAAGTGAAGATAAAGGCGTGCCGATTTGGTGGGCGGTCTCTTTGGCCATGCCCGCCCACAGTTTATTCTGTTCTGAGGCCTTATTGGTCTTGAAGAAAAAGAAAATAACCGCTCCGAAGAGAAAGATAATGAGTAATAGAGCGATAGGATAATACTTCAATTTATTCAATACCTCAGAGTTTCCATAGTATAAGGTGGCTAAATGCTCGCCTTGTTGGTCGATAGATATCGGAGTGTTCTCATTCCTGAATTTCCGGATGCGATCTTGAATGTAGACAGAATCCGCAATCTTTTCCGGGGGCATGTTATTGGTCTTTACCGAACCGTCTTTGTTTACCAAGATCATGGGGGTCGAGGTATTATTTTGAAAGACCTTGAGGTGTAAGTTACCCAAATCGGTATCTTCCGAAGATTGCTGAAACTCCGACTGCGCGGTGGCCCAAATTTCCATTTTTAGGCGCCCTTCTTCCTTGAATTCTTTAAAAAAGCTATTGGTGTTCCAAAGAATAAGGCTTACGATAACAAACGAGGCTATCAGTAAAATAAAATTAGAGGTTTTGTTTTTAGGATTAAAATTCATTCAGCGGATTGTCTTTTACGGCCCGTTCGTACAGCTGATTCGCTCCATCAAATAGGTTCTCATCAAATATAACGTAAATAGCATAAAAATGGTATGTTGACAAGACAGCTGTTGCCTGAAATGGAAGCAAATTTCGTATCTTTATTTTATGGCGAAAGAAATGATTTCAGTACTTCCGGGCGAGGTCGCGACAGCAAAACTACATGGCTATCTACTGGGCGCGGTCGGGCCAAGGCCTATCGCATTTGCCAGTACAATCGATGAAAAGGGAAGGCCTAATCTCTCACCTTTTAGCTTTTTCAATGTCTTCAGCGCCAAGCCGCCGATCCTGATTTTTTCTCCTGCACGACGGGTGCGTGATAATTCGACCAAACACACTTTGCAAAATGTATTGCTGACGAGTGAAGTAGTCATAAATATAGTGAACTACGATATGGTACAACAGATGTCTTTGGCTAGCACGGAATATGCCAAGGGAGAAAACGAGTTTAAAAAAGCAGGTTTGACCATGTTGAGGTCGGACCTGGTAAAACCATATCGTGTAGCTGAATCTCCCGTACAATTCGAATGTAAAGTAACAAAGGTTGAGGCCCTTGGAAAAGAAAGCGGGGCAGGAAATTTGGTTTTTTCAGAAGTCGTTAAAATCCATATCGACCCAAACGTGCTAGATGTAAACGGAGGTATCGACCAGCATAAAATCGATCAAATTGCCCGTATGGGGGGTAACTGGTACAGTAGGGCTAACGAGGGCCTTTTCGAGGTGCCTAAACCGCTTTCGTCTTTGGGGATTGGTATCGACCAAATTCCCGATTACATTCGGTCGAGTAACGTGCTTACCGGTAACGATTTGGGCCGGTTGGGCAATGTGGAGAAAATACCAGATTCGGAAGATGTTGATGATTTTATAGCATCACACATGGAAATACGGTCTATTATCAGTGGAGGAGAGCGAAGGCAACTCGAGCTAAAGGCTCAGGAATATTTGAAAAATAATGATATAAATTCTGCTTGGAAGATTTTGTTGGTAAATAGACTAGCGTAATAAGGATTGATAATGAAATTGTCAAAAAATAGTATATCAATAGTTTGTTCGATTGATGTTACAGTTTATAAATAGAGTACATAATAAAACCAAATGAAAAGAATTCAACTATTCGAATTTGAAGATTTCTGCTGGTTCCCAAGTTGGCTCCGTACCTGTATGACCAATTTAATTGTTGTGCTATACAAAATGATGGGCATAAGCGAGGTATTGGCCGCACTTATCGCTCAGGTGCTAGCAACACGTGGGCTATCACCTATTGTAGATCTTGGCTCGGGTTCGGGCGGCCCTATGCCGAGAATGTACAGCCAAAAAGATGTTGAAGAAATGCTTAACGGACTTGGCACGGATAATTATAAGTGGGATAAAGGCATTGCCAAAAAGAAGAAAGGGAAGCAACTGGGCACCTACGTATTGGGCCTCCCAAGAGATTGATTTCTGCGCCGTTTTGTGAAAAACATAGGAATTCGTTCAAAATAAGCTTTGGGGCCAAACATCGTTGGGTATTAAATTCCGTTATACATTATTGCTAATAACCGTTAATAACTTGTGCTTATTTTTTTAGGTGGATTTAGTGATTAAAACTACTTTTAAAAACTTTAATAATTAGTTCACATATAATTCATAATCATGGAAATTCAAGGAAAAGTAAAAATGATCGGAGAGACCCAAACCTTTGGGAACAACGGTTTTAGAAAGAGAGAAATTGTAATAACCACTGAAGAGCAATATCCACAGCATATTATGGTGGAATTCGTACAAGATAAAACGGACCTATTGAACAGCTATAATGTAGGCCAAGACGTGAAAATCAGCATCAACGTTAGAGGTCGTGAATGGACAAACCCACAGGGCGAAGTAAAGTATTTTAACTCCATTCAAGGTTGGCGAATCGAAAATCTTCAACCTGAGCAAGGTTCTGGAAATATGCCTCCGGTACCACCTGCAGAAGCTTTCGCTCCCGCAGATAACTTGAACGAAGAAGAGCACGACGATCTGCCGTTTTAGAAAAATATTTATTTGATATTCCCGCTGAGGCGGAAATCCTGCCATCATACAAGTTATCGACTTCTAGTCCTATCAGGTTTTAAGATTCTGATAGGGCTTTTCGTCTCGTTCAGTTTTTCATTACTTTCAGGTAATGAACCTGACTCCTGCCATTGAGCAACTTTTTAATAGGTACGCCATCACCTTTTAGTATTGCGGTACTTCTTACGTTTTTGACCACAGCGCTGGCCTTGCTATTTACCTTTGAGAACGAACCGCTGGGCAATGACAACAATTGGGAATAACAAAACTGGAGGCTAAGAAAACCTTGCGCTATACCCTTTTGTTCATGATTGTTGGAAGTGTATTCTATATTATGGGGCTTTTAATTTTTTGAGATGAAAAAGAATTCGCAACATAATGCTATTTTCTTTTTAACCTACGCGCTAGAATTTCCAGAGGTAGAAAATGCAAATGCCGAAGGGCTTTTGGCCGTAGGTGGCGATCTATCTATAGAAAGGCTTTTGCTAGCTTATACCAATGGAATCTTCCCTTGGTTCAATGATGATTCCATGATTTTGTGGTGGAGTCCACCTCAACGAATGGTCTTGTTTCCGAAGAATATTAAGATTTCAAAGAGTATGCGAAAGGTTATAAAAAGCGGGCAATTCCGTTTGACAAAAAACAGCTGCTTTGAAAGTGTAATCGATCAGTGTTCGTATATCGTTAGAAAAGAACAACAAGGTACTTGGATTACCGAGAACATGAGAAGGGCCTATATGGCATTGCATAAAAAAGGCATTGCCAAATCGTACGAGGTTTGGGAAAACGATACTCTAGTCGGCGGACTTTACGGCATAGATCTTGGACATGTATTTTGTGGAGAGAGCATGTTCAGTACGGTCAGTAATGCTTCAAAATTTGCTTTTATACAATTAGCCCAAGAATTGGAGCGGAAAGATTATACTATGATCGACTGCCAATTGTATACGGAACATTTGGCCAGTCTCGGTGCGGAAGAAATGCCACGAAAGGAATTCATCAAAATATTAAAGCGAAAAAACTAAGTAAAAAAGATATTTTTCGAAAATTGTATAAAACCATGCAGGTTTCCATATGCCCCGATTTCGATACCATTATAACAGAGGTCGATGCCAAAAATACGCGCTCGCTACAGGCACATTATGCTGTTGGGTTTCAGGTTTTAAAGACTTATCGTTCGGCCGGGCAGGATTGGAGAGGTTAATTGGATTGAAATAATTATAACGCTAAGCTAAACGGCGCTGCTGCGGCCCTTGTGGCAGCTATGGAGTTTAGGCAATGTTACCTTTTTATTTTTCTAAAAAAACTTTCTGTTTTCTCCTTGCAAATTGCTCC
>CAZRIE010000142.1:0-9801 GCA_964600075.1 uncultured Flavobacteriaceae bacterium
TCGATAATCGTTAACTACGTCTCCTGTGTAAATCTATAGTGAATAATTAAACTCTTCTTCTTTTAGGAGGTCTGCAACCGTTGTGCGGCTGTGGCGTAACATCGATAATTTCAGTTACCTCGATACCCGAATTATGCACGGCCCGTATTGCAGATTCCCGACCGTTACCCGGCCCTTTAACGTATACCTTAACTTTTCTCAAACCAGCTTCATGAGCAGTTTTGGAACACTCTTCAGCGGCTACCTGAGCAGCATATGGCGTATTCTTTTTAGAGCCCCTGAATCCCATTTTTCCAGCAGATGACCAAGAAATGACATCTCCTTTTTTGTTGGTCAAGGATATGATAATATTGTTGAAAGATGCCGTTACGTGTGCCTCGCCGACCGAGTCAACAATAACTTTGCGTTTTTTGGCCGCTTTTGCACCTGATTTTGTAGTTGCCTTTGCCATAATCCTATTTATTATTTAGTTGCTTTCTTCTTGTTGGCAACCGTTTTTCTTTTTCCTTTTCTTGTCCTAGAGTTGTTCTTTGTACGTTGACCGCGAAGTGGAAGACCAGATCTGTGACGAATACCTCGGTAACAACCGATATCCATCAAACGTTTTATGTTCAATTGCGTTTCAGAACGTAGCTCACCTTCGATTGTAAACGACGATACAGCTTCTCTGATTCTGCCGATTTCATCATCGTTCCAATCAGACACCTTGGTATCTTCGCTAACCTTGGCTATTTCCAAAATTTCTTTTGACCTACTTCTGCCAATGCCGAATATATAAGTCAATGCAATTACGCCTCTTTTCTGTTTTGGTATGTCTATACCTGCAATTCTCGCCATAACTATCCTTGTCTTTGTTTAAATCTAGGATTCTTTTTGTTGATTACGTACAACGTACCTTTTCTGCGTACAATCTTGCAGTCGGCACTTCTTTTCTTAACTGATGCTCTAACTTTCATCGTGCTATCTTTCTATCGTATTAACTTAATATCGGTATGTGATTCTCGCCTTGGATAGATCATATGGACTCATTTCCAGTTTTACCTTATCCCCAGGTAGCAACTTGATGTAATGCATGCGCATCTTTCCAGAAATATGAGCGGTTACCACGTGCCCGTTTTCCAATTCTACACGGAACATTGCATTCGACAATGCTTCGATTATAGATCCATCTTGTTCTATTGCTGCTTGTTTAGCCATACTTATGCTACTTTTCTGTTTTTTCCAGATTTCATCAATCCGTCATAATGTCTATTCAATAGATAAGCATTTACCTGCTGTACCGTATCAATGGCCACACCCACCATAATTAAAAGTGATGTTCCACCATAAAACAAGGCCCATCCTGCCTGTATATCCATGACCTTAACCACTATTGCCGGCAATACCGCCAACAGTGCCAAGAATATAGAACCTGGCAAGGTTATCAAAGACATTATTTTATCCAAAAAATCACCTGTTTCTTTACCTGGTCTTATTCCCGGGATAAATCCACCACTTCGCTTCAAATCGTCCGCCATTTTATTTGTCGGTACGGTAATCGCCGTATAGAAGTAGGTAAAGATGACAATCAATACACCAAACAAAATGTTGTAAGCTAGACCGAAAATATCTTGGAACTGAACTTCCATCCATTGCCCAACGGACGTATTGTTAAAGGTCTTACCGATTAAACTTGGCGCAAACATAATAGCCTGTGCAAAGATTATAGGCATAACCCCTGATGCATTCAACTTTAATGGGATGTACTGTCGTGACCCCATAATATTCTTTTCATATCCCCCCGAAGCAGTTCTTCTGGCATATTGAACTGGTATCTGTCTTGTTGCCATCACCAATAGCACACTAGCTAAAATAACCAAGAACCAAAGGATAACTTCTATCAATATGAACATCAACCCACCGTTATTGTTAACCGTTCGAGAAACAAATTCTTGAACAAACGACTGTGGCATGGTTGCGATAATACCGATCATAATTAAAAGGGAAATTCCATTCCCAATACCTTTATCGGTAATTTTTTCTCCCAACCACATGGCAAAAACACAGCCCGTCACCAAAATTAATACGGAGGGCACCATAAAATTAAGACCTTGACCCATTAAAAAAGCGCTATCCGGCACACCAAAGGCGGTGGAAAGGCTATACAAATAGGCTGGCGCCTGTACAATACAAATACCGATGGTCAACCATCGGGTAATCTGGTTTTTTGTCTTTCTACCACTTTCACCTTCCTTATCAAGTTTCTGCAGATAAGGTATAGCTATACTCATCAGCTGCACCACGATGGATGCCGAGATATAAGGCATTATACCCAATGCAAATATTGAAGCATTGGCAAAAGCTCCTCCTGTAAACGCATTCAAAAGGCCAAGAATACCTGAATCTGTACCTGAAGCCAATTGACCTAATTGTGAAGTATCAATACCCGGAAGAACAATCTGGCACCCAAAACGGTATACCAACAAAAGACCGAGGGTCAGAATAATTCTGTTCCTTAGTTCTTCAATCTTCCAAATATTGGATATGGTCTCGAAAAATTTCTTCATAGTCCGGTATGCTTATAAATTTATTGCTTCTCCTCCAGCAGCTTCAATGGCCGCTTTGGCACTTGCCGTAAATTTATGAACAGAAATTTTTAGGGAAGCCTTTAATTCACCACCTCCCAATATTTTTACTAAATCTTTTTTCTTGGCCAACCCGTTATCGACAAGCGTTTCTAAGGTAATCGCATCTTTGACGTTTTTGTTATCGACCAATTCTTGTAGCCTGTCTAAATTGACACCTTTATACTCAACACGGTTAATGTTAGTAAAACCGAACTTGGGCACACGACGCTGAAGAGGCATTTGACCACCTTCAAAACCAATTTTCTTTGAATAACCGGATCTCGATTTTGCTCCTTTATGTCCTCGTGTGGCAGTTCCTCCTTTACCGGAACCTTGACCTCTACCGATTCTTTTTCCCGCTCTGTTCGTTGAACCTGATGCAGGTTTAAGATTGCTTAAATTCATTGTACTATGCTATATTAAGCTTCCTGTGTGGAAACCAAATGTTTAACTTTATCTATCATACCAAGAATGTTCGGCGTGGCATCGTGCTCAACGACCTGACCTATCTTTCTTAAACCAAGCGCCGTTAAAGTACGTTTCTGGTTCTGTGGTCTCTTGATACTACTTTTTAGCTGCTTAACCTGTATTTTATTCGCCATATTTTCTTGTCGTTAGTCGTTAGCCTGTTACGTTATCCTTTAAAGACTTTTTCCAAAGAAACGCCCCTCTGCTTGGCAACCGTACCTGCATCCCTAAGTTGTAACAATGCATCAAAAGTAGCCTTAACAACATTGTGTGGGTTCGAAGAACCTTGTGATTTTGAAAGTACATCTTGAACCCCAACGGATTCTAGTACCGCTCTTACCGCTCCACCAGCTATTACACCTGTACCTTGTGATGCAGGTTGAACATAAACCCGTGCACCGCCGTATTTACCTTTTTGTTCATGAGGCAACGTGCCTTTGATTAGAGGAATGCGAATAAGGTTTTTCTTGGCATCTTCAATCGCCTTGGCAATAGCCGTTGCAACCTCTTTAGATTTACCTAGACCACTACCTACTACACCATTTTCATCACCTACCACAACAATGGCAGAAAAGCCAAACGCCCTACCACCCTTGGTTACCTTGGTCACACGTTGTATACCGACCAATTTATCTTTTAAATCTAAACCGCCGGGCTTAACTGTCTCTACGTTCTTATATTTCTGGTACATAGTCTTATTTAAAAATTTAATCCTGCTTCGCGTGCCCCGTCGGCCAATGATTTCACTCTACCATGGTATAGGTTACCGCCCCGATCAAAAGCAACTTTATCGATACCGGCCTTCTTGCATTTTTCGGCAATCGCCTTTCCTACAGTGTTGGACACTTCACTCTTTGTTCCTTTTGTCTTAGCAAATTCTTTGTCCCTAGAAGATACCGCGACCAAAGTAGTTCCTTTGGTATCATCGATAACTTGGGCGTAAATTTCACTATTACTCCTAAAAATGGACAGTCTCGGTCTTGCGCCGGTACCGGAAGAAACTTTTCTGATTCTTCTACGTATTCTTTGTTTTCTTTCGCGTGTTGATAATGCCATGATATGCTATTAAGCTGATTTACCTGCTTTTCTTCGTAACTCTTCGCCGACAAACTTGATTCCTTTTCCTTTATAAGGCTCTGGTTTTCTGAAGGAACGTATCTTGGCGGCTATTTGACCGACCAATTGTTTGTCGTGGGATGTCAATTTTATAATCGGATTTTTTCCTTTTACGGATGCAGTCTCGATTTTTACTTCAGGAGCCAAATCTATCACGATATTGTGAGAAAAGCCCAAAGCTAATTCTAGTTTTTGTCCTTGGTTGGTGGCACGGTATCCTACCCCTACCAACTCCAATTCTTTCGTCCATCCTTTAGAAACCCCTTCGATCATATTTCTTACCAACGATCGATAAAGACCATGTTTAGCCTTGTGATCTTTAGAATCTGATGGTCTTGTTACCCAAACCTGATTATCCTCTATTTTTATTTCAACAGCGGAATATTCTTGAGTAAGCTCGCCCAACTTGCCTTTAACGATAACCTCGTTATCCTTCACCTCGACCGTCACTCCCTCAGGAATCGCAACCGGATTATTACCTATTCTTGACATTTCTTAATACTTTATTCTGATTAATATACGTAGCAAAGCACTTCGCCACCTACATTCTCATTTTTCGCTTGCTTGCTGGTCATCACCCCATGAGAGGTTGATACTATTGCGACACCCAAACCATTCAATACCCTTGGCAAATCATCAAATCCCGCATACTTACGCAAACCAGGCTTGCTGATTCGTTGTATTTTTTTTATGACCGGCTCCTTTGTAGCCTTATCATATTTCAAAGCAATTTTTATAGAGCCTTGCACTTTGTCTTCCACGAACTTATAACTCAAGATATAGCCCTGATCGAACAATATTTTAGTTATCTCTTTCTTTACTTTGGAAGCAGGAATTTCAACTACCCTATGCCCCGCACTACTTGCGTTTCTAAGTCTTGTTAAATAATCTGCTATAGTATCTGTAACCATTTTTATTATATTCGGTGACGGTTTTTAGCAACATTGCTAAACCTGAAACCAGTTATTCTATTTTATCTTACCAGCTGGCTTTCTTAACTCCGGGAATCAATCCTTGATTGGCCATTTCTCTGAACATTACCCTTGAAACACCGAAAGTTCTCATGTAACCTTTTGGTCTTCCGGTCAATTTACAGCGGTTGTGCATACGAACGGGAGAAGCGTTACGCGGCAATTTCTGTAGTGCTTCGTAATCTCCGGCCTCTTTCAAAGCTTTTCTTTTCTCAGCATATTTAGCTACGGTCCTTTCCCTTTTTCGCTCACGGGCCTTCATTGATTCTTTAGCCATACTATTTCTTTTTAAAAGGTAATCCTAATTCTGTTAATAATGATTTTGCTTCCTTATCGGTATCAGCCGAAGTAACAAAAGTAATATCCATTCCATCAATTCTATTGATCTTGTCAATATTGATCTCAGGAAAAATTATTTGTTCAGTAACGCCAAGGCTATAGTTTCCGCGACCGTCAAATCCAGTAGCTCGAATGCCTTGAAAATCTCTAACACGAGGTAAAGCACTTGTAATCAATCGATCTAAAAATTCGTACATACGTTCACCGCGAAGGGTAACTTTAGCACCAATTGGCATTCCTTTACGCAATTTAAATGCAGCAACATCCTTTTTAGACATCGTGGGAACCGCTCTTTGGCCAGTAATATTGGACAACTCGTCTACCGCATGATCAATAAGCTTCTTATCCGCAACAGCGGCACCAACGCCTCTACTCACGACTATTTTCTTAAGCTTAGGCACTTCCATTACATTCTTGTAACCGAACTCCTCTTTAAGCGCAATTAGTACGCGCTCGTTATACTCTTTCTTTAACCTTGAAACGTAAGCCATAACTATATTACTTCATTGGATTTCTTAGAAAACCGGACTTTATTTCCGTCTCTTACTTCATAACCTACTCTTGTCGCTTCACCAGATTTGGCATCGATTAGCGAAAGATTTGATATATGGATAGCAGCTTCCTTTTTTACGATTCCGCCTTGAGGGTTCTGCGCACTTGGTTTCTCATGTTTTGAAACCATGTTCGCACCTTCTACGATCGCCTTATTTTTTTCACGGTCAACGGTCATCACTTTGCCTTCTGTACCTTTATGGTCACCAGCTATGATTCGAACCGTATCTCCTGTCTTTATTTTCAACTTTTTCATGCGCTAACTTTATTAAAGTACCTCAGGGGCCAATGAAACGATTTTCATAAACTGCTTATCGCGAAGCTCACGAGCAACAGGACCGAAGACACGTGTACCTCTCATCTCACCTGTCGGATTCAACAATACACACGCATTGTCATCAAAACGGATGTAAGAACCATCAGGTCTTCTTACTTCTTTTTTCGTTCTTACCACTACGGCCGTCGATACAGCTCCTTTCTTAATACCACCATTCGGTGTGGCTTCCTTAACGGTAACTACTATTTTGTCTCCTATAGAAGCATATCTTCGTTTCGTACCACCGAGTACTCGAATGGTCAAAACCTGTTTTGCCCCAGTATTGTCGGCTACCTTTAACCTTGATTCTTGCTGTAACATAATTATTTAGCTCTTTCTAAGATTTCTACCAGTCTCCAACATTTGGTCTTGCTCAAAGGACGGGTCTCCATGATTTTCACGGTATCACCTTCATTGCAGTCGTTCTTTTCATCGTGTGCGACGTATTTCTTCGTCTTCAAAACGAACTTACCGTACATAGGGTGCTTCACTCGTTTTACCTCTGCTACAACAATGGATTTTTCCATTTTGTTACTGGTTACGACCCCTACTCTCTCTTTTCTTAAGTTTCTTTTTTCTTCCATAAAGCAGAACCAATTATTGGTTTTCCCTATTAGTTATTTCTGTTGCCAATCTAGCTACCGTTCTTCTTGCCTTTCTTATCTGAAGAGGATTCTCCAACGGCGTAACAAAATGTGCCATTTTAAGGTCTGCATGTTGTTTTTTATACTCAGCAAGCTTTTCTACAAGCTCTTCGACAGACAATTCTTTGATTTCTTTATTTTTCATGATACACCTTAAATTATCTCTTCAACATAGTCACGAGCAACGATAAATTTTGTTCGTACCGGGAGTTTCTGTGCCGCAAGGCGTAAAGCCTCTTTCGCAACATTCATAGGCACACCAGCTACTTCGAACATTATTCTACCCGGTGTTACAACAGCTACAAAATATTCGGGAGCACCCTTACCTTTACCCATACGTACCTCAAGAGGCTTTTTGGTGATAGGTTTGTCCGGAAAAATTTTGATCCAGAGCTGCCCCTGTCTTTTCATGTAACGCGTAGCTGCGATACGTGCTGCTTCAATTTGACGTGATGTTATAAATTTAGAATCCAAAGTCTTGATACCGAACATTCCGTTCGACAATTGAAAACCTCTGCCCGCAATACCTTTCATGCGGCCTTTCTGCATCTTTCGAAACTTGGTTCTTTTTGGCTGTAACATTGCTTACTTCTTTAAAAAATTACTTTCTACGACGTGGCTTTCGCGCACCATCTCGTTTATCTCCACCTTTACCGCCCTGACCTTTGGTCATACCCACCAATGGCGACAAATCTCTTTTACCATACACTTCACCCTTCATAATCCACACCTTGATACCCAATTTCCCATAGGTAGTCTGCGCTTCATGCAGAGCATAATCTATATCTGCCCTGAAAGTTGACAATGGGATACGACCGTCTTTATAGGACTCGGAACGCGCCATTTCAGCTCCGTTCAATCGACCGGAAATCTTCACTTTTATTCCCTCGGCATTCATTCGCATTGCTGCAGCGATTGCCATTTTTATCGCCCTTCGAAAAGAGATTCTACTTTCGATTTGACGTGCGATACTTGCGGCCACCAAATTGGCATCAACCTCTGGGCGCTTGATTTCATAAATATTGATCTGCACCTCTTTGTTGGTGATTTTCTTAAGCTCTTCCTTAAGTTTATCGACTTCTTGACCGCCCTTACCGATAATAATACCCGGTCTGGCCGTAGTCACTGTAATCGTAATCAACTTTAAGGTACGCTCAATAATCACACGTGATACACTGGCTTTTGCCAAACGCGCATGAATATATTTACGTATCTTACTATCTTCAGCTAGTTTGTCACCGTAATCTTTACCACCATACCAGTTGGACTCCCATCCTCTGATAATTCCTAGACGATTTCCTATCGGATTTGTTTTCTGTCCCATTCTAGCTTTCTGTATTATTCTTAGACCCCAAAACCATTGTTACATGGTTGGAACGTTTTCTGATTCTATGTGCCCTACCTTGTGGGGCCGGACGCAATCTCTTTAACATAGTTCCGCTATCAACACGAATTTCTTGCACAAAAAGATCGGCCTCCTCAACATTTGCTTCTTCATTCTTAGATTGCCAATTAGCCAAAGCGGAAAGTAATAGTTTTTCCAATTTACGAGATGACTCCTTTGGATTGAACCTAAGAATTGCCAAAGCATTTTCCACTTTTACGCCCCTGATCAAATCGGCAACCAGACGCATTTTTCTAGGTGATGTCGGACAGTTGTTCAACTTAGCGAACGCCAACTGCTTTTTCTCGGCCTTTATTCTTTCGGCCATCTGTTTTTTTCGAACTCCCATAGCTTACTTCTTTCCTTTGTTCTTAGCTCCCGCATGACCTCTAAAAGATCTCGTTGGAGAAAATTCGCCTAGTTTATGGCCAACCATGTTTTCCGTAATAAAAACAGGAACAAATTGCCTCCCGTTATGTACAGCGATGGTTAGACCCACAAAATCAGGTGTAATCATCGATGCCCGTGACCAAGTCTTTATCACACTCTTCTTTCCGGAAGAGGCATTTTGCTGAATTTTTTTCTCCAGGCTATAGTGAACGTAAGGTCCTTTTTTTAATGAACGTGCCATTTCTTTCTACTTTTTATTTCTTTCTACGTTCTAAAATATATCTGTTTGTCTTTTTGGTCTTGATACGGGTTCTGTATCCTTTTGCTGGAATACCGTTTCTCGACCTTGGGTGACCACCTGAAGCCCTACCTTCACCACCACCCATTGGGTGATCGACCGGGTTCATTGCAACGGGTCTTGTTCTTGGCCTTCTGCCCAACCATCTGCTTCTACCGGCCTTACCGGACACCAACAATTGATGATCGGAATTTGATATTGCACCAATAGTTGCCATACAACCTGACAATATTAAGCGTGTTTCGCCCGAGGGCATCTTTACTGTAACAAATTTACCGTCTTTCGCCATTAATTGAGCAAAAGTACCGGCACTCCTTGCCATTACCGCACCTTGTCCAGGTCGTAATTCAATACAAGAAATAATGGTTCCCAACGGAATCTCATTTAATGGAAGTGCGTTTCCAATTTCAGGCGCAGCTGTTGCTCCTGACGAAACCCCTTGACCAACTTGCAATCCGTTTTGGGCAATAATATATCTTTTCTCGCCATCGGCATATTTCACCAAAGCGATAAAGGCCGTTCTGTTTGGATCGTACTGAATCGATTCTACGGTGCCAGCGACATCTTGCTTGTCCCTTTTAAAATCAATAACTCGATACCTTCTTTTGTGCCCACCGCCTCTATGGCGCATGGTCATTTTACCCTGACTGTTTCTACCTCCCGACTTTTTTAACGGAGCGAGCAAGCTCTTCTCCGGCTTATCAGTCGTAATGGCGT
>CAZRIE010000143.1:0-9373 GCA_964600075.1 uncultured Flavobacteriaceae bacterium
CTAAAGAAACTATACAGCCCGAAAAAGTAACGGCCTCAGATAAATGAGACCGTTAGAACGTATCGGAGCGAACTAATTTTCGTGTCATTCCCACCTGCGCGGGAATGACACGAAATAGCTATAAGATATAATCCGTACTTACAAAATTCGAGAGTTTTGCTTCCAGCAACTGCCGAATAGTCTCGTTGTTCAGATCATTATCCTTGAAAGCCACAAACGTACGTATGGAAAAAGAGCGCAAGGCATCATGAACGCTCAAGGTGGCCTGGGCAGAGTCTTTTCTTCCCGTAAACGGATATACATCCGGTCCTCGCTGGCACGAACTGTTCAGGTTTACCCGACAGACGAGATTGACAAGCGAATCGATTAAAGGGGAAAGTGCATATACGTCTTTTCCGAATAAACTAACTTGTTGTCCGTAATTGCTTTCCGCCATATCGTCCAAAGGCTCTTCGATATCGGAGAACGAAAGTACCGGAATCACCGGTCCGAACTGTTCTTCTTGGTACACGCGCATCTCTTTCGTGATCGGGTGCAATACGGCTGGCCATATATAGTTATCGAAGTGCTGTCCGCCTTTTTTGTTGTGTATTTTGGCGCCTTTCTGAACGGCATCGTCGATGAGTTCTTGAATATAAGCGGGCTTTCCGGGTTCTGGCAGCGGTGTCAATTTCACCCCGTTATCCCATGGATTTCCAAACTTCAACGAATCGACACGTTCAGTGAAGCGTTTTAGAAATTCGGTTTTAATATCATCATGTACATAAATCACTTTTAGTGCCGTACAACGTTGGCCATTAAAGGAAAGCGTTCCTGCAATACACTCATCGATGGTCAGATCTAAATCGGCATCGGGCAGAATTATTGCCGGATTTTTTGCTTCCAGTCCCAGTACCAAACGTAAACGGTTACTTTTTGGATGCTGTTCTTGCAAGGCATTCGCCGATTTACTGTTACCGATCAATGCCAGTACATCTACTTTTCCTGTTTGCATAATGGGTGCAGCAACCGCCCTTCCCCTACCGAACAGAATATTTAATACGCCTTTCGGAAAACTACTTTGAAAAGCTTCCAACAAAGGGGTAATCAATAATACTCCGTGTTTGGCGGGTTTAAAAATTGTAGTATTCCCCATAATAATCGCAGGAATCAACAACGCAAAAGTTTCGTTCAAGGGGTAATTATAGGGTCCGAGACAAAGTACAACGCCGACCGGTCCTCTTTTTACATGGGCATAAACGCCATCATGCTTTTGGAATTTGGCCGAATTACGGTCCAACTGTTTGTATTCTTCAATGGTATCATATATATATTCGACTGTACGGTCGAATTCTTTTTTGGAATCGGGCAATGACTTACCGATTTCCCACATCAGGAGTTTTACGATTTCCTCACGCTTGGCCTCCATTTGCTTTGCAAAGTTCTCCATGCATTCAATACGGTCTTTTACATGCATGGTCGGCCAAATACCTTGGCCCCTATTGAAAGCCCCCATAGCAGCATCTAGGGCATCCATTGCCTCGGGTTCGCCCATATCGGGAATGCTACCCAACAACGTAGGTTGATAATCTTCAGAAGATGAAATAGTCGAAAAGACTTCTGTTGTGTTTCCGTCCCAAGATTTCAGCTCACCGTCGATCAAATATTTTTTCTGGTGGATGAGTTCTTTTATCTGGTACTCCTCTGGTATTGTGGCCACTATATTCTTCATTTATTCAATAAGTTTAGGGTGAAAAAATCCCTGATTGCTCAGGGACCGATCTGCCGGTAGACAGTTTTAATCGTTAAACGATTGGTTTCATTGCAGTCATCGAAGCACGCAATCTTGCCCCCACAACCTCTACAGGATGCTCTCGTAATTTTTTGTTTATAGCAATGAGTTTGGCATTGTCAACACCACTTTCTGAGCTATCGCCAAACGATTTACCAATAACGTCACTATCGATTTTTTTCATGAAATCGGCCAATAACGGCTTACAGGCATGATCGAACAAATAGCAACCATACTCTGCAGTATCGGAAATTACTCGGTTCATTTCGAACAATTTCTTTCGCGCTATCGTATTTGCAATCAATGGCGTTTCGTGCAAAGACTCATAATAGGCAGATTCGCCAATAATACCAGATTCGGTCATACTTTCATAAGCCAATTCTACACCGGCGCGTACCATGGCTACCATCAAAACACCGTGATCGTAATAGTCTTGTTCCGAAATCTCATCACTACCTTCCGGAGTCTTCTCAAAAGCAGTCTCACCAGTTTCGGCACGCCAACCCAGTAGGTTCTTATCGTCATTTGCCCAATCTTCCATCATTGTTTTAGAGAAATGTCCGGTCATTATATCGTCCATATGTTTATGGAAAAGTGGACGCATAATATCTTTCAATTCTTCGGATAGTTCAAATGCTTTTATTTTAGCAGAATTGGAAAGACGGTCCATCATATTTGTGATACCGCCATATTTCATACCTTCCGTAACCGTTTCCCAACCGTATTGGATCAATTTGGAAGCATAGCCCGCATCGACACCTTTCTCGATCATTTTGTCAAAACAAAGAATGCTTCCCGTTTGTAGCAAGCCACATAAAATGGTCTGCTCGCCCATCAAATCAGATTTCACTTCGGCAACGAACGAAGATTCCAAAACTCCGGCACGATTTCCACCAGTTCCTACTGCGTAAGCTTTCGCTTGCTCAAAACCTTTACCTTGTGGGTCGTTGTTAGGGTGTACGGCAATTAATGTTGGAACCCCAAAACCTCTTTTATATTCTTCACGCACCTCAGAACCGGGACACTTAGGGGCCACCATGATCACGGTCAGGTCTTCACGAATCTGCATGCCCTCTTCTACGATATTAAAACCATGCGAATACGACAATGTCGCACCTTGTTTCATCAAGGGCATAACCGTACTTACCACATTGGTATGCTGTTTGTCAGGCGTTAAATTGATGACCAAATCGGCAGATGGTACCAATTCTTCGTAAGTGCCTACTGTAAATCCGTTTTCGGTCGCATTGATATATGATTGCCGTTTATCTTTTATTGCACCTTCACGTAAGGTATAAGAAATGTCCAATCCGGAATCACGCATGTTCAGGCCTTGGTTCAAACCTTGGGCACCACAACCAATGATTACTATCTTTTTTCCTTTTAAAGCGGATACACCATCGCCGAATTCAGAAGCTTCCATGAACCTACATTTTCCTAATTGGGTCAATTGGTCTCTTAATGATAGTGTGTTAAAGTAATTTGCCATTTAAATAGTGTTTTAATGTTATTTCCCTAAAGAGGGAAATCTGTTCAAATATTGATTTTAATTTTTGTTATTTTCTTTACCTGTGCTGCCCCGAAGCTACGGGAGTTTGAGTAAAGAAGGGAATCTATAGTGTTTAATTGATTACTAATTATGATTATTATTCCTGATAAAATCCATTGAGCAATGCGGTAATTTGCATGACATCTTTAGAAACCGAAATGCGACCGGAACGTACAAATTGCATGATGCCAAAAGGCTTTAACTGCTCGTACATTTCGTCGATCTCACTTCTTCTACCCGACTTGGCGATAACAAAAAAATCACGCGCAACAGTTACGATCTGTGAGTTGTTGTCTTTGATTATGTTTTGGATCTGTCGCTCATCGAACAATAGGTTCGAGGCTATCTTGAACAGGGCCGATTCTTGATAAATAGTCTCATCATCCGTATGGTAGAATGCCTTGATAATTTCAATCTGTTTTTCGATTTGCCCGACGATATTCCCAACCCACTGTTCCGTAGTATACACTACAATAGTAAATTTTGAAACTCCGTCAATTTCTGATTTAGAAACATTTAGACTTTCTATATTAATGTGTCGCTTTAAGAATATTCCTGATATTCTATTAAGTAACCCTACGTTGTTTTCGGAATAGACCGAAATTGTAAACCACTGTTTTTTCATCCTCTCCCTAAATCCCTCTCCTGAAAAGCGGGACTTTTATTTACGTTAATATTTACTTTTTATGGGCAACGATCCGAATACGTTTATAGTCGGCAAACCATTTGCCATCTTTAAATAGTTTCGGGGTCAAATTATGTTGTACTTCGTTCATGATGTCAATTACTTCTGAATCCTTTACGCCTTGCAGAAAGGGTTTACAGAACATAGACAACCAGTCTATAATTCCAGTTTCCTCATCTGCCAATGGCGTAGGCCGATCATACCATTGTGCGAAAGTAACCGTTAAATTTGCCGCTTCAAGTGCCGAAGTATATTCGCCAACAGAAGGAAAATACCATAGTTGCACTTGCGCCTGTTTTTCATAACCTCTTTTTAAGAGCACTTTTCGCAACTGATCAATTATCGCCTTTATATTATCTTTTCCGCCAAACTCAACTACCAATCTACCGCCTTCTTTCAGGTTGCTATATATGTTCTTTAGCGCCTTTTCATAATCAACCACCCAATGCAGGGTAGCATTGGAGAAAATGGCGTCAAAACGCTCATCAAAATGAAAATCAACCGCATCGCCAACTTGAAACGCTGTTAGCGGAAATTGCAATTTAGCTTTCTGCACCATTGCGGGAGATTTATCAATGCCGACTACATCAGCAACCTCTTCCGTTATCAAATGGGTCAATTCTCCAGAGCCACAACCCAAATCAAGAATTCGTTCATAGGGTTTTGGATCGAGTAACTCAACTAACGATCGGCCATAATCGTATACGAACGCATGTTTGTCGTTGTATAGCTGAGCATCCCATTTATGTGCGACTTGTTGCATTGTGTCCTCTCTCTAAATCTCTCTCCTGAGGAGAGTGACTTTTATTTTTACTTTGTGCTTAAACCTTATTCTCACTTATGGGGGTCTCTCTTCAAAACCTAAGGTTACTATCTATTTCTAACTGCAATTATCAATCCCGTTGACCAGTTTATTTTGGTCAAGGTAAAATCCGTTCTTTTTTCCAAATAAGCCACCAACTTATCTACATGATCTTCATGACCATCAGGCCAATTCGGCTGGGCAGTCATATCATCGATGACATAGAAACCACCAACCTTGAGCAAATTCAAAATCTCATCGGCTTCACTATATTTTCCAGGACAGGCATCTGCAAAAATCAAATCAAATTTATCCCCGGAATACTGTTTTATCCATTCGGAACCATCTACACAGACCAATTCTAATCTATCATCCTCACCAAAGTAATCTTCGGCTATAGCACTTAGCTCAGCATCATTATCGATTGTTATCAATTTTGATCGTTGGTCCATTCCATCCAACATCCAAGAAAGACTTAGTCCGATTCCGGTACCTAATTCTAAAAATCTTCCATTAGGTTTAGAAGTAACCAAAGTTTTCAGCAATGTCCCGATATAGAGATCGGATGGCATCGTGAAACCGATTTCTTTTGATTTCCGTTCAATTTCTTGATGGATTTTTGGCTTATCCTTTATATTGGACTCTAACACTTCTCTAGTCTATTGAAAATTTGATTTTTATGGTAATCGACCAACCATCTTACGCGCTATTCTATTCATTATTTCAACCGCACATCGGAAACCGAAGCGCCGGAAGGAATCATAGGAAAGACATTAGCTTCTTTCTCTACTTTAACTTCCAAGAAATAAGGGTTTTTGGAAGCCATCATTTCCTGTACCGTTGCTTTTAGGTCTTTTCGTTCGGAGACCCTTTTAGCCTGGATATGATATCCTTCTGCAATCTTTACAAAATCTGGATTGACCATCACCGTAGACGCATACCGTTTATCAAAGAAAAGTTCTTGCCATTGACGTACCATACCCAAATGATCGTTATTTAGGACTACTATTTTGACGGGAACGTTATGTTGAAAAATGACGCCCAATTCTTGAATCGTCATTTGATAACCCCCATCACCGATTACAGCCACTACTTCACGATCCATAGCGCCCATTTTGGCTCCGATGGCAGCAGGAAGCGCAAAACCCATGGTGCCGAGGCCGCCTGAGGTGATATTACTCTTTGATTGCTTGAATTTTGCATAACGGCAACCGATCATTTGATGCTGCCCGACATCGGTAACGATGACGGCTTTATTTCCAGAGGCGATATTGATTTCTTCAATCACCTCGCCCATCGTTAATCCTTCTTTCGTGGGATGAATGTCATTTTTGATGACCTCATCAAATTCAATTTGGTATTTTTTCTTGAACTCATTATGCCAAGCTTCATGCTTGTTTTCATTCACTAACGGCAATATAAGTTCTAAGGTTTCCTTGGAATCTCCTAAAACCGGAACATCCGCATGTACGTTCTTGTTGATTTCGGCCTTATCAATTTCAAAATGAATAACCTTGGCCTGTTTGGCATAGGTATCTAAACTGCCGGTTACCCGATCGTCAAAACGCATACCGATAGCTAACAATAAATCGCATTCATTGGTCAAAACATTCGGACCATAATTACCGTGCATACCCACCATGCCAACATTCAGGGGGTGGTCAGTATCTATTGCTGACGCTCCCATAATCGTCCAAGCTGCAGGAATACCCGCTTTCTCAACCAATGCCTTCAATTGTTCTTCGGCCCGACCTAAAATAACACCTTGCCCCCAAACAATAAAGGGTTTTTTTGCTTTGTTGATGAGTTCTGCCGCGGCCTCGATAGCTTTCAAATCTGGTTTGGGCACAGGGTTATAACTACGGACCCCAGTGCACTTTTCGTAGCTGAATTCAAACTCTTCAAATTGTGCATTCTTTGTAATATCAACCAAAACGGGACCTGGTCGGCCTGACTTGGCGATATAAAATGCCTTGGCCATAATTTCGGGAATCTCCGAAGCCGTTGTGATTTGATAATTCCACTTGGTGACCGGAGTGGAAATTCCGATGATGTCAGTTTCTTGAAACGCATCGGAACCTAGCAAATGCCTTGGCACTTGACCTGTAATACAAACCATCGGGGTAGAGTCGATTTGAGCATCGGCCAAACCTGTTACCAAGTTGGTCGCACCGGGGCCAGAGGTTGCCATCGCTACCCCTACTCTACCCGAAACCCTTGCATAACCCTGTGCCGCGTGTGTTGCACCTTGTTCATGGCGTGTCAAAATGTGGGTCAGTCTATCTTGAAATTTGTATAATTCATCATAAACCGGCATAATGGCCCCACCAGGGTAACCATATAACAAATCGACACCCTCAGCCAAAAGACAATGTATGATAGCTTCGGCTCCACTTATTTTAAGTTTTACTTTTTTTGGGCTTTGCTCCGTTTTTATTTTTACTATTTCCATAATTCCAAATCAAATTCAAGTGTCAAGTTTAAATCAAAAATGAGTTATTTGGCGCCTAGTACTTTTTATTCAGTACTTCATACTACAATTTAAAACTCATCGGTTACACAACCTTGCGCCGCCGACGATACCGAACGTGCGTATTTGTATAACACTCCCTTTTTAAATTTCAATTCCGGTTGCACCCAAGATTTTTTGCGTTTTGCCAATTCTTCGTCTGAAACATCAACATTGATGGAGTTGCTTTCCGCATCAATCGTAATCACGTCACCATCTTTCAGTAAACCAATGGCTCCACCCTCTTGTGCTTCTGGAGAAATGTGACCTACCACAAAACCATGTGTGCCTCCTGAAAAACGCCCGTCTGTAATCAAAGCCACATCTTTTCCAAGCCCGGCACCCATAATGGCCGCAGTCGGTTTCAACATTTCTGGCATTCCGGGGCCACCTTTTGGACCTTCGTAACGAATTACAACGACATCGCCTTTTTTTACCAATCCGTCACGTATACCATCATTAGCATCATATTCGCTATTAAATACCTTTGCCGTTCCTTTGAACAACAAGCCCTCTTTACCGGTAATTTTTGCTACGGAACCATTTTCTGCCAAGTTCCCGTATAGCATTCTTAAATGTCCTGTCGCCTTTATAGGATTGTCTAAAGGCATGATAACATCTTGCCCTTCTTCCAAATCAGGTACATTTTCTAAATTCTCGGCCAAGGTCTTTCCTGTTACGGTCATACAGTCACCATGTAAAAGGCCATTTTTTAATAGATATTTTAATACCGCCGGAATACCACCTACACGGTGAACGTCTTCCATTAAATATTTACCACTTGGCTTTAAATCGGCAATAAATGGCGTAGTATCGCTTATGTGTTGAAAATCTTGTAAGGTAAAATCGATATCGGCTGCTCTCGCAATGGCCAAGAAATGAAGTACCGCATTGGTAGAACCACCCGTAATCGTTACCAAACGAATCGCATTTTCCAATGATTTTCGGGTTACGATATCCAAAGGTTTAATATCATTTTCGATAAGAAAACGCATTTGCTTACCTGCCGCTATACATTCTGCCTGTTTGTCATCACTTATCGCAGGATTCGATGAATTATAGGGTAATGCCATTCCCAAGGCCTCAATTGCCGAAGCCATGGTATTGGCTGTGTACATGCCACCACAAGCACCCGCCCCGGGAATCGATTTTTTAATAATACTCCTAAACTCGGACTCCTCCATGGTACCTGCCACTTTCTCGCCCCATGCTTCAAAAGCAGATACAATATCTAGTTTCTTATTATTATGACATCCGGACGCGATGGTACCGCCATACACCAATATCGAAGGACGATTCAGGCGCAACATGGCCATTAATGCACCCGGCATATTTTTATCACAGCCCACAACAGTTACCAACCCATCATACGACATGCCTTGCACAACAGCTTCCATAGAGTCTGCAATGATATCTCTGGAGGGCAATGAAAAACGCATTCCCGGTGTACCCATAGAAATACCATCGCTAATACCGATCGTATTGAATATGAGGCCAATAGTTTCTTTAGAGTTCACCCCTTCTTTTACCAATTTGGCCAAATCATTCAAGTGCATGTTACAAGGGTTACCTTCATAACCAGTACTTGCAATACCGATCAAGGGTTTTTCAAAATCTTCATCCTTGAAACCAATTGCATATAGCATTGCCTGTGCAGCGGGTTGTGTCGGGTCTTGGGTTACGTTCTTACTATACTTATTCAGTTCCATAAAATTGTCTCCTATTGGTTGTTCGCTATCTAATCATTATTCGTAATATTCAAAGGTATCGATTTCTTAAATCCATTTATTTTAACAGTTCTGGCCTATCTAAAGTCAACACCTAAAATATTAGTTTATACTTCTGTAAATCAGTTATTTAGACATCCATTTTTATCATATTCAAATCAACACAAAAGTAAAGGCCTGTATCAAAGTTTTCTTGATACAGGCCCCTAAAGTCAATAGAAATCTGTATCACCCTCTTTCGAGAACGACTAGAATCACATTGATTTGATATATGTTAACTTTCATTTGAAACAAAATTAAACAAAATATAAAACTTTGCAAAGCACCAAA
>CAZRIE010000144.1:0-9255 GCA_964600075.1 uncultured Flavobacteriaceae bacterium
GAAGAAAGGCTGCTCCAACCTATTAGGGTAGCATCGTAGTTCTCAGTTGAAAGAGCGGTAGTGGCGAACATGTCATTCATGTCTGTAACATTACTAACATCCCAATTCCCTAGATCTTGGTCGAAGTTGCTACCTAAAAACATTTTTTCCATATTGGTAACATTACCTACATCCCAACCACTTATATCTTGGTTGAAAGCGCTATGCCTAAACATCCATGCCATTTCGGTAACATTACTAACATTCCAATTACTTATGTCTTGATCAAAACTAGATGTCCAAAACATGGCTTTCATATCGGTGACTTTACTAACATCCCAATCCTTTATCTTATCATTTATTGTAAAATCAGAAGTAGCAAACATACCGGCCATTGATCTTACCTGCGATAAATCAGGAATATCCTTAGCACGTATTTCAAAGTCATGGCCGGTAGAGAATGCGTATTCCATAGAAGCCCATTCTATTGTACCCCATTGGTCAACTGATATTAGTTTACCGAGGTGTTTGTCGTCATCCCAGAAGTATTCAAATCTTGGATATCGGCCAGAAATAGCGATTTGATAGATGCCATCATCGGCATAGGCATGTATAATATTACCGGTAACCCCTGTATCGGAACTGCCATCGCCCCAATCTACCGTATAGTTGTAGTTTTCCAACTCGGCAGTATATACTTCAATTTGTTTCTCATTAGATTCTATTGTCGTAATAAAAGGTCTTTCCGCTAGGGTAATCTCCATCGCGTTAATAATAGGGTGACGTTCACCCCCTACCTCATCTCTAGAATCAAAATCAATATTCAATACCCCATCGGTCACGGTAACCGTATGTGATTTTACCAGCATGGCCTCTGCCCCGACCTCGGCATAGACATCAAGATTATCCTCTGCCAATCGGTCTTCAAGGCTCACGTCGAATACGCGCTTGCCTACTTCGCCTATACCCCCGTCCGTGGCGCCGAACCAAAGCTCCGCGAAATGAAGGTTGACGGTGTATTCCCCGTCTGCCAAGGGAATGCCATAGCTCATTTGTTGCGAGCGGCTATAGCGGAAGCTTTGATAGGGTTCCGGAAGATCGGTTCGAGGTCGATCTAAGGTACGACCGGTGTCATAATAGGAGTCGGCCATAAATGTGTTGCCATCATATATGGCTTCTATACCGCCTGCATTGATGCGAATTGCAAATTCATTGGAATCTGGGCAGTCTGCAGTTTTACCACCATCAATTATGTTCCATTTAAAATCGGCAGTAAGTTTATCACGTGCTGCTTCCGCAGAACAATATTGGGCATTGCCTGCGTGAAAATTTACGCCCGTTTTGAGGGAAGGAAGGCTACTCCAACTGGTCAATAATTTCTCATAATTTTCTACTGATAGGTTTCCGTTAAAGAACATCCTGTACATGTCATTAACATTAGCAACATCCCAATTACCAATATCTCCATCAAAGGAAATAGCCTCTTCAAACATGGCATACGTACTGGTAACTTTACCAACATCCCAATCGGCAATATCTTGGTTAAACGAACTGGCTCCATTGAACATCTGGTCCATATTCGCAACGTTACCTACGTCCCAATTACCCAGATCCTGATCAAATGAAGCTGCCCATCTGAACATTTCAATCATACTGGTAACATTACTAACGTCCCAATCACTAACATCTCCGTTAAACGAATCGGCCATACTAAACATCGCTCCCATTTTGGTAACTTTACTTACATCCCAATTTGCAATATTTTGGTTGAATGAATTGGCACCACTGAACATGCTATTCATATCCGTGACATTGCCTACTTCCCAATTGCCGAGAGCCTGGTCGAACGAAACGGCCTCAAAGAACATATGACCCATATCCATAACATTACCGACGTTCCAATCATTAAATGATTCGTTACCGATCAACGCCCCACACTTCCAGAACATTAAAGCCACGCTGGTTACATTTGAAAGATCAGGTACATCAGTCGCCTTCACATCAAGGTTGGGGCAATTATAAAATGCTGCTCGCAATGACGACCATCTGTTCGATCCCCATTGATCAACGGAAAGTAACTTTCCACTACTAAACCCTATCCTTGGAAAATCGCCAGTAATGGATATGGTATAGGTGCCTGGGCTAGCATAGGTGTGGGTTATGTCCGAAGTAACCCCTGTATCTGAAGAACCATCGCCCCAGTCTATGGTAAAATTGTATGTTTCGTCATTATGGGTCGGAATCGTGATTTGTCGGCTACTAATATCACTACCCTCACCTGTTTTCCAAGTCGTAATAAACGGTCTTTCGGCTGCAGCAATTTCAATCGCATTGATTACGGGGTGGCGTTCGCCACCAACCGCATCTCTAGAATCAAAATCGATATCCAATACGCCATCGGTCACGATAACCGTATGCGATTTTACCAGCATGGCCTCTGCCCCGACCTCGGCATAGACATCAAGATTATCTTCTGCCAATCGGCCTTCAAGGCTCACGTCGAATACGCGCTTGCCTACTTCGCCTATACCCCCGTCCGTGGCGCCGAACCAAAGCTCCGCGAAATGAAGGTTGACGGTGTATTCCCCGTCTGCCAAGGGAATGCCATAGCTCATTTGTTGCGAGCGGCTATAGCGGAAGCTTTGATAGGGTTCCGGAAGATCGGTTCGAGGTCGATCTAGGGTACGACCGGTGTCATAATAGGAGTCGGCCATAAAGGTCTCGCCCATATAGTTGACTTCGGAACCGCCCGTGTTGATCAAAGTAAAGGTAATATCGGATGGAGGTGGTGTTTCTCCAGAAACATGAAGCGCTATAGGCGTTGAGATTGTCTGCATACCAGATGAGTTGGTTGCCCTTACCCTAATTAAATGATTTCCTGCGGGTAGGTTTTCGGCCAGATGTGTACCGTTCTGATTCGACGGTGTGTCGAACACCCCGTCATTGTTAACGTCCCATTCGTTGGTTATCGAAGGGTCCCCGTCGGGATCAAAAGTACGGGTGGCATCTAATAAGAAGGCATCTCCAAATTCACCTATTGGAGGAGTAAACCGCATGTACGGCCAAGGTGCTCGATTGACTCCAGCTTCTGGGGTCACAAGAAAACTGCCTTCCCCCTTATTGCCTTGTTTATCGTACACTTGAACAATGTACCTTGTTTCGATACCGGGATCAAAGTAAGGCATTTCTATCTGCCCATCGAAATTAACACCAGATAGCAGTTTTTCTGTATGAAAATCGCAGAAGCTGTAGCTTGGATCACTGGATGGGCTAAGCAGTCGAATCAATGACAGTCCGTCAGCATCCTGTGCGGTTACGTTGACAATCAGTTTTCCGTTTTGAGGCGTTGCGGACAACGGGGAAAATGAAAACGCATCTATTCTATTACGTTCTTTACCTTCATTGAAATAATGGTTATTATCTAGCGCGTGTGCCGTTGCAAAAGCCAGTCTTGTGTAATCTTTAGGGTAATGATCCTGATGTAAGTAGCCCCGGATGCCACGAAAACCGTTACCCATTAGATTGCCATTAAAATTAGAATCGTTTCTAAAATCATGCGGTCCTATTTGTAAAGCATGCATCAATTCATGCCAGCCAGCTCCCAACATCACTGAAGTAATGGAACTAACTGTACGGCCGTCGCCCGGGTAAAAGGATATATTCTGTTGCAAGGGATAAGGTCCTATTTCAGAAAAAATCAGGCCGTTATAATCCCGATCATCGGTTAATCCGTCCGCCCCAATCAAAGAAAGTACATGGCTGGGAATTGTCCCTACCCCAGGGTCATTTGCACTACCAGAACTAGCACCGAGAGCACCACCTGCCTTAATAGACCCATCCGATTGTTGTAGGTGTGATTCGGATACCAAGAGCCAGACCTGCCCTCTCTGCCATACCCCTAAGCCAGCGTTTCTTGCCGCATTTATTCTATTAGTCCAAGCATCCATGTCGGTCTCCCCTTCGATTTGCACATCAGTTTCGGGGATATTCACCAGATGTATTAATGGTGTTTTACCATCTGCCTCGGTTTCGTAGCGAAATGTTTTTGGTGCAAGCCCATTATAAGCCATTTCATCTCTAAGAAAGATATTCAAAGATGTAACAATCTTTTGAAGCGCTTCAACCCCCCTATCCTGTGGAGAACGATTGGAAGGAATTAGATACGCCACCCTGACTGTTGGTTCCTCCAGATCCTTAGCTGTTATGATTCTCCCTTTGGCAGCTTGAAGCCAAGAAGGATTAATAGGAGCGTTACAAGCAAGTGGCGGAAGGGTTTGGTCTTGCAAATTTGAAACATTCTGATGTTGTGCATTCACCGATAGTACCCCAAAGCAACCTAGAAGTAGTAAGGCCAACAAAATATTAAAATAGTACAACAGGCGATTCTTAATAGGTGATTTTATGGATGGGTCGAATGAGTATTTCATTTCTATGTTGTTATATGGTCTGCGGCCCAATTTGAGTTATTATTTTTGTGCTTTTGGTATTTAAGACATTACCACAACAAAAAAATATTTTCATAGCCCAAAACTGAGCGGTTCTTATTTCGGGTATTAAACCCAATAAAATCATGCTTATCAAATTGTTAAGCGGTACATCTCGAATAGTAAGCATTTCGCCCAGCGAGACATGCTTTCTAAGGGAAATAAAGGTCGTATCAATATACCGTATGGCAAACTCATCGTTGTATTCACGATGGATACGGCCGGCTTGGACGGTAATGCTTCATAACAGATTTAAAAACTCAACATCTACTTTCCTCAAGCGGTTTTTCTTTGATATTCCAAGCAGTTAGATATACAAACTTTACGCATACCGGTAACTCTGCCCTGAGCTCGAAGGATTTTTCATCTGAACCACTATCACGCAAGGCGTAGGCAGCTTTTAAAAACCATTCCGTTTTGTCGCTCTTTTTCGGTATATCCATCTCTATGGTATTATCCTTCAAAAAGGCGTTTCCCTCAGCTACGCATTGACTGAAATTGAGTGCAATTATTGTATTGTCCTTAGAATTAGGTATAAAATTTAGAATTAATAAACACTCCTGCAATGACATAAGTCATTTTATGAAAAGCATTGCTGTGATACTTTTGAATAGAAACTAAAAAACCCACATTATGACTGTAAATATGCAATATGTACAGATGCCGGAAAGCGAATCGTTAAGCGAAATCGTAAACCGTAACCTAGAAAAGTTGGCGCATAAATATCAATTTGTCATTCGTGCGGAAGTTTTCTTCAAGTTGGGCAACGGTACCGACGGAAAAAATAAAATCTGTGAAATAGAACTAAGTGCACCTGGGCCACGAATTTTTGCCAAATCCACCGAAGACAATTTTGAAAAGGCTGCTGCAAAAACTATTAGTGATTTGGAGCGACAGCTCAGAAAACGAAAAGAAAAATTTGCTCATCGAAAAAAAGATATTTGATATGAAGAAAATATTAGTGCCTGTAGATTTTTCAGAATCTTCGACTTATGCCTTAGAGGTCGCAGCGAAAATTGCGAAACAGCAACAAGCCGAAATAATAGTACTACATATGCTGGGGCTTTCAGAGGCGGTGCTGACCAAAGATGAGACGCAGGAATATGAACAGGCCAAGTATTATATGGAACTGACCAAAAAACGGTTCAAATCTTTTTTGGATAAATCTTACTTGAAGGATATTAAAGTCAAAGAAATCGTCCAAAACTATAAGATATTCAAGGAGTTGAACAAAGTGGCCCAAGAACAGCATATCGATTTGATTGTAATGGGTTCGCACGGTACAAGCGGATTCAGCGAATTTTTTGTAGGATCCAATACGGAAAAGGTGGTACGTACATCCGATATTCCCGTTCTGGTCATCAAAGACCCCGCACCTGATTTTAAGATAAAGAATATGCTATTTGCATGTAGTTTTGCGACAGATTCGGTTTTGGCCTACAAGAAAGCACTTGCTTTCGCCGAAAAATTTTCGGCTAAGTTGAAACCCATTTATATCAATACACCGTATGACAACTATTTAAGTACCTCAGAGGCAGAGGAACGTTTTTCCGAATTCATGTTCAAGGCTGGGGATTCAAAAGTAAAGGTTGAAATCTATAATGATTATAGCTTGGAACGCGGCCTTTTTAACTATAGTAAGAAAGAACAAATCGATGTACTGGCGATCCCGACCCACGGGAGAAGGGGATTATCACATTTCTTTATCGGAAGTATCGGTGAGGATGTGGCCAATCATTCTAAAATACCAGTCGTTACTTTTAAGATTTAGTTTAATCTACTTCTGTTATCTCACATGAGTTAAAAAGGAAAAGGGAATCTTTTGGAGTAGATCCCATTTCTTATGGGATAAAATAGTTTTTATGTCAATTAAAAAGCCCCTCAAGTCTTTAATACTGATAAATGTCATTTTTTATAAAAACAGCCGTTGGTACATTTGAATTATGAAAAGCTATATAATTCTTTTTGTCGCTCTAACCATGCTAGTGAAGCCACTTTGGCCGGTAGCGGAGTACATTATGAATTACGATTATATAGTAAACGTTCTCTGCGAGAATAAAGACAAGCCGGAGCTTCAATGCGATGGTAAGTGTTATTTAATGCAGATGTTAGCTCAGGAATCTGAGCAAAATGAAAAGAATCCGTTTGGGGATAAACAGCTAATTGAGATATCTCAAATTCTAAATGTTGTACCTACTTTCAATTTGGCCTCCATTAATCTGTCGGGTTATGACGAAAAAACTAGCATCGGATTTTTACAAAACTTAAGATCTTTCCTTTTTATTTCCAAGATGGTTCAACCACCCGAGTTAACCTAATAGCTCGGTTCATTTTTAAACTCGATTACCATATGCGGTAATCGAATCCATTTTCTACAAAGTTGAATTATCAAATTAATAATTATGTATTTACTAAAAATAATATGCAAGGGTTTACTTGTGTCCCTAATTTACAGTATCAGTATTTTTTCATCAATAGCACAAGAAACAGCAAACGTAAGGTTGTTGGACAAGGAAAATTCACTCCCTATTGTCGATGCAACTTTTGAGTATGGTGACCAAAGTGGAGTTTCAGACAATAACGGCACTATCCGATTCGAATATGTTGACGGTGTTCCCATGAACCTTTCCCATATTAACTATGGAAAGTGGGCTTTGAACAGTCAGGAGGTTTTAAGAATAATCTCAGAAAAGGTACTTTATAGGCAAAGCAGTATTGTGAATCTATACCCTGTTACTGTAATTGCCCTTAGGCCTAATGAAAAACCCAATGAGAATGTGAAATTGGGTTATCAAGAACAACTAGCACATGATGCAGCCTCGGTATTGAACCAAAACCCGGCTTTGAACAGTATTCGAAAAGGTGGTAATTATGGATTTGATCCTGTTTTTAGAGGGTTTAAATACGATCAGTTGAACATTGTACTTAACGGAGCTCAAAGCGCAACGGCCGCCTGCCCTAACCGAATGGATCCACCAACCAGCCAAATGGCGCCCAATATGTTAGATCGTATAGAGATACTTAAAGGGCCGCATGCACTTCGTTTTGGTACTGGTTTTGGAGCTACTATCAATTTTGTGCCTACTAAACTGCGTTTTACCGAAAACAATGATTTGTACGGCAGGTTTTCCAGCGGATATGAAGGCAATGGATCTTTGTTCAGAAGTGAAGGTAATCTAGGGTTTAGCGGCGAAAATCATGATATCGCTTTGTTCGGATCATGGTCACAAGGAAATGACTATCAGACTGGAAACGGACAAACTATTGCGGCTGATTTCACCAGAGGTAGTTTTGGGACCAACATGGGCTTTAAAATCTCAGATGATAACCAACTGCGTTTATCTGTGATTTATAATGTTGCACGAGATGCTGATTTTCCGGCATTACCAATGGATTTGAGGGATGATGATACTTGGTTGTTCAATGCGCGGCATGATATCTCATTCGATAAAAAGAATTTAAGCTCTTGGAACACTACCGTTTTCGGATCATTTGTTAATCATTTAATGGATAATCTTTTAAAACCGCTTGACCCAAGAATGCTAAATGCCCAAACCAATGCGACCACCTATAATTTTGGAGGAAGAACAGAAGGTATTTGGAATTTTGAAAAATCAAACCTGTTCGCAGGGGCCGATTTTAGAAAAGAGGGAGCAGAAGGCATACGCGAACGCGAGTTTCTTATGGGGCCAAATGCTGGAAATACTGTCGAAGATAATGCATGGCAAGACGGATACATTGTAAAAAGCAGTGTTTTTGGGGAGTATCATCTCAAATCAAAGTCCATTCAGTTTATTCTTTCGAGTAGAATGGAATTGAATTCAGCAGACATTAATGATCCAGCTGACGAATTTTTACAAGCTAATGGAGAAGCAGAGATTACTCAGTTCAATCCAAGTTTTAGTTTTGGAGCGACTAGGGGTATTGGTAAAGGTCTAACCCTTGGAGTTTGGTTGGGGCGCGCACAACGTAGCGCAGGGCTTACCGAACGTTATATCAATTATTTTCCGGTAGGTCAGGATCCCTATGAATTGCTTGGTAACCCACAATTAGATCCAGAGGTAAACAATCAACTGGATCTTTCTTTCAAATGGAATAAAACGAATACCAGTTTGAGCGTTGATCTATTCGCAGGATATCTGCAAGATTTTATCTCTTCATTTATTGATGATAGCCTAACACCACGATTACCAACGAGCCCCGGAGTACGGCAATTTGTTAATATTGAAAATGCCTTTAAGACCGGGTTCGAGATCAATTGGAAGGAGCAGCTTCTTGTTGGCCTGCAACAGCAAATAGGAGTAGCATATACCTATGCACAAGATTTAGAACGTAACGAACCACTTCCAGAAATAGCTCCTTTGGATCTCAGATATACTTTAATCGGGGACTACTTGAATGGAAAGCTCCAACCCGAATTAACATTTAGACATGTATTACAACAATCTCGGGTTTCTACCGAATTTGGCGAGACGGCAACGCCATCGTTTTCGCTATTGGATGTGAAATTGGGGTATCAGCTAAACAATTCGGCACGTATTACCGCAGGAGTAAACAATCTTTTCGATGAAAATTATTATGAGCACCTGAACCGATCGGTCAGGGGTAACAACCTACCGCTTTTCGCTCCAGGCAGAAATGCGTTCGCTTCAATTAATTTTGTCTTTTAAAATTTTGATATAAACACTAATCATTGCTTTACTTATTTCGAAAAGGCCATCCTAAATAACAGGATGGTCTTTTTTTTGAAAAAATCAACAAACGGAATATTAGAAATGCTGGGTCAATAAAT
>CAZRIE010000145.1:0-9151 GCA_964600075.1 uncultured Flavobacteriaceae bacterium
TCAAGGGATATAAAGATACCGAGACCCATTCAAAAGGTGCGGGCTATTACTTGCCCAACAACGTGCGCGAATTGGATTTCAGTAAATTACCAAACGGAAAAGCGCAACTGACCATTAACAAAATTCCGAAACATAGTTTAAAGCCTGATGAGTATATGCTCATGACCATACGGTCGCACGACCAGTTCAATACCACCATTTACGGGCTTGATGACCGTTATAGAGGCGTTTATAATGAACGTCGTGTTTTGTTTATGAATCCGGATGATATGAAATCAGCTGTTCTAAATAAATTCGATGTGGTAGATATTACGAGTACTTATGATGGTAAAGTTCGCACGGCGCATAAGTTCAAGGTGATTCCGTACGCAATTCCGAGGGGCGATTTAGCAGCATACTTTCCGGAGACCAATGTATTGGTACCCTATAATCATTTTGCCGATAAGAGTAAGACTCCGATTAGTAAGTCGATTAAAGTACGTGTGGTGAAAAAGTAGTTTAAAACTATTTTTTCAAATAAGCTTTGAGAGCAAGGTAAACTCCATTACTCCATCCGAAGCCATCTTGTACCGGATATTCCCCGCCGCCAGCTTCGAGGGTCATGTCTTCCACATTGTATTTTTCCACGAATTTGCCGGTATTGGCATAGATTTTTTCATTTAGGTTTACCCATCGTTCCGCTATGGTTTTTGCCAAGTCTGCATGACCATAGTTATCCAAACCTTTGATGGCCATCCATTGCAATGGGGCCCATCCGTTTGGGGCGTCCCATTGTTGACCTGAATAATTCAATGTGGCAGGAAGACCTCCCGGTTTTAAGAAATGCTCCTTTAAATAAGCAGCAACCCCGTCAGCTTGTTCTTGAGTAGCCATATTGAAAAATAAGGGATAGACCATCGCCAAAGATTTGATATTGGTCTGTTTTTGCCTTACCCAATTGTAGTCTTCAAAGACTTTATCTTCTGCATTCCAAGCATAGTTCTCCAAGAATTCTTTTCTATTGTTCATACTGGTCTTTAACGTAGCTAAAAATACCGCGTCACCAGAGTAGCAGCGGGTCAATACTTCTTCTAGCCCATATAGCAGGGCATTCAGGTCTACTGGAATAATATCAGTCGTTTCAATGGTTTCCATGGTTTTTCCGTCCGCAAACCAACGGGTGGTGTAATCCCAGCCCGATTCTGCTCCAGATCTTAGGTCGCGATACATTTTTGCTCCTCCGTTCATTTTTTGAACTAATTCATAATCTTCGCGATACGATTCTGGTCGGGGGGTATCTCCTAGGTCGAAATATCGATTCATGATTCCAGATGGGGTGCTCACACAATGTTTTATAGGTGTATTCGAAGCATGCTGTCCTTCCATCCAAAACTCATATTCTTTTCGTAGAGCAATTTTGTATTTTTTATATACTACCTCGCCTTCAAACTGGGCAAGCAGTGCCACCATTTGCGAAAAAAATGGCGGCTGAGATCTTGTAACGTAATAGGTTCTGTTGCCATTTGGAATATGTCCGACAGTGTTGATCAAGTGAGCGAAGTTGTCCAACATATTCGTGACGATGTCAAATTTTCCGCTTTCGACAAGTCCTAACATCGTAAAATAGCTATCCCAATAATAAACTTCTCGAAAACGACCTCCTGGAACAATATAGGGGCTTGGCAAGGTAATTAAAGTGCTTCCACTTTGGTCCAGATCTGATTTTCTTTGCAGCTCGGGCCACAGCGCTTCAACATGTTGGGAAGCAGAACGTGTGGGATCAGACTTGAAATCGGACGTTATCGAAGGAGGCATTTCAAAGTGTTTTAAGACGAAGAATTTTAAATTAAAATCAGGAGCCATTTTTTGCTGGGCATAGTTTTTTCGAATAGTGTCATATGGATATTTTGCAGTACAATCCACAAATGTTTTGCCATCTTCGAAAACCTGATTTAGTTGAACATCTGCAAAGAGCTCACCTAAAAGCGCATCAAGAGTTTGGAGCTTTTCGGTTTTGGCGGATTCTTTTGTATCTATCTTTGTGGGAACATCTGCTTTTTTGTCGGTTTTGCACCCCAATAAAAGGATAAGCGCAAATAGCGTTATATATCTCATGAATTGATTTTAAGTAAATTATGGATTACAAATCTACTGAAAAGCTGGTATACCGGTAATATCACTTCCTGTTATCAATAAGTGAATATTTTGAGTGCCTTCATAGTTGATGACACTTTCTAAATTCATTATATGAGTCATGATATGCTATATCGAGCAGAATCTAAACATCCCAATGGCGCTCCAAGGCCATTTTTGCTTGGTAAAAGAGTCTCTTTCGAAACTTTTTTTTATTTGCTAAAAAGGAGTTGTTTTTGCAATAGGGCTATTTCTTTTCTACATTTAGCACGACATACATTTTTCTTATTATTTTATCCGACTATTTAGGAGGATACATTAGTTATACGCTATATTCTTTTATTATTAACAAATTAGACCAGTTATAATGCCTGATTACATTGAATCCCTTCCGATATATTTGATTTATTTTATTATTACTTTCTTGATTTTTTTGTCCATTGAAATAGGATATAGAATTAGTAAACGCCTCCATTCGAAAACGGATCCGAAGGAAACCAAGGCTTTAGGTCAAATTTCGACGGGTTTATTAGGGATGCTAGCCTTTGTGTTGGCTTTCACATTTTCCATGGCTTCTTCGCAGTATGCAAATAGAAAACAAATGGTTTTACAGGAGGCTAATGCCATTGGTACGGCATACCTGCGTGCAGATTTGGTAGATGAACCTTATGCAAATGAATTAAAACACTTACTACAAGAATACGTCACTATCAGGCTCGAGGCCGTAAAAAAGGACAAGCTTGCCAAGGGCATGCTAAGATCTGTTGAAATCCACAGGTTTTTATGGATGCAGGTAAAAACTGCTGCTAAAACAAATCCTAATACGAATACTGCCTTGATGGTTCAATCTGTAAATGAAGTGATTGATATGCATGAAAAAAGGGTTACAGCGGGGTTACACGATAAAATCCCCACAAGTGTTTGGTTTACCTTATTCGCCATTTCGGTAATGGCTATGCTAACTATAGGTATTGAGCTAGGATTCGGTGAGTCACGCAGAATAATTGTCATCTTGCCAATGATGTTTGCTTTTGCAGCACTTACTACACTTATTGTAGAGTTAAATAGGCCTCAAGAAGGCACGATAGTGATAGGGCAGCAGTCCATGATTTCACTCCAGAAATCGATGAATAAAGATTTGAATCAATGAAGGCTGATAAGCGTAAAACTTCAATTGGTAAGTCGATTAAAGTGAGGTTGTTCAAAACGTACTTATAAATCGATTTAGTTATGACATTGAAACCTTTAATACCTTTAAAGAAGGGGCTTTCAAATTTTACTATTTTTAAGGTAACGATTAAGCCATATTCAGCATCTTTAAATTAAGCCATACGGGCCTAATTTGATTTTGGTTTTAAGAAACCTAAAATAAATTGACGATGAAATCTTTCAAAAGACTCGTTCTACTCCTTGTAGCATTAATTTCCTCAGGCTTACAGAGTCAAAATTTTCCTAAAAGTCCTCAAGAAGTTGTATTTGTCACCTCCGATATTCAAATTTTTTGGGAAGCTTTTGATGCTGTTGGTATTTCTAAAGTAAATCCTTTTGAAGAATACCTTAAAAATGGTTCCTTAGGAGTTCAAGGTTTTATTCCTAATAGAATTGAGAGCGCTAGAGCACTATTGAAGACCGTTAAGGCTCAACGAGAAGATTATGAGAAGAATAGAAATATTGCTCCTTTGATTAAGAAAAAAGAAAAAGAGCTACTTCCTTATTTCTACGCCCTTGAATATTGGTATCCAGATGCGGTCTATCCTCCTATTTATTTCGTCGTTGGAAGATTCAATAGTGGGGGTACAACCTCGGAGAATGGTCTTATTATTGGCGTAGAAAAATTGAATGGTCTAGATTATTTGGATGAATTGATTATTCACGAGTCCATCCATTATCAGCAAAAATGGCCCGAGGGAAATACGACGCTCTTGCAACAGTCGATTTTGGAAGGGAGTGCCGATTTTATTGCTGAGCTTGTAACCGGGAAACATGGTAATAAAGACGCAAATACCTATGGTAATGAGCACAAGGAAGCCTTGTGTAAGGAGTTTGTGAAGATAATGAATAAAGACAATTATTCCGATTGGCTTTATGGCACTACCAAGAAAGATAAAAGACCCAACGATTTGGGATATTGGATAGGATACGAAATCGTCAAATCATATTTCGAAAAGTTTGAGGACAAAAAAATTGCAGTAAATAAGATTCTCAATATAGCCGACTATACCGAATTCTTGAACAGGAGTGGATATTTGTCAGACTATTTAGAATAGTCCTTTTTCGATGCTGAGTTTAGGTGTTCGAATCTCTACTGAAAAGCTGGAATACCGGTAATATCACTTCCAGTAATTAACAGGTGAATATCATGTGTGCCTTCGTATGTAATAACACTTTCTAAATTCATCATATGGCGCATGATACTGTATTCGCCTGTGATACCCATTCCTCCCAACATTTGGCGTGCTTCTCGAGCGATTTTGATAGCCATATCAACATTATTCCGTTTGGCCATAGAGATTTGGGCGGTTGTTGCCCTGCCCTCATTTTTTAGTTGGCCTAAGCGAAAAGCGAGCAATTGCGCTTTAGTAATTTCAGTGATCATCTCCGCTAATTTTTTCTGCTGCAATTGAAAAGCTGCGATAGGTTTTCCGAATTGTATGCGTTCTTTAGCATATCTGAGAGCGGTGTCATAACAATCCATAGCTGCACCAATGGCACCCCAAGCGATACCATATCGAGCTGAATCCAGACAGCCTAAAGGTGCACCTAGTCCCGATTTATTGGGCAGCAGATTTTCTTTGGGAATTTTGACGTTGTCAAAAATTAGCTCTCCGGTAGCGGAGGCTCGCAGCGACCATTTATTATGGGTCTCTGGCGTAGAAAAACCCTGCATGCCGCGTTCAACGATGAGGCCGTGAATGCGACCCTCCTCGTTCTTGGCCCATACTACCGCAATATCGGCAAAAGGCGAATTGGAAATCCATAATTTAGCTCCGTTCAAAAGGTAGTGATTACCCATATCTTTGAACTTGGTTTCCATACCTGCCGGGTTGGAACCATGGTTCGGTTCTGTCAGTCCGAAGCAACCCATAAATTCTCCCGTAGCTAGCTTGGGTAAGTATTTCTTCCGTTGTTCTTCATTTCCATAGGTAAATATAGGATACATGACCAAGGATGATTGGACCGAGGCTGTGGAACGCACGCCACTGTCACCGCGTTCGATTTCTTGCATGATGAGGCCATAACTTATTTGATCTAATCCAGCCCCGCCATATTCTTCTGGAATATAAGGCCCGAACGCTCCAATTTCTGCCAATCCAGAAATAATTTGTTTTGGAAATTCTGCCTTTTGAGCGTACGCTTCTATAATGGGAGAGACGTCACGCTTTACCCATTGACGTGCTGCGTCACGCACTAAAAGGTGTTCTTCAGAGAATAAATCGTCAAGGTTGTAATAGTCGGGTGCTTCAAACAAATCAGGTCGCATAGCTAAAATTTTATCAAAGATAAATAGAAAAATATAACAATAGATAGGGGTATTGTTATATTTTAATCGTGAATTAAAGTGTAAGAATAACGGATTAGGTATTTAAAAATTGCGCCAAAAGCTGATGAAAGTGATGCACGCCTTTTTCACGTGTAGGCGAAAACCGCCCTGCCTTATAAAATTGTGATTGCACGCCTTGGTGAACACCTTCTACGACTTCCTCATCTTCTAGTTCCACCTTGTCTAAACCTGAACCTGCGCCTTTATCTAATTTGGTCTCATCATACACATAACTGACAAATGATACTTTAGTCTTGTTCATGCTAATCGGTTGAACTAGATTTATCGATAGTCCCCAAGGATAAAAATTAAACATCATATTTGGGAATACCCAGTAGTAATAAGCCGCTACTTTTTTACCAAAATCTGGATGATTTTCGGGCAAATTAAAAACTTCCTCAGTACCTTCTGCATAGCCGATTTGAAGATTGCAATAGTCGTATAAAACGGTATCGTAACTGCCATAGTCTAGCACTGCATCTAAATCTTCATGCACAAACGGAATATGAAACCCTTCAAGGTAATTGTCACAGTAAAGTGCCCAATGGGCATTAATTACATAATCTTTACCACGACTTTTATCCAGTTTAAATTTGTTTAGTGGAAAAAACCCAACACGTTCGTTCATATGGTGTAATACCAGTTGAAAATCAAAACTTGGATTCAGCCCAGCGAAAAGTAAAGGCCCCCATGTACGTATTGGAAATTGATGTAAACTATCGCATGGCCTTGGAAAATCTTTTGTTTCCTTGAACTCAGGCATGTGTTCAAAACTTCCATCAAGGGCGAAGCGTCTGCCATGGTAGCCACAGATTAATTTTTTTGTTTTCCCCGATGTGTTGACCAATAGATTTCCCCTATGGGTACAGACATTGGTCAAACAATGTATGGTATCATCGGCATCTTTGGTCAAAAGCATGGGTTCGGTCAAGAAACCATCTAACAAAACAAGGGGATGCGAATTATGACCTTCGGTTATTTGATTGGTATCCCCGACCCATTGCCACGTTTTATAAAAAACAGTTTGTTTGAGTGCTTCAAAGATTTCTGGGTTCTTATAAAACGAAGCGGGTAAGGTTTCCGCTTTGGTGATATCTGCATGAATACGAAAAGAGTAACCCATTACTATTTAATTTGCAAATTCGGCAAGGTGCTTCTCAAATGTAACTAATTATCCAAGAAATATCCCAACCTAAACTTATGTGCCAGGAGACAAAAAAAATCGGGCTATGGACGAGTACGTCCTTAGTGATAGGAAATATGATAGGGGCAGCGGTGTTTCTAATGCCGGCGGCTATGACCACATACGGTGGTATTAGTATTTTTGGATGGCTTTTTTCGGCAATAGGGGCGCTATTCTTGGCAAAGGTCTTTAGCAAACTAAGTATACTTGTCCATAATAAAAATGGGGGACCTTATGTATATACCAAAGAAGGTATTGGTGATTTTGCGGGTTTCTTGGTGGCTTGGGGATATTGGATATCCACATGGGTTGCCAATGAAGCGATAACTATTGCTTTAGTAAGTGCCCTAAGTGTCTTCTTTCCGGTATTTGAGACTAATTCTGTTTATTCAGTTTTACTGGGGCTGGGTTCTATCTGGTTCTTAACTTGAATTAATTCTCAAGGAATACGGGAGCCAGGTAAAATACAAGTAATAACAACATTTTTAAAATTGATTCCCCTGGTACTTGTAATTATTGGAGGCATTTTCTTTTTCAATGTTGATAATTTTATTCCTTTTAATTCGAGTACTGAAACCAATATGGGCGCCATTGCCATAACAGCAACGATGGCTTTATACGCATTTTTAGGTGTAGAAAGTGCAACGGTACCCGCCGGAAATGTTGAAAACCCCGAAAAAACAATTCCTAAGGCAACCATGTTAGGTACCATTATAACCACATTAGTTTATGTGTTAAGTACGGTTATAGTCATGGGAATGATTCCATCCTATATATTATCAAAATCACCAGCACCATTTGCCGACGCTATGGAAATCATGGCTGGGGAGTGGGGTCGTGATTTAGTCGCTGCAGGTGCCGCAATTGCCGCTTTTGGGACCTTGAATGGTTGGATATTGATTCAGGGCCAAATTGCTATGGCCACGGCAAAAGACGATTTGTTTCCTAGGGCTTTTAGAAAGGAGAATAAAAAGGGAGTACCTGCTTTGGGAATGGTCATCGGAAGTATACTAACTTCTATTGTAATGCTGATGAACTATACGGACGGATTGGTAGAGGAATTCAAATTCATCATCTTACTTACAACGCTGTGTTGCCTAATACCCTATTTATTTACCACTGCGGCTTATATGCTGATTTTGGTCGAACGAAAAGCACCAAACCTTAAATGGTTGCCAGAGGTCATTTTATCCGGTCTTGCCTTTGTTTATTCTTTATGGGCCATATACGGCGCTGGAGAAGAGGCAGTTTTTTGGGGCTTCCTGCTACTATTAGCTGGCATTCCGTTATACGTATGGATGAAATTTAGAAACAGAGTAAAAAATTAAAATCGATATGAAGTATACTAGTCATTCTGAATACCTCCCCTTGGCTTCCGTTTATATAAGGACAGCCACTGATGCCTTCATCGATGATGATAAATTGAAAATGGAATGGGAAGGTCTGAACTACTTGGCCAAGCCTGATTTATTGGAATCAAATATTGAATATGCCGCTTTTGAAACTATTTTGAAAGATGAAGGAGTCGATATAAAGTATTTTCCAATGGATAAATTAGTGTCTTTGGATAGCATGTATTGTAGAGATGCATCGATCGCGACAGATTATGGGATGATCATTTGCACCATGGGAAAAGAGGAAAGAAGATTAGAACCCGAAGTTCAGCGAAGCATATTTCTAGCTAATAATATACCTGTTTTAGGTACTATTCATGCACCTGGTACTTTAGAAGGCGGTGATGTTGCCTGGTTAGACCAAAAAATCTTGGCAGTCGGGCACACCTACAGAACCAATTTGGAAGGAATACGACAATTGAAGACTTTGCTCGCGCCACACCGAGTTGAGGTGATAGTTGCAGATTTACCGCATTACCAAGGGGTTCAAGATGTATTTCATTTGATGTCTATTTTGAGTCCTGTTGATAAGGGTTTGGCTGTGGTTTATTCTCCTTTAATGCCCATAAGATTTAGAAATCTATTATTGCATATGGATTATAAACTGGTTGAGGTACCACAAGATGAATTTGAAAGTATGGGTTGTATTGTGTTGGCCTTTGGCCCGAGAAAATGTGTCATGGTTGAAGGTAATCCAAAAACAAGGGAAGCATTAGAAAAAGCGGGTTGCGAGGTGTTTACTTATAAAGGTCTAGAAATTAGTGTAAAAGGAGGCGGAGGTCCGACTTGTTTGACAAGACCACTTAAACGCTTTGCATAACGGTCACATGTTCAAGTAAAATGCTTTGGTAAGTTTTATATACTCTTTGGTGTATGCGTGCCGTTTTATTTCAATAGTCAATTCGTCTTCAGAAACTTTCC
>CAZRIE010000146.1:0-9036 GCA_964600075.1 uncultured Flavobacteriaceae bacterium
GAGCTGTGTGACCGTCAAGCATTAATTCAAAGCGATTTTTACCACCTTCTTTGTTTCTCAAAGGTATCTCCGCGCAAAAATTTTCTTTGCCATTCTAGACGACGACCACTATTTGAAAAAGAATCTACACTCTCGTAATCTTAGCACCAATAGCGCGAAGACGTGTATCGATATCTTGATACCCACGGTCTATCTGTTCGATATTGTGAATAGTTGAAGTACCTTTTGCAGAAAGTGCAGCAATCAATAGTGAGACCCCTGCCCGAATATCGGGTGATGTCATCGTGGTGGCCTTGAGCGTAGATTTGAAATCATGGCCGATTACGGTAGCACGGTGCGGGTCACATAAAATTATTTTTGCGCCCATGTCCAGTAATTTATCTACAAAGAACAAGCGACTTTCGAACATTTTTTGGTGGATGAGCACTTCACCCTTAGCCTGTGTAGATACAACTAGAATAATGCTTAGAAGATCAGGTGTAAGACCCGGCCAAGGGGCATCGGCAATGGTTAAAATAGAACCATCGATATAATTCTGTATTTGATAGCCATTGGTATGTTTAGGGATAAAAATATCATCGCCCCTGCGTTCTAATTTTATTCCTAGTTTCTGAAAAACGGTAGGAATCTGTCCTAAATCGTTCCAACTGACATTTTTGATGGTCAACTCACTTTTTGTCATAGCGGCCAGACCGATCCAACTTCCAATTTCTATCATATCTGGAAGCATGGTATGCTCAGTTCCTCCTAATTCATCTACACCTTCAATTTCAAGGAGGTTTGAACCGACTCCTGAAATTTTTGCCCCCATTCGGTTAAGCATTTTACACAACTGTTGCAGATAGGGCTCACATGCCGCATTATAGATGGTCGTCTTTCCTTCGGCAAGCACGGCGGCCATAAGAATGTTTGCGGTACCGGTAACTGAAGCCTCATCGAGCAACATATACGTACCCTTGAGTTTTTTTGCTTCAACACCGTAGAAATATTCCTCTTTGTTGTATCTGAACTTTGCTCCAAGGTTTATAAAGCCTTCAAAATGGGTATCCAATCTTCTACGCCCTATCTTGTCACCACCTGGCTTAGGAATATAGCCTTTACCAAATCGGGACAATAACGGACCAACGAGCATTATAGAACCCCTGAGCCCTCGACCGTCTTCTTTGAACTGATCTGACTGCAAATAATCAAGATTAACATCGTCAGCCTTAAAAGTGTACGAGCCCTTTTTCTTTTTTTGGATTTTTACTCCCAAATTTTCCAAAAGAGAAATCAGTTTATTGACATCGACGATATCGGGAATGTTATGAATTGCTACTTTTTCTGCCGTGAGAAGTACTGCACAAAGAATCTGTAAGGCCTCATTTTTTGCGCCTTGTGGCGTTATTTCACCAGAGAGTTGGTGACCGCCTTCAATTTTAAAGGTACCCATGTAGGATGGAAAATATTAGTATCGCTTTTTGCCGCGATTGTTGTTGTTTCGTTGGTTTTTTTTACCTGAATTGATACGCGTTGACTTTGCTATCCTATTTTTTAAGAATTGGCCACTATCTGTTAAGTTCTCGCCAGTAAGGTCAATTTGACCATCGCTCAATTCTAAAAGGTGCTTAAAAATAGCACTATCGTCCACCATATCTTTGTTCCAATTTAGGTAGCACTTTTTCATGTGGTTAGCGATAGCATATTCAAGTCCGTCACGCATATCGCCTTTTTCCCATTCTACCGCAACATCTATCATACGCTTTATGTTATTACCATAAAAACGATATTTCGGAAAGTTTTGCGGATACTCCAAAGGTTCGGGACGCTGCCTCAAGACCTCTTTACTCATAATAGGGAAAGGTGACTTTACATCCAATTTAAAATCGGACATGATAAATAACTGATCCCAAAGCTTATGCTGAAAATCGGGCACATCCCGTAAATGGGGCTGTATATTTCCCATTACACTAATTATGGCCTGGGCAACTTTGTTTCTTTCTTCATCATCTTCAATGGAAATTGCATGATCTACCATTTTCTGAAAATGACGGCCGTATTCGGGAATAATGAGCTTTGTTCGCTCCGTATTATATTCTATGTTCTCTACTAAGTTCAAATTGAAAAATTTTGCTTAAAAATTATGAGGAAGTGTTCTTATAACGCCTGCAAATTAAGAAAATTATGCCTCAAATACTATTTTATGGCCGTACCATCCCTTTAAAGACAAAAATACAATTGAATTTAATTGTGGTCAATTCAGATAAATCACGACAAATGGATACCGTTTACTGTAAATAAAAACAAATTTATAAACCTTTTTTGAGCTCGATAATTCTCTTAAGCTTGATTTTTTTTCTTCTCACTCCATTTGTCAACTACTATATTTTACTATAGTGAAATCACGCCCTCTACCTTACCGACTTCTTTGTACTTTTCTATCACCTCATCAGGGTTTTTCAAGTTCACGGTAATAGATAAGCTGGTATACTTTCCTTTTTTCGATTGTTTCGATTCGATTACAGCCCCAGTATTATCAAAGATTTTGTGGATTTGACCCGTTTTATCAGGATCAGTCTCTACGATAAACTTATAAAGATAATTGGAAGGCCAGACCGTGCTTTCCTTTAATTGTTCTCGTAACCGCTCGTAAAATTCTTCGGAATTTTCCTTACCCATAAAAACGTTTTATACAAAGGTAAGAGTTAGTAACCAATTTTAAAATCCTTGGAGAATGATTACTTTTACAACCGTAATTTAGTCCTATTGAGTCCTAAAAAAGTAGTTATCACGGGTGGCCCGAGTACCGGGAAAACTTCGGTCATAAAAAATCTTGAAAAAAAGGGATATGCCTGCGTACATGAGTTTATACGGACTATGACCTCGTTCGAAAAAAGCGGTGAAAATGCCGGTACTTTCAAAACTAACCCAATTGTGTCGGTCAAAGATCCAAAAAAATTCAACCAACAACTTTTAGCTGGCCGCATCGAACAATTTACAACTGCACCTGATATGGCCACAAACGTAATCTTCTTCGACCGGGGAATTCCTGATGTACATGCTTATATGGATTGCTTCGGGCAAAATTATGATAAGGATTTCGAGCTCCCTGGTTACACTTACAGGTACAATCACATTCTTCTCATGCCACCTTGGCGGGAGATACACACAGTCGATAGCGAACGCTTTGAATCTTTTGAAGAAGCGATTCGTGTATACGAGTATTTGGAGGGGGCTTATAAAAATTTTGGTTACTCGGTTACGTTAGTACCAAAAGGAAGTGTAGAAGAACGTACTACCTTTATTCTAAACCATTTAGAACTAAACTGATGCCAAAAGACCCAATATCCATCTTACGGAAATATTGGGGCTTTTCAAGTTTTAAAGGCTCCCAGAAAAAAATTATCGATGCCATTTTGAGCCAAAACGATGTATTGGCCCTATTGCCGACCGGTGGTGGAAAATCGGCCTGCTTTCAAGTACCCACTTTGGCTCAAGATGGTCTCTGTATCGTGGTATCTCCCCTGATAGCCTTAATTCACGATCAGGTCAATAACCTGAGGGAAAAAGGAATAAAGGCTATCGCCTTGACGGGTGGCATTCCTTTTAACGAACTTATCGATCTGCTCGATAACTGCCTCTACGGAAACTATAAGTTTCTATATCTATCTCCTGAACGGCTTCAACAGGAAATGGTGCAAGATAAAATTCGGCAAATGGACGTAAATCTCATCGCTATCGACGAGGCGCACTGTATTTCGCAATGGGGCCACGATTTTAGACCGGCCTATTTAGAATGTGCCAAGTTGAGAGATCTCTTACCCGAAACTCCTATCATCGCACTTACGGCCACAGCAACTGATAAAGTGGCTGCCGATATCGTGAACAATCTAAGGTTCAACAATCCTATAGTAATCAAAGATTCCTTTTCTAGGGATAATATCGCTTTCAAGGTTTTATGGGAAGAAGACAAACGGTATCGATTGAAACAGTTGTGCCTTCAAACCGATAAAAGTGCTATTGTTTATGTGCGCACGCGCAGATCTACACAAGAGTTGGCACAGTTTCTAAATGCGAATGGCTGCAGGGCAGCTTATTTTCATGGCGGAATTTCAAAAAAAGAAAAACAGAAAAAATTAGATCTTTGGTTGAAGAACAAAGTTCAGATTATGGTGGCGACAAATGCTTTTGGCATGGGTGTCGATAAGGCCGATGTTCAGTTAGTTGTACACTATCAAATACCAGACTGTATCGAGAATTATTTTCAGGAAGCCGGTAGGGCCGGTAGAGACGGGAAACCGGCTGAAGCTATCCTACTAACCAGCAGATCGGACGAAAGTCAATTGAAGAAGCGGTTTTTGGGAGTACTGCCCGATACAGATTTCTTAAAGAAAGTATATCATAAACTTAATAATTACTTTCAAATCTCCTATGGGGAAGGTGCTGACGAGAACTTTCAGTTCCATTTTAACGATTTCATATCGGCCTATGGTTTAAACTCTTTTTTATCATATAATGCTTTGAAGGTTTTAGATCAATATTCCGTTATCGCATTGTCAGAATCTTTTTCTAAAAAGACAATGGTTCAGTTTCTTTCCAGTAAACAACAAATCTTTGATTATCTCGAGAAGAATAGTAATTCTGCAGGTATTGTACAAAATATATTAAGAACGTATGGTGGTATTTTCGATTTTGAAACGAAAATCAATACTGCTCTTATTTCAAAAAAAACGAATGTTACCGAACAATACGTACTTAAGGTTTTAGACCAACTTCAAAAAGATGAAATAATAGCCTATCAATCGCAACCAAGCGATCTGGAAATTACGTTTCTAGTACCCAGGGAAGATGAGAGAACCATAAACGTTTTTGCCAAAAAAGTTGAGGAACTGAACCAGGTCAAAATCGATAAGTTGGCACAAATGCTAAATTATATAAATACGGACAATCGCTGTAGAAGCAAACAAATATTGAAATATTTTGGAGAAAAGAATGTCAAAGATTGTGGTATTTGCGATGTTTGCCTTCGAAACTCCAGCATCGGTGCAGTTGATTTCACTTTTATTTCAGGGGAAATATTAGGCCTTTTGAAAAATAAGCCGCAGACCTCAAGAGCATTGATAAGCATTCTTGATTATAATGACCATACCATTTTGGAAATCTTACAATCTATGCTTGAAAATGGACAGATTTGCATCAATACTAAAAACGAATATGAAAAAAAATAAAATTCAACGACCAATAACACCGTATTAAACAAATGAGAGATTTACGAATCGTTTTTATGGGTACGCCCGAATTTGCTGCTAAGACTTTGGCCCTATTAGTCGAAGAAAGCTATACTATAGTTGGTGTTATCACCGCTCCTGACAGGCCTGCTGGAAGGGGAAGAAAACTGCAACAGTCTGACGTTAAAAAATATGCCATGGCACATAATCTCCATGTGCTACAACCGACCAATCTAAAAAACGAAACTTTTTTGGAAGAGTTAAAAGCACTCAATGCCAATCTGCAAATCGTGGTAGCCTTTAGAATGTTGCCAAGAGCGGTTTGGGTAATGCCTGAATACGGCACTTTTAATCTACACGCCTCGCTGCTTCCCGATTACCGTGGAGCCGCTCCTATAAATTGGGCTCTCATCAATGGGGAAACCGAGACAGGTGCAACCACGTTTTTTATTGACGATAAAATCGACACCGGAGAAATCATTCTTCAAGAAAGAATTGATATTGATGCAGGTGATGATGCCGGTACGCTTCACGACAAGTTAATGAATCTTGGGGCGCGATTAGTATTAAAAACGGCCCAAGCTATTCAAATGGCTACGGTCAAAACTAAAGAACAGTCGAGCGGCAAGCATCTGAAAGAAGCACATAAAATACATAAGGAAACCTGTAAAATCGATTGGAATCAATCAATTGCAACCATACAAAATCATATCAGAGGGCTAAGCCCCTACCCTACTTCTTGGACAACCTTAGTCAATGGAACAGAAGAAATTTTTATCAAAATTTATAAATCATCTATAGAAGAAGTGGACCATAAGCTCGAAAACGGCACATTACTTTGTACCAAGAAAGAGCTAAAAGTAGCTGCCGAAAACGGTTATATAAAGCTCTTGGAAATACAGTTACCGGGTAAGCGAAAAATGAAAATCCAAGACGTTTTGAACGGTCTCCAAATAAAAAATAATGCGCACATGTTGTAAAGCCCCGTTATCATTGGGCTGCGAGAAACGTAAAAAAACCCCTACTTTATCAACAAACACCCCGAGTTATCAACAAAAAGCCTGATTTACCCCTGTTTTACTTGTGTTCACCGTATTTCCGTATAAATTTGTTTGACAGTTTAAATTATAATAACAACAATTAATTTAATTACATTATGAACAAAACAGAATTAATCGATGCAATGGCAGCAGATGCCGGCATCACAAAAGCCGCGGCAAAAAAATCATTGGAATCTTTCTTGGGCAACGTTGAAGGATCACTAAAGGCCGGTAATCGTGTATCGTTAGTAGGTTTCGGATCATGGTCCGTATCTAAAAGAAACGCAAGAGAAGGAAGAAACCCTTCTACTGGAAAAACAATCCAGATTGCAGCCAAGAATGTTGTAAAATTCAAAGCAGGTTCCGATTTGGCAGGTTCGGTAAACTAGTCTTTCTATTTTTTATATTTAAAATTTAAAGGTGTTCTCTCTAAGAGGGCACCTTTTTTGTTGAAACGTATTTGGTTTTTATAAGAATTGTCTTATTTTAGACCTACCCGCTCGGCAGGCGGTTAAAAGAACTCTACTTATCCATGGTCGATTTAAAGCCAAAAAAAGGCAAACTCTTGATTGCAGAACCGACCCTGACGGGGGACGTATCTTTTAATCGTTCGGTTGTTCTTTTGGTCGAACATAACGAAGAAGGTTCCGTTGGTTTTATTTTAAACAAACCTTTGGAGTATGACATCAGTGATCTGGTTACCGAAATAAAAATCCCATTTCCTGTATACAACGGTGGGCCTGTCGAACAGGATAATCTTTACTTTATTCACAAGGTACCGCATCTCATTTCCAAAAGTATCGAAATATCAGATGGAATCTATTGGGGAGGTGACTTTGACAAGACCATCGACCTTATCAATAAAGAGGTGATCTCAGAAGAAGATATCCGTTTCTTTTTGGGCTATTCTGGTTGGTCTTCTCTACAACTCGACCAAGAGCTTTCTTCAAAATCTTGGATTGTGGTTAAGAACGATTACGAAAGCGCCATAATACATAAATCGTCAGATGCCTTTTGGAAGGAAAAAATGGTAGAATTGGGTGGTAATTATTTGCTTTGGTCTAATTCTCCAGAGAATCCAAGCCTTAATTAAGGATTACAGAAAATTTCAATGGACTACCCCAAGATTCAAATTGTAAAAATCCGGAGTAATGCACTTGCTTCAAATTCTAAACAGCAAATTCTAAAAAATCTTAGGGAATTAGTGTGCTCTTAAAGATTATTGAATTCTGCCGCCCAAAAGTTTAGGCTAACCTTGCGAAAGCATTCAACTTACCAACTAAATCTTTTGCAACCGTATGTGCAAACTCCTTTTTTCTGTATTTGGTAATAGGCCGTATTCCTAAAATGCTATTGGTTAGAAAGAGTTCATCGGCACTTTGCAGTTCGAAGGGTGAAATAGAAGCCTCTTGCATCTTATAAGAATCAAGTTTATTGACGATTTCGATTACTTTTTTTCGAATGATTCCATTCAGACAACCATCTTCTAATGGGGGCGTTTTCAGCGTATCACCTTGGACCAAAAAAATATTTCCGTTCAAAGCCTCGACCACTTGTTTTGTATTGTTCAAAAGAAGGCAGTTTTGGTACCCGTTCTCCTGTGCAAAAATACTTCCGACCACATTTGTAATCTTATTGTTGGTCTTTAAAGTGGATAACATATCTCGATTTACATAGAAATCTTTAAAAAGTTCTACCTCATAAGAGCCATCCTGTAAAATATAAAACGGGTTCTCTAAAGGTGTAACTTCTACAATGAAACTTATATGGTTAGTTTTAGGTAGGTATAAACCGCCTTCTTTGCGGAATACAGACAAACGAACCCGTGCGGCGCCATCATTCAAACTGTTGGATGCCAAGGTATCTTGTGCTTTTTCTTCAAGAAATTCCATGGTGAAATTCATAGGTATTTCCATGCGCAGCATACGCATCGAAGCCATAAGCCGCAGATAATGGTCTTCCCAAAAAATCAGCTTTCCATTTATGGCTCGAAAGGTCTCGAACAGTGAATCGCCGTAACGCAAACCACGATTCTGATGATTTAAAAAAGTAGATTCCTCTTGAAGAAGTTCTCCATTAAAATTGACCATAAAAAAAGCCTTAAAAAGTTAAGGCCAAATATAAGGTTAATGACACAAAGCCGTTACTTCGAACCTAAAACCTGTTTCAGATCCCCTACTTGGTTCGTCCATAACATTTTAGACTCCTCCACTTCATCCTCCTCAGCAAAATCGGTAATGAACAGCGAGACATCTTTGGTAATCTCGTCGACAATAATCTTCATTTCGAAGAAAGAGTTATCATCATTTTCTTCCCATGCAAACTTTACGAATTCATCGCTTTTACGTTTCAACAGCTTGGCCTCTTCTTCTGAACCATCCCATATAAAACTGAACATTTCGCCCCTAGAATTTACATTGTCGGCAAACCATTCTGAAAGCCCAGAAGGTGTCGATAAATACTGATATAGTAATTGTGGGGATGACTGTATTACGAATTCAATCTCAAATTTTATTTTATCGTCCATTCTTAACTATTTTCTTGCGGGCAATATATAGATTTCCTTATGATAAAAAAATAAAACCGATGAATAATTTTAAGCATGGATTGTTGATGAACAGAAAATTTAACTTTATATTTGCACCCGTTTGAAAAAACGAGACGGCGAGGTAGCTCAGGTGGTTAGAGCGCAGGATTCATAACCCTGAGGTCGGGGGTTCAATTCCCCCTCTCGCTACAAGTAAACAAGGGAAAACCCAAGATGTAAGTCTTGGGTTTTTGTTTATGTA
>CAZRIE010000147.1:0-8840 GCA_964600075.1 uncultured Flavobacteriaceae bacterium
CAGTTTAGGTATTTCAGAATTTCACTACACTCGATTTGATTTCAAATGGTAGGGCGGAAATTGTGTCGGGCCGTGGGTCGTTTACAGATGCTTTCCCGTTATTCGGATATGACCGTTCGGATTACGATGCCATTTTTTCCGAAAAGCTCAATCTCCTTTTGAAAATCAGGAACAATGACGTTGTGAACTGGTCGGGTAAATTTAGGCCTGCATTACACAATCAACCGATTTATCCACGTCCCGTACAAAAGCAACTGCCTATTTGGTTGGGCGTAGGAGGGACCCCCGCTTCATTTGTGCGCGCTGGAGAATTGGGATTACCGCTAATGCGTGCGTCAATTGGAGGGCATACCCATAGTTTTGCACTCTAGGCAGATGTATATCGACAAGCAGGAGAAAAAGCCGGCTTCGCAACTGAACAACTAAAGGTTGGATTGCAAGCGTTAGGTTATGTGGCCGAAAGCCCAGAAGAAGCTGTGGCTGATTACTATCCCGGTTATAAAGAAGTATTTACTAAAGTCGGTCAAGAGCGCGGCTTCGCGGCAGTAACTAAAACAGGTTTTGTTACTCAAAACGCTGGTCCTCAAGGAGTTTTGCTGGTGGGTAGCCCTGAAGATGTGGCCGAGAAGATACTACATCATAACGAGGCACTCGGGGGTATTTCAAGGTTAACCTTTTAAATGGGTGTAGGTACCCCCCCATGAAAAATTACTTCAGTCCATTGCCTTGGTCGGAAAGAAAGTGAAACCGCTTGTTGGGCAATTAGTAAATGAAAATCCGGAACATTAAAGAGTAAAAAATTGTCTTCTTCCTGAGAAGTGTTCAAGTTTATTTCTGACTAATCTCGAAAAGCTTATATCCTTTGTATGTTTTCATTTTTTAAACAGCACGCTAACACGCTACAAAATTAGTACTACTGTCGTCCATAGTAACTACTAAAAAGTTTATCTTAGAGTAAAAGGCTTAGAATCGGTACATTTAGTTCAACAAAAGGATTATGGCTTGAAAACACTAACAAAATATTGGTTTTTAGAAGGATTTGATCTTTTTAAAAAGCTAGGTATGCCTACTATGATGCAGCTATGCGAGCATCTGGAGATGGAGTCTATTGGCAAAGGGGATACAATTGAGATTGGTGATAGAGATAAGAAATGTGTCTTCTTTTTAAAAAAGGGTTCTGTCAAAATTGTTAATTCCACCAATGATATTACTAAGTATGTCGTACAAAAAGGAAATATTTTTGGGGAACTATCCCTCTATGATAAAAAGGCGGCCTCCGAAGAGATAGCCCTAGCTTTAGAAGACGCCATTATTTGCTATATAGAATCAGACTTGATGGATGAGCTTATGGAAAAACACAGGTCGCTAAAAAACGGTTTATTAAAGATTTATGGGTTACGGATACGAAAATTGGAAACGAGATTACAAGACCTGTTGTACAAAGACAGTAAAACCAGAATTTCTGAATTTATAAAAGTGTACATAGAAGAATTTGGTGAAGATAAAGTCGACAGAATCGAAGCTAAAAACCTCCTATCACATAAAGATGTCGCTAACCTTACAAACACTTCTAGACAAACCGTAAATAATGTGTTGAGTACAATGCGAAAAGAAAAACGACTTGACTACGGTGCAAAATACATTTCGATCTCCAAGATCCAGGAGGAGAATAAAAATGAAAGATTCAATAAATCAATCAAATAAATACCATGAAAAACTTTTTAAAATCGCTGTTCAAAAAAAGTCCCGATGTTTTTGATGACTTGCCCGCAGGGGTTTGCCCCAATTGCTGGGGAGACCAAGAATACGGAAATATCATTCGTGAAAAATACAAGGACATTCAGATAGAAGTGAATAATAAGGAAAGCAAACATGCCTTTATCCAAGACTTTGTGGTGACACATTTAAACGGTATCAAACTTAAAAGTACCATTCATGGTTTAGAATGTCCGACGTGTAAAGTACGCAATGAAAACTAACTTCAATATTACAGTTTTCTGGAAACGATGAGTGCCTAAAACGGATGAAGGCTACCCAAATGCTGTTTATCCTTTATAGCATTAATTAGACTAAAAAGAATTTTAATCAAAAATCACGACTCAACTAAGTAACGACGTATGATTAAGAAGTTGAATTTTTCCTGCTTTTCACTATGTGTATTGGTTTTTCTAAGTTCAGGGCTAGTCTCTTCTCAAGAAATTGAAAGGTCCATTTATCTTACGGGAAATACCTCCGATGTAACCAATAATCAAGTACTTACGCAAATAGCTTCTGACGCGAAGTCTGTACAAGACCCAATGCTTCTTCTATTGGGAAACGCAGCTCCTGAAAAAAAGTTCAAATCGTCACTTGACCAACAACTTCAGCTCATAAAAGGCTTTAAAAAGGATGCCATATTTATTGCAGGCAGTCAAGAATGGTTGGGTGATGGCTACAGGCGCGTAAAGGATATTGAAAAGTATATTCAAAAAAACAGTAAAGCGAAGTTCTACCCTGATGATGGCGAACCTATAAAGGCTCATGATTTGGGAGAAAATATGGTACTGGTTACTGTAGATTCCCGGTGGTTTCTAGAAGATTGGAATGACCACGTTTATATTAACCAGGATTCGGAAATTCAGAATAGAAACCTGTTCTTTTTGGAGTTTCAAAATCAAATCAAAAAAGCTCAAGGGAAAATTATTTTTATTGCTATACATCACCCGATTGAAACGAATACCAAACAGGGTTTATGGAGAAATACGGGCGGTTTTGCTACTAATGATTTTCAGAATAAACAATATAGACAACTAAGAAGAAGGCTAAAAACCATCGCTAGGCTAGCGGATAATATTATTTTTCTGTCGGGACATGATAAGAACCTGCAATATTTTAATACTGCCGTACCCCAAATAATTAGTGGGGCCGCAGGAGAAATCGATGCGGTAAAAAAAGGGGGTCCTAAACAATTCGCAATGGCGAAAAATGGCTATGCACGTTTGGACATTGACACTAATGGAAAAGTTGTAGTCAATTTTTTGGTTTTAGATAATGGAGCGTCAAAACAGGTTTTTACGGCTACGGTTTTAAAAGGAGGAGAAAATGATAAGGAAACGACATACACTATTAAAGACCAATTTTCGGCTACCCAATCGGCATCCATTTATACTAAAGATGCAACTTCAAAAAGGGGGTTTTATAAAGCGATTTGGGGAGAACATTATCGGGAGTTTTATAGTAAACAGGTAAATGCCCCAGTGGCGCTTCTTGACACCTTAATGGGCGGACTAACTCCCTTAAAGCGCGGTGGTGGTCAGCAATCGAAATCGCTTCGATTGGAAGATAAAAAGGGAAAGCAATTTGTAATGCGCGCCCTAAAGAAAAGTACCATTAAATTTCTACAGGCCAATGCTTTTCAAGACACCTATATAGGCGATGCCCTTGATGATACCGTTGTAGACGACTTCCTTGCAGATTTTTATACAACCTCACATCCGTATACACCATTCGCAATAGGAGGACTCGCAGATGCTGTGGGCATCAACCATACCAATCCCCAATTATATTACATTCCCAAACAAAAAGTTTTAGGGGAGTTCAATGATGATTTTGGTGATGAATTGTATATGATCGAAGAACATGTCGGCGATACACAATTAGATTTGGAAAGCTTTGGAACACCCAAGAAAATTCTTAGTACGGCCGATGTGTTGCAAGAAATAAACAAATCTGGTAAAGCCGTGGTCGATGAGCCATCGTATATTAGGGCACGCCTGTTTGACATGCTTTTGGGCGACTGGGATAGGCATGAAGACCAATGGCGTTGGGCACTCTTTGAAAATGAAGATGGTACGGAATATTGCAAGCCGATTCCAAGAGATAGGGATCAAGCGTTTTCTAAATATGATGGTGCGCTTATAAGTTTGATGACCAGAGCAGTTCCTGGGCTTCGTAAAATGCAAACGTATGATGAGGATCTACGAAGTGTAAAATGGTTTGCTACCTCGCCCTATCACTTAGATTTGACGCTGATAAATGCTTCCGGTTGGGAGGAATGGGAGAAACAGGCAAAACACCTTCAAGAAGGTATTTCAGATGCCGATATAGAAAATGCCTTTGAAGCCATTCCTATGGAAATAAAAGGAAGTACTATAAACGATATTAAAACAAAACTTAAGGGTAGACGTGAAAACCTAATGCAAATTGCCAAAGCTTATTTTACGTATTTGAACAAGTTTAAAGTAATTACCGGAACACAAAAATCGGATAATTTTAAAATAACCAGACTCCCTGATGGAAAGACGACCGTAAAGATTGACCGCAAAGATTTGGGGATTCTAAATCGCACCTTTTCCAATGATATAACTGAAGAAATCTGGATTTACGGCCTTGATGGCAAAGATTTATTTGTAGTTGATGGTGATGGCGACCATCCTATAAAAATTAGAATTATTGGTGGTAAAAAGAAGGACACCTATGACTTTAAAAATACCAAAAAAGTAAAACTGTACGATTATAAGAGCAAAGAAAATATAATTGTCAATAAAAGTTCCAGAAAATGGCTCGTAGATGATTACGATATTAATAACTACGATCACAGAAAAGTAAAGTACAGCTTTAACCAACTACTGCCACTAATTGCTGTTAATCCAGATGATGGACTTAAAATTGGAGCACTTAGCAAGCATACCTTTTATGGTTTGCAGCGTAATCCTTTTACCTACAAGCATAGTATTAGCGGTGCTTATTACACCAGTACGTCAGGGTTTGATGTATCTTACAAGGGGGAGTTTTCCAATATTTTTCACCATTGGAATTTTGGAATAGAAGGGTTGTACACCAGTCCAAATTTCGCGGAGAACTTTTTCGGATTTGGCAATGAAACTGAATATGATACGGATGCTGATGATTTGGATTTTAATAGAGTACGGATAAGAAAATGGAATACCGCTATTTCTTTAAATTGGAGAGGAGTCAATGGAGGTCATTTTCAATTTAAACCACTGGTAGAATCTTTCGATGTCGAAAATTCGCCTGAACGTTTTGTGGGTACTTTACCTGTTAGCTCTTCCATTTTTGAACGACAAATCTACGGTGGGGTCGAAGCGAGCTACAACTTTGAAAATAAAAATAGTGCAGTTTTCCCTACGCTAGGATTGGATATTGGGCTAACGGCAGGCTATAAGACAAATATTGATAACACCGATAGCCAAAATAGCTTTGGGTATATAAAACCAGAAATTGTCATTAATCATAAATTAACGAAAAGCGGAAGCTTGGTTCTAGCAACTAAACTGGGAGGCGAGCTTATTTTGGGTGATGATTTTGAATTTTATCATGGGGCCAGAATAGGCGGTAACCATAGCCTTAGAGGCTTTAGAAACGAACGTTTTACAGGAAAAAGATCTTTTTATCAAAATACGGACTTGAGAATTCCCCTAGGAGGATTAAAAACAAGTGTTATTCCTATTCGCTTTGGGGTTTCAGGAAGTTTTGACTATGGTCGTGTTTGGGTAGCCAATGATACTTCTAACGTATGGCATAATTCTGTTGGAGGCTCAGTATGGGTTGTTGGGGCCGAAGCATTGACAGCCAATTTTGGCTATTTTAATAGTGCGGATGGCGGTAGAATTGTCTTTGTACTTGGATTCTCATTTTAATGAATAAAACAAATGATGTTTTATGGGTCCTCCCCTTTTTCCACTTGCATCCGACGCGTGACCAAAGGAGCGAGAGGAATGCACAGGTGCCAATAGGCGGAAGGGTCTTTTCGAAAATTCTGGGTTCCCCCTATAGTGCAATGTCCAACATAGCGAGTTAAAAGGATAACTTTATACGATACAGTTAACTACTGACCAATTAAAAAATAAATATAGACAGATGAAAAAACCAGTTGTAATAGCACAAATTAAGTCATTAGAAAACAAAAAACCCGCCCATGCGCTGGTCAACGGTCTCGATTTGGTCATAGTCAAGTTTGACGATGACATTTCAGTACTGTACGGAAGATGTTTGCATCGCGGAGCATTAATGGCAGACGGCAGTATAGATGGCCATAATCTTATTTGTGGCGTTCACGGTTGGGATTATCGCTATGATACTGGGGTTTCCGAATACAATAACAATGAAGTACTTCATAAATTCACTACTAAGGTTGAAGAAGGCGAGCTATTTGTTGATGCCATAGAAATTGAGGCCTATTTAGAAAAGCATGCACAACCTTTTAATCGAGATGAATATTTAGGTGCCTATGCAGATACGCATCCTGAGGCTACTGAGCCGTATACAGTTTATATCAAAGAATTGGCTCAAAACGGATTAAAAAACCTTGGTCATCATGGTTTTTCTTCTTCTATGGGTGTAGATAGAAATACGCTGCCGAAATGGAGTGATATACAATTTTTGCCTGCCCAATTGGCGAGTCGCCCTTTGCTAGATGAAGATAAGGTAGCCACTAAAGTAGTTATTGGGCCTAATGCTAAAAAGCCTTTGGAACTCGATATCCCCTTGTTTGTTAGCGATATGAGTTTTGGTGCTTTATCACGAGAAGCTAAAATTGCTTTATCTAAAGGCGCTGAGCTAGCTGGAACAGGAATTTGTTCTGGCGAAGGCGGAATGCTTCCTCAAGAACAAGAGAATAATAGCAGGTATTTTTATGAACTTGCCTCTGCACAATTTGGTTTTTCATGGGATAAATTAGATAAAGTACAAGCCTTTCATTTTAAAGGCGGCCAGGGCGCAAAAACAGGAACTGGCGGTCATTTACCAGGGGCTAAAGTAAGTAAAGAAATTGCTGAAGTAAGAGGCTTAAAACAAGGAGAAACGGCAATATCACCAGCAACCTTTCCAGATTTTCACGGAGTAGATGATTTCAAGGCATTTGCTGCGAAAGTAAGAGAGCGTACTGGCGGAATTCCCATAGGTTTTAAAATAGCAGCCAGCCATGTGGAAAAAGACATACAATTTGCGTTAGATGTCGGGGTAGATTACATTGTTTTGGACGGTCGTGGCGGTGGAACTGGTTCTGCACCTACCATTTTACGAGATAATATCAATGTGCCCACAATACCAGCATTGGCAAGAGCCCGTAAATATTTAGATAAAGTGGGCGCAACTGAGGTAAGCCTTATTATTACAGGAGGACTTCGTATCGCAGAAGATTTCGGTAAAGCATTAATGTTAGGTGCCGATGCCATTGCTGTATCTAATTCTGCCTTGCAAGCTATCGGTTGTTTAGGAATGCGTGCCTGCGGAAGTAACAATTGCCCCGTGGGAATAGCTACTCAAAAAGAGTCTTTACGAAGTAGACTTATTATCGATTCATCTGCCAAGCAATTGCACAATTATTTTGACGCTACGAACAACCTTATCAAAGTAATCGCCAGAGCATGCGGGCACGATGATATTTCAAAATTCAATTTTGACGATCTATCAACCTTTAATCATGATATGCATCGATTAACGGGAATTAATTATGCAGGAACGAATGCCTAAAATAGTAAAAAATGGAAAAAATGATGCATCTGGCTGCCCAATATTTGGCAGCTGCAGGAATCAGCTTTGTAGAAAAAAAAGACGATGATAGCCATACCAATCTAGGATTTTCAGTTGGAACAGGAAGAATGGAGACCCATCCGCTATCGTCAAACGGAGATGTGCTTTCTCTTGATTATAAAAACTTCACCTTGAATTGGGGTTCACAAAATAACAATACCTCTTTTCGTTTAGATGGAGCTACACATGAAAAAACCTTGGAGTGGCTAAAGGAAGTCTCAGAGACCTTTTTAAAGAAAACATATAGTTATGAATTTCATTACGACCTTCCTTACGAAATAGATGATGATTTTATGTTTAAGCTACTTGATTCTGGCAAATTAAATGAGTTAGTTCATTTGAGGATTCTAACACAATTGACATTGGAAAAGGTCCTCAAAGACAATGATTTAACTTCAGACATACGCGTTTGGCCACATCATTTTGATAGTGGAGCTTATGCAAGTTTGGATAAAGACATAGCAATAGGCTTTGGACTTGCCGTACCCGATACCATGTGCGCCGAGCATTATTTTTACATCAGTGGATATAAAGGGCATGATGCCCTGAATACGGATGGTCTTTCAGCACTTTCGACTGGTGAATGGAAAAATGATGGTTTTAAAGGTGCTATACTTCCTGCCGCCGAGGCAAAGGAATTAGAAGCGCTATTGTTTTTTAATGAGGCCATTGAAAATTATAAAACGGCAACCTAATGGCAACCCTAGCACTTTCCTTGGAATCATTTAAAAAAATGGACTATCTAGCCGTTGAAAAATACGGATTGCCCATTGAATTAATGATGGAAAATGCGGGACTACAATTGGCGCGATTAACGGCCTTAAAGGCAACTAAAACTTCTAAAATCACTATCGGTGTTGGAAATGGCAATAATGGCGGTGGTGGCTTGGTAGCTGCCAGAAGATTGGCCGCTTGGGGTTTTGATGTGTACATAGATTTGGCGGTAGATATAACAAAAGAGCTACCAAAGGCACAATTAAGACGTGCATTTCTATTTGGTGTAACCGAAGGATTACCATTGCAAACTGATGTATGGATTGACGCCTATCTTGGTTTTTCACAACGACTGCCGTTATCCGATGTCTTTCTAGAAAAAATTGCCTTGGCAAATGCTTCTGACGCACATAGGATTTCTTTGGATATCCCGATAGGAATTTCGGAAGATACCAGCCAACCGATGTTCAAGGCACATCAAATTGTGACCTTAGCCGCTCCCAAAAAGATATTGGAAGTACGCTCAACACAAACGGATATTTTCATTGCAGACATCGGAATTCCTAACGCTGTTTATGCAGCATTTGACATTG
>CAZRIE010000148.1:0-8807 GCA_964600075.1 uncultured Flavobacteriaceae bacterium
CACCAAAAGAGTAATTAGTATGACATTAAATATTTGGAACACAATAGTCTCCGAATCCGTTAAGTCAACTTAAAACTGACGATGTCTCCAAACTTTTTTTGTGCTAATATAGAAATGGCAGCATCGGATAATTGTAGTATTCTTGGATACCCCCCAGTAGTCTGCCCATCTTTCATTAAAACGATCAATCGACCTGATGGCGTTAACTGAACGGTTCCCGGAAGTGTCGCCGAGGTCAGCATAGAAATTTCATGACCGTTTATTTTTTCCTCGAGTTGATAGGCCATTCGGTTGTTCTCATTGGAAATAGTGAAATCACGGGCAAATATACCTTCAAGCTGTTTATCGGAAAGTATACCGTATTCGGGGCCTTTATTAACCCAAAGTATGGTCTCTTCTAGAAGAGAGTCCACCTGTAGTTCGGATATTTTAGGGCGATACGTTGAATGACTTGTGTAGTGAATTTCGTCTCTATCGCGAAAATGATTCTTGGGAGTAACTGATAGGAAAAACGAACGACTGCCCAAAACCACCGGAGATTTAAAACCACCTTTTATCGCCAAATAACTACGAAAACCTTTTTCTAACTTTCCATAGGAGAGTATATCTCCTTTTGAGATTTTAATCACTTTGTAACTCTGAATTGGCGCATTGTTGAGGGTTGCCGAAAGTTTGGCACCTCCAATGCAGATATAGGTCTCTTCCTCGAACTGCAAAGTAGGCCCCGTCATCGTAATTTCCATAACCGCAGATTCGCTATCGTTCTCCAAAAGCATGTTGACCTTTGTCGCAGAAAAGGAATCCATATACCCAGCTACAGGCACACCTTTGTTCAAGTAGCCATAGCGGCCCTTATCTTGAATGGTGGTAAACAGTCCTGATTTTAAAATCTTAAGCATCAAGTTTTATATTTTCAACTTTATAGATACCTACTTCACTTTCAATTTTGCGCAAATCGTATTCTGCTCTTTCAATCTGATAAAACTGCACCTTATCACCAACACTGATAAAACAGGGTTCATTTTTTTTGGGATAGAACATGGGAACCGGACAATTTCCGATGATATTCCATCCGCCTGGTGATTCTTGAGGATAAATGCCCGTCTGTTTGCCAGCCAAACCAACAGCGCCTTTAGCTACTCTGGCCCTAGGTTGTGAACGTCTTGGTAATTCTAGTTCTTTAGGCAAGCCTCCTAGATACATAAAACCGGGCAGAAAACCGATACCATATAACGTATAGCTGTTTTCGGTGTGCAACTTTATAATCCCTTCAATCGTTTTATTCAATCGTTCCGATACTTCTTGAAGATCTATTCCGAATTCGAGATCATAGCACACTGGCAAACGCCAAAGATTTCGATGCTTGGGGCGAACCTCCTTTTTGTCTTTATACCATTCTTCGATTTTTCCCTTAAAATCTTTAAATTCAATAGGCTTGTTTCGATGTATTAGTGTAACGGAATTATAGGCAGGTACCATTTCCCAGTTTTCATTTTTCAGACATTCTTCCGTCAAATAGTGTGTAAACTGTAGAATATCTTCCAGAATAGCTTCTTCCACGCGATTGGGCCACTCTATTAAAATAGCATGCACACCAAAAGGCCGTATGGAAATAGGGTAAAGACTCACTTCTTAATATGAATATTTTGCTTCGGTAATTCTTCCGTAATATACGATACTATTTCAAATGCCAAAGGGGTATCGCTATGGATACAAAAAGTTTCCGCCAAAATTTTGATTTCCTGCCCAATGAGCGTCCGTACAATTTTGCGATTCACCATTTCCAATACATGGTCCAATACTTTTTCTTTATCAAGAATAAGTGCTTGCGGATTTTTACGGGATACCAAACTCAAATCAGCGTTGTAGTTGCGATCGGCAAAAGCTTCATATTTAATCCGGAAACCTTGTCGCAAAGCTTCCTTTTCGATTTCGGAAGCATACGGGATATATATAAGCGCCTCGGTTCTGTATTTGGCGATACCCTTTAGAAACACTTTTGCCAGGGCTTCATTTTTGGCTATGTCATTATAAAGTGCTCCATGGGGTTTGATATGGTGTAAAGTAACATTTTCTTCGGTAATAATAACTTCAAGATCACCTATTTGCCGTTGAATGCTGTTCATCAAATCTTCTGGTGAAATAGATATGGAAATCCTCCCGAAATTTTCTTTATCGGGATAAGAAGGATGTGCCCCTATTTTCACCTTGTGCAGTCGCGCCAACCGAACCGTTTCTTTCATTGATGCCTCATTACCCGTATGGCCACCACAAGCAATATTGCATGAGGAAATCAAGGGCAGAAGGTCTTTTCCGTTGCCCGTACCTTCGCCTAAATCGCAGTTTATATCAATAGTTATCTTTTCCATTTAGAGAGATGCGAATACCTTTACTATACTTTTTATTCCCAATACCATTGCCAATATAACTATAAGTAAGCCTATTGCGTTTTGAACTTTGGTATTTACAAACTTTCCCATAATCGTTTTTCTGTTGACGGCCCACAACAAAAAAATTGCAATAAAGGGCAACAAAATACCATTGGCCACCTGTGCAAATTGAATAATTTTTATTGGCTGAATTCCAGAAGACATAAAAATAACCCCTAGAAATAATATGACGATCCAAACCGATCTGAACCTATAATCCTTAAAACCAGCATTCCAACCAAAACAACTCTTGGCCACGTAGGCCGCAGCTAAAGGTGCTGTTATTGCCGACGTTATACCCGCTGCAAAAAGACCTATTCCCATGAAATATTTAGCCATATTGCCATAAAGTGGTTCCAACCCTTTGGCCAAATCACTAACATTTTCGATATCATTATTAGGCATTGCAGCAGCTGTAATGATCACCGCCATAGAGACGATTCCACCCAAAACAATGGACACCACAGTATCCCTTCTTGCCAATTTCAAATCTTCTGAAGACTTCCACTTTTCATTGACCAAGGCAGCATGAAGAAACAGATTATAAGGTACAACAGTAGTTCCAACAAGAGCTATAATCATCAATATGCTTTCCTTTGGTACTGATGGTACAAAGAGGCCTTTTAAAACGATTCCCATATCTGGCCGGGTCAGTAGCGCGGTAATCAAAAACGAGATACTCATTAGCACTACCAATGAGATAAAAACCCTTTCCAACATTTTATAGTTCCCTATAAATAGAAGTATGAAGGCGAATAGTCCGATACAATAGGGATAGTAACCTGAATATGTAGTTCCAAAAATAGCTTCAAGCCCTAAAGTTCCACCGCCGATGTTACCACCCTCATAAGCGGCATTCCCGGCTACTATAGCCGCTAAAATAATAACGATGGTAATGTGGCGTACAAAAGGTGATTTAATTTCTTGCCGCACGACATCGGCCAGGCCTCTTTGGGTAATAATACCCAATCGAGCTGACATTTCCTGTAAAATTACGGTAGCGAAAATAGAAAGAAGCATTGCCCATAAAAGAGCATAACCGTATTGCGCACCCGCTAATGTACAGGCCGTGACCGTACCGGGACCAATGAATGCGGCGGCAACTAAAACTCCGGGGCCTATTTTTTTGAACATTGTAGTTTCTGAAGTATCATTTAAATGTATGGAAATTAATAGAATGTTCGGTTTTACTTTTCTTGAGGCATATTACCTTCCATACTTATGGGGAATATGGTCGAAATCTTTTAATTTGTGCTTAACTTTTCAATTTTTAGCAAAACTTGGTAAATCGAATAGTACCTATTCATCAGATTTTCAAATTACATTGAAATTATTTCTCACCAGCACTTTCCGACTATTTTGGTATTTCATTTCACAACAGTTTTAACACTTTCGATTGCCGTTTATCTAAAAAAATGCCGTTCATCTAAACTTTATACTATTCGCAAAAAACGGTGGTTATTATTATCCCAAACGAAATTAACCCGATACAGAATCGGAAAAAAATTTGACCTACTTCAATGACTTGTTTAGAATGTAATAAAAAACTCGGTTATGGCGATCACAAGAATTCAATGAATGCCTTGGGCGTAGAGCTATGTGGCGACCACCAAGAGCGAATGACGAATTTGATCGAGAGCAACGAAACCCCGCGAGAAGCCATTCAATTATATTACGGTTTAAAAGAGGCTGGAGTTACTGCCATGCTCGAATGGTGGGATGGTAACAAATCTATCGATATCGCAATTTCTAGGGTAAAACTCAATATTGAAATAGATGCGGAATATCACATGATGACCCATGAACAAGCAATAAACGATCTAGAGGAAGCAATGCATTCGTTTAAAAACGGATTTACCACTATAAGAATACCCCATGTTTTGATAAAATATTATCTCAGGGAAACCGTTAATAATATATTAGGAATCATGGAAGGACTACGTGTGCACCTCAAGGCCATTTAACCCAAATATCTATACTATGCCTACTACAAAAAAGATTTTAAAGACTCCTTTGAGAATTTCAGTCTCCATAATTTTGTTGGGCATGCTAATGCGAATTTTACATTGGCCATACGCCTCCATAATTATTCTAGTGGCATTTGCAACTACGGGGCTATTGTACGTATTGAGGTTTTGGAAGAAACCTGAAAAGCAATTTCTTGATTACATAAAATTGACACTAGTTGGCTTTTGGGCCTGCAATGGTGTTCTACGTGCCCTTGATTTTCCTTATACGCTATTTTTTCAAGTTGTCATTGCCATAACTTTCCTTACTTGGTTCGTCATGGAGGGCACTGCCTATTTTTTAGATGAAGACCGTAAAGTAAAGAACCACAAAGTTCAGGTCATCTGGAACTTTGCCATGGTTATCGGAGCCTTGGCCATAATCGCAGGTAGCTTACTCAATGTGCTGAACTGGCAATTCGCCATGCCTCTCTTGGTCGTGGGCATTGCCTTAATAGCTGCCTACATCTTAAAAGACCTTTTCTCTGTCACCAAAATTGAAAAAAAAGATCAAAATAATGAAGAGTTTCAAGTCTAAAGAAGCTTTTCTAACCTTTTATGTTCTTACATCCTTCTAGTAAGCCATCACACAGGTATCACCAGAGCTCGTTTTATAGAATAATCGAATATTTACAATGTACTTTTTACCTTTCAAAAGTTTTTCCTTGATAACCGAATTACGATCTTCACCACTGTCGTCATCACCTGACAGGTAGGTGTTTTCCCCATCGATAACTTCCGACACTACCATTACCGTATCCATACCTCCAAATGTTCGTATTGTATAGGTACGCGACTCTTCAGGCATAAATTCGAGGTTAATTTGGTTTCCGGCGTTCAATGAAATAATTTCGGAACGAAAAGGTTTTAACTCGATAAAAGTTCTTCTGTCTATTTTCGGATAAAACTGTTTGGCCCAAGCAATGTCTCTAGCCGACAGCCCGTCTTCCGGTGATAGTCCATTTTTGAATTCGGCGGGCGAAATAATCATGTTAGGCCCGAACGGATAATGCATAATCGAATTTGGATCCCAGCTCGAACCTTGTACTTCATCGGGCGAAATTTTTCTAATAATATTATGAAACGTCTTGTCGCGGGACCAAAAGTTCGGAGAGCCGGCCAATGCAGTATATACAGCCTCTTCATCCCAAACGATACCAGCCTTTGGGTTTTGGTGCTCGTGCGGAAAACCCATAGCATGACCAATTTCGTGAAGAATGGTATCTTCATCGTTGATGATATCCCAACCAAAGTTCATTGTGCGCTGTTCTTTCGGAATATTCCATGAATCTCGCCCAACGTACGACCAAGAACCTTCCCCTTTGGCGAACCCAATACGTATAACGGACTCTAAGCGATCAGAAGTCTCCTCGAATTCTAGGCCAATACCTTGATCTTTCCATTTTTTAAACGCATTTCTAACCGCTTTTTTCTCAGCGGTCGTCCCTTTCCATAAAAGTTTGGATTGATTACCATTACGGTCGGTAATCGGGGTAAAAAAAGAATCTCCCTCAAAGAAGGCATATTTTAATTTGGTGCCGTTTACCCATTTCTTTGCCATTATTAGGATTGCCTCCATGCGCATGGGGCCCAATGGCATATTAAAGGTTCTGGTGGGCATTTGGGGTAGGTTACAGTAGTGAATCTTGCTCTGTTCTTTCATGGATGAATAATTTAGGGTTTATACTGTTTTATGGGCTACAAATATGTATTGTCAATTTATAGTTAGTGAAATGAATAGTCGGTGCGATGTCTTGAAAAGACGTACTATTCAATTCATTGTTGTAGGGGGAGGCCTTATTAAAAATAGAAGACTTACCTCCTGAAAGGTAGCTCCACCATAAAAATAAGGAATAGGACGATATGAGCTACCGCTAGTGTATGAATAGTTGAAAAACGTGTATGGTTGACCATTTTTTCTTTATGATACTCGAAAAGTGTTCATTCTTGCTCATGAATTCTAACTCGATTTCCTTTTTAAAACAGTTAAAATGCTGTTTTCTAGGTTTATCCATTTAAATTGGACCTCCCATTTAAAGAGGAAAAACACTTCTTGCCGATATTTTGGTCGTCAATCGAATTTCCGACCCGTTGCACGAGAGACAAACACCATCATACCCGATAGTCCGTTTTATATGTAAACCCAGCCTTATGAAAGAAAAAACTACACTTAATGACTATATGGTATATACCTTTTGTGCATTTTGCTTTGTATGGTCGTTCTACGTGATATTCTTTAAAACGGTACCTTAAGTAATCATGGCATCAACATAAGTGGCGGCTCCGAAAACTTATTTTTTTGGAGCCGCTTTTTCTATAAAACATTTTCAGCAAAGTTCAAGATTGATTTTATCAATTTCTTATCGTAATTTCTACGTTCAATTCAAAAGATTATTTTAAAATCAATCCGAAAATGAAAAAAAAACGACGTACATTTTTAAAACAGGCAGTTGTGATGGCAGCATCTACAGCGTTCGCACCCAACGCGCTATGGTCTGCGACCCGACCACAAAAAGAAAAACTCGGTATCGCCTTGGTAGGCTTGGGCTATTATAGTACAGACCTGTTGGCACCTGCACTACAGCTGACCCAAAATTGTGAACTAAGGGGAATAGTTACTGGGAGTCCTGAAAAGATTTCTGTTTGGCAGCAGAAGTACGGCATTGCCGATAAGAACGTCTACAACTACGACAATTTTGACGATATTTCAAACAATCCCGATATTGACGTGGTCTATGTGGTTCTGCCCCCATCAATGCATGCAGAATATACCATACGAGCGGCTAAAGCAGGTAAACATGTGTGGTGCGAAAAGCCGATGGCACCATCGGTCGCCGAATGTGAGGCCATGATTAAGGCGTGTAGCACTAATAAAGTAAAATTGGCCATTGGTTACCGATGTCAGCACGATCCCAATATTCAGGCCTATATGAAAGCTGCCAAAGAAAGACCATTCGGAAAAGTATTGATGGTGAGCTCTGCCGCCGGGTATTTTGATGGACGTACCGATCACTGGAAACAGAAAAAAGCTATGGGTGGCGGTGTCATGGGCGATATGGGTGTATATACATTACAAGGTGCGCGATTGGCTACGGGCGAAGAGCCCATTTCAGTCTTGGCACAGACCTATACAACAAGACCCGAGGTGTACCATGAAGTTGAGGAAACTGCAATGTATCAACTCGAATTCCCAAGCGGGGCACGTGCCGCATGCCATACCAGTTTCGGTATTCAGATGAACTATTTGAAAATCAATTATGAAAAGGGGTGGTTACAAATGGAACCCCATTCGTCCTATAAGGGAAATAAGGGTCTCATGTCAGACGGAACCGAAATCAACTTCCCAATTGAAAACCAACAGGCCAAACAAATGGACGAAGATGCTGCGGCACTGATGAACAAAACCGATTTGCTCGTACCCGGTGAAGAAGGACTTCGCGACATTCGTGTTGTCGAAGCCGTATACAGGTCGGCAGCTAGCAGTACATTGGTCAAGATTTAGCAAGAATCAAGCTGGTCGGTTCTCGACAACATTATTGGCAAACAAAATAAAAACCCAACTCTTTGGGGAAAATCCCCAAAAATTATGGGGTTTTTTTTTCGATATTTTAGTAATCTGTAATTAAATTCGTTCAAAAAAATAAGATACCTTACTATGAAGTTTAAAGATAAACTTACCTACATCTACGTGGCTTTCAATGTTGTATTTATTATTATGATGACTATTTTCTTAATTTATAGTTATCCTTTTTAGAGACTTCTTGCCTGTTGTCATTTCTATTGTTCCCAAATTCGTTAACAGCAGAAAAATACTAACAACCGTTAATTTTTCGGTTCAGGACTAACAGGTCTCACAAGCCCAGTAACCAACAGACCACAACCTAAATAGGTTGTGGTCTGTTGGTTGAAACAAATAAATGAACTACAAAAATTCCTAGCGACATTCTATCTAAAGTCGAGCTCGTTGGAGCATCGCAGTAAGGGTATCATCAGCTTTCTAGCATCTAAAGAAATTATAATGGCAAGCCTATATTCGCCTATTGATAAATCAAACAAATTCATATAAAATACCACTCCATTAACCATAGCTCTTTTGTGAAGCCATCAAATAATAGAAATATATGAACGACCTTCAAGAATTTCAAAAGTTAGTTATAGCAAATGCGTCTCAAGTAAAAGGCCTATTAAAAGGGGACAACGCCCCTGATTTCGACTTAACAAATGCATTTGGCAAAAAAGTATCGCTTTTCGAAGAGCTAAAATCAGGGATTGTTATCATTAAATTCTACCGAGGGGAATGGTGCCCGATTTGTAACCTAGATTTAAGGGAAATACAAAAGTATCTACCGCAAATCAAAGCTTTCGGTGCCTC
>CAZRIE010000149.1:0-8655 GCA_964600075.1 uncultured Flavobacteriaceae bacterium
TAACTCATATGAAGCTTTTTAGGAACCTCAATTATAAAGTTTGGGATGCACGGAAATATAAACGGATCGGTGTATCAGATTTCCCAGATAAAGTTAGGTATCCAAGCACGGCGTAGTCTAACACACATTACAATGTGTCTCAAAAGACTTGTTTGTTTTTCTTGCCTAGACAGGTTAACCTTGTTCATGTTGTATACACTAATAAGTAGTAATCACTCTTAAATTCTAAACATGGGAACAATGGACATGAATTATGCAAAACGTAGCCTTTACTATAGCTTACGGGATGGTTGGTGCATGCAGCGCCGCTTTTTTTACCGCGGTAGTTATTAGCTAAAACCTATCTGATGAGATTAATTTTGGCGCTGTATGTCGCTTAATTTTTAGTAGGCTGACGTATGCCTCCATCTTTGACAAAAACCATACAATGCTGCCATGGCAAATTACCTATATTCCGTTCGAGTTTAAATCCCGCTGCTTTCATTTCTTTTACGGCTTGTGCTTCGGTCATCTTATGTAGTTTTTTGATGGGTACCGAATCGTCTTCACCGCGATATTCAATCAAAAAGATTTTACCTTCTGAACGCAATGACTTTTTAATGGAAGCGATTATTTCTATAGGATACTCGAATTCATGATACACATCGACCATAAGTACCTTATCAATTGAATTTACAGGTAGGTTTACACTTTTTTCGCTTCCTTTTACCGGTTTGATATTTTCTTGCTTGGTTTGTTCTTTTTTCTCATGAAGTGCTTCAAGCATCTCATCCTGAATGTCAACGGCATAAATGAGTCCTTGATCGGCTCTTGTGGCCATCTTAAAAACATGATAGCCAGACCCCGCACCAATATCTGCTATTTTATCACCGTGTTTTATCGCCATATTTTCGAGCAAAATAGTAGTCTTCTCTTCTTTTTCCCGCTCGGGACGTTCCAGCCACCCTATACCCTGAAAACCCATCACGTGTGCAATTTCTCGGCCCATATACCATTTCCCTATGCCATTCGCGTCATCTTGCTTATAGGTATATTGTTCATCCGTGGCTGTATTTTGTCCAGTACACTGATATAGCGGAAATACCATAATCAGCAAGTACAGTAAACCAATAGTATTTTTCAATATGCATACAGCCTTATGCGTGCTAAAAGCCGGAATGTATAAAATCTTTTTTTTCATTTTTTCATGTTTCGAATTAGTTTTCTATAATAGCATATCAAATAAAATAGTAACTGTGGAAATATCACAACGCAATCAAATCAATCCGTCGAAAGAGAATTTCCGCCGCCTCAGACTGTATTTGAATTCTACCTTTTGACTGTCGTACATCAATAGCCTTGTTGACTACCTCCCCGTTCAGCACCACGGTGATGGTATTGCCCTTTACGATGCACTCCAAGGTGTTCCACTCCCCTACTGGATGTTCCACATCTTCGCTGCCCCTAAAATTCAAGGTGTCTTTCCATTCCCGGTCCCTACCGAACCAATTAATACGTCCTGAATTTATGGTAGCCAATTCACCATCAGGGCTATAGATGAATGAACCACCTTGTTTTTCTGCTGCTACATGGCTGGTAATCGAAAATTTATCGCTTTTGTCTCCAACAACAATAAAGTCTCCGCTACCACCTTCTATGATCTGTACTTCTATGGAATGCATCCAAGTACCCGAGTAGCCGCCGTCTTCTCCGACAGAATGTATTAAAATTCCAGAATCCCTAGCCTTTTGCTTTCGAGGTTCGTGGGTCTTGCCTTCCCATTTGAATTCAGTAATCAAACGATAATTTTCAAATTCCTTTTCGCTGGTGATACAGCCCCACTCTTCTCCCGTAATGCGCAGTATTCCATTGGCTACCGTAAATACATCTTTGGGGTCTTGATTACGTCCCCGGTCTTTGATGAAAGTGTACCATCCTTCCAAATTTTTACCGTTGAAAAGGGAGACGGTCGCATTATCGGAAGTATGCGCTTTTAGATTTTTACAGGAAATATTGACCACCAATCCTAAGATGAAGAGGCCAACTATCAAAAAAAATTTAAAAAAAAATGAGTTCTTCTTCATAGTTACTTGTACTTAAATGGTGTTATTCTTTTCCTTAACGGTTTAGTTGTTTTAAAAGTTCCAATACCATATTGGATATCTTTTCGGAAGCTTGTACCTCCAAATAGCTCGACCGAGCCCTCCAAGTTTCATAGCCCCCTAGCGCATGATGTTCAGCCGTCGGTAGATAGCCATTGTACCCATTGGCCAATGAGACGGTAAACATGGCTTCAAAAAAGTTTTTCTTTTTGAGCCCGAGACCAATCTCAACAAATACTTCACAAGGAATTGCAGCTATGGCCAGATCGCCGATTCGAAAGGTCTGCAAAAGTAGGGTAACCTTTTTGGGGTAGTTTTTGAGCAGTATTGTTTCCCGCGCGTAGATTTCCTCCATCGATTTGCTTTTTCCTTCCTTTAAGTTTTTAAGAATCTGCTCGGCTCGATGAATATCCTTTTCTTTTGGCAGGCGAACATCAAGTTCAATTTCTTCTTGAGCGGTCTGTAGTCCCACCCCATCTCGATATTCGATATTTTGATATACTTTGTGAACCTCCCTTGCCAATACGCTCGCCACATATTGCATTTGAACATAAGCTCCCTCCGCCCCTTTGGTCTTGCCCGAAAAATCGATATTGTTGATATCGCCGCTGGTTCCGTTGGACATGATACCTACAAATGCAGCTCCATCGATGTTCGTTCCAACCAATTCTTCAATTCGATTTGCGAACATGCCAAAATAATCCGCAGATATTTCATTGGCACCAGTGCCGCCTACGTAATGCAACGAATAGTTAGCCAGCAGAGCTATTGGGTTTCCTGTTTTTGAAACGATGGACACCACGGCGACTTCAGGATCGATTGGCCCTGCAGGTTCTAATTTATTGGGATTATCCACGCCCGGGTTCATTTTGACCAAATCTTCCCCTCCGAAAGGATTAATGGCCTTGGCACTGGGTTTTAGTTTCCATCGACGGTTAAAGACTTGGGAACTCTCATGACCGAAGCCCCATCCGATATCAGCAGGAACTCTATTTTCATAAGCTCGTATGACCGCATCGGCGATACGTTCACTAAGAAAATCAAGATATGCGGGATCGGGATCGCTCTGAAATACCGAACAGGCCGCACCTGCGGAATGGGTGTGCGTGGCTGACATCATCATATTTGCCTTTGGAATACTGGTATATTCATGAGCCCGCTGTTTGGCCTTGTCCAATGTTTCGCGATATACCATACAGAGGTCGGCTACAACGATGGCCAACTGGTTTTTACCGTCATCAAGAACGATAGCCCGAGCATGGGTTTCATCATGTATATTACGTACCGTACGGTCGCGCATCTGTCCATTAATCGAAGTACCGATTGGAGGTGTAATCACGCTTTTGGATGCCCCTGCTTGGAATACTTTTATCTCGGTTTGCTGAGCCTGTATCGATTTAGCGTTACCCAAAACAATTATTATGAAAATTAAAAAACCATTCACCAAATATTTTTTCATAAGAATAGATTTAAAATGTGCTGCCGGTTTTCAAATAAGCGATAAGGGATTCCATTTCTTTGGCCGACATGGTCTGTTCCAGACCGTCTGGCATCATTGACTGCCCCGTATTGGTCAAGGAGGCGATTACCGACCGTAACAAGGTTTCATCAGACCCGGAAGCTGTGCGCAGCGTTAGGCTATTTTCTGTTTCGGAAAGCAGCCACCCCATGACCGACCTACCGTTTACCGTTTGCACGGCCATGGTCTGATACGTGGGATATACTTCATAGTTGGGAACAAGTGTGTGCAAAAGTATCGCATCGACGGGTTGGTTCTTGATTCCCGTTAAATCGGGGCCTACTTCTTGGCCAGTTCCGTTATAGCTATGACAAGAGGCACATATTCTTTCAAAGACAACCTTACCCTCCACAACATCACCCTTACCGGAAAAATTCCTTTTATAGTCCTCATAAATTTTCATACGGTCGCCCTCTTCAAGGCCAGCAAATAGTTCTTCGGAGCGATTTCGAGTTTCTGGATCCTTATTTTGTATTAGCCTTTTACGATTGGTAGCGGGCACGTCAGAAGCAGAAATTATACCTTTACTTATAGCATCCAACAAAACAGCGACATAGCTAGGTTGCGCGTTCAAAACCTTCAGGGCGGCCGATCGCAATGTTGGCGTAAATGCCGCCCATACATCGGCAACCGTCAACAATTGTGCAGCCGATTTTCTGCCTTGTCTTGATATGGCCTCTATCGCTGCTTCTTGAACGATGGTGGGATTTTCAGAATTCAAGGCATTTTTTAGAGCGTTCAAGCTTCTCGAATCATGGGTATATCCTAATAGGTAGATGGATTGAATACGTCGATCTAAATTTTTATCGGTTCGAGAGGCATTTTCGAATATGGAAGCCAAAGTTTCCTCGCCGATTAGATTACGGGAGGAATTTATGTTAGGGGTCAATAATGATTCAAGTACATTACCAGAAGGAACCGCCCTTTTTTTGGTTGATAATCCCTCTGCCAATCCAAGTAAAGTGGCATAGCCCATAGCTGTGGTTTGTCTACCATCGATTACCCTAAGCGCCATACGTTGACAATCGGCCATATGGGGTCCGTTTCCAAACAACTTGCCCAAGTCTTTCATGACTAAGGCGTATGCCTTTTTGTTTTGAGGTTTTTCGGTGGTCAAAGCCTCTAGGAACGGAACCATTCGCTCCCCTACTCCACTGAGCAACCCTGCACGTACCCACGGGTCCTCACCATCTTTTGCAGCTAAATATGCCATCGCCTCAAGCACTCCTGAACCCACTAGCGAACCTAAGACCAAGCCACATTTGAAACGTACTTGGGCATCCGGGTCTTTTGACAAAGCCAAAACTGCTTGTTGTAGTTGGACGTTTCTCCTACATTTATCCGGGGCCAATAATACCGCACTTCCCCGCACTCCCGGGTCCTTGTCGGATAATGCTTCTTTCAAAGTTTCGGCACCCAATTGTCCGAATTCTTCCAACAGTGATAGTGCGCGGATTCTAGATTCGGGAAATTTGGCTTCTAATGCAAAAGACTTTAGCCTTAGCTCCATTTCGGAATCAATTCCTTTTCTTTCCAATAATAGCCTAAATGCGGTCTCTCTTATCCATTCTTCGGGAGATTTCAAGGCAGAAACCAATTCATTTGTGGTTGCATTGCCACCTAGCCAATGTTCCTCGGTAAGGGAATGCCCAGTATTTTTACGGGAAACCTTATAGATTCTGCCCATATCCTTTCCGCTTTTAAAATCGAGCTTGTCACGTATTTCTTCGGGAACATAGGATGGATGATCGATAACCTTTCGGTGCATATCGGCGAGATATAGGTCTCCATCCGGTCCATGGCTCATATAAACAGGACGGAACCACTCGTTTTCGGAAGCCAAAAACTCCTTTCCCTCATAGGCTAGTTCCGATTTGAAAGTCGCGCCATCCGGTTTGAAAACCTGTCGCTGCACCAGATTTTGAGCAGATTCACATATAAACACATTGCCCTTATGGGCTTCACTTAGTCCCGAACCGTTGAATACAAAAGTTCCGCTTGCCGAGGTAAAGGTGCCTTGGTGCGAGCGGCCCATTAAATTGGGCATAAAGTCGGAAGTTGTACCAATTTTTTTTAGCGGAAAAACAACGGCCTCGGCGGCCACCTTTGAGACGTTCGCTACCGTTTGACTAAAGGATAGATAAGGATTTCTATTTAAATACTTAGGCTCTAATACGACCTGAAGCACCGGGTGCCGATTGGTACAGCCGAATCGATTGCCATAGGCGTCAAAAGTAAGCCCGAACTGGCTTTTTCCACCCAAGGTCTCAAATTCAAATGTCTCTGGATGGAATCGACCATCTGAGGCATCGAATTTTTTTGGTGGTCTATCGGAAAAAAGAGGAGAAACCACCTCGCCACCATTGAGACCGCTGGTTACGTAAATCCAACCGTCAAAACCCAATGTCGGATGGCTCACCCGCAATTGTGAGGTTTTGGTATCCTTGAATCCTGTCAGCACCACCTCCCGAATATCAGCAATGCCATCTCCATCGGAATCTTTTAGATAAAAAATGTCGGGAGCGCAGGTAACGAAAATTCCACCCTTCCATGGAAGAATTCCATTGGGGTAGGTAAATCCCGTTGCAAATTCGGAACGATAATCGTATTCACCATCGCCATCTCGATCTTCAAGCCTAGCGATACGGCCTTCCTTTTTTTCAGGCGATCCGCCTTCCGCTGGGTCAGGATAGCCACGGTCTTCTACTACGTATAAAAATCCGTTTTCATCAAAGGTAAAGGCCACCGGATCTATTACCAAGGGTTCGGCAGCGACCAAGGTAACTTTTAAGCCTTCTTCTACCCGTAATTCTTGAAGTTCCCCAGTTTTCTTATCATCACAACCATTCATAAAAATAAAAGTGACGGTTGTCATTAAAACCTTAACGATTCTCCATTTTAAAAGCATATTGGGCATCAAGTTATTTAACGGTATCGAACAATGTCATTAATTCATTGACGATTTTTTCTGAGGCATTGATTTCTACCCTGTTCGTTCCTAACCAGGTTTCATATCCGCCTAAAGCATGCTGCTCGGGCGTAGGCAGATAGCCATAAGACCCGTTGGCCAATTCTATGGTAAAGGTTTGGGCAAAAGGACTTTTCGTTTTGATTTCCAAGCCCGTTTCCGAAAAGGTCTCAAAGGGAATAGCGGCTATCCCCAAATCACCTATTTTGAAAACTTGCATCACAATGGAAATTTCATCTGGCCATTCCTCTTCGAGCTGATCGATACGCTGCAAATAGGTCTTCTCTAGTGGGTGGAACAAAGGCTCGGATTCGTTGCCCCTATTACGTACGTGATTCATATTCGCTAACACTTGGGGCGTTGGTCTTCGTACTAATAGGTTCAATTCAGACTGGGCGGCACCAAGCTCGATATCCGTCTTAAATTCAAGCTCAGGATATTTACTAAACACTTTTTCGGCGACATCATTGGCCACGTGACGCATTTGTATATAGGGTTCTTTCCCTTTCCTAGGCTTGGCAAAATTAATATTATTGATGTTTCCGCTTGTTCCGTTCGACATGATTCCCACAAAAGATGGGTCTTTACGGTCAGCTTTCAACAGTTGCTGCATCCGGTCTCCAAAAATGGCAAAGTAATCGGCGGAAATATGTCCTTTGGGTACTCCGCCAACGTAATGCAATGAATAATTCCCCAGTACCGAAATGGGTCGACCTCCTAAAGATTCAACAGCAATAAAAGAAACCTCAGGATCTATAGGGCCTGCGGGTTCGACCAAATCAGGATTGCCATTTCCCGGATTCATTTTGGCCTTGTCTTTCATGCCGAGCGGACCCATTACGGGTTCTTTCATAATCCAGCGCCGATTGAAAACATGGTCGGGAACGGCAACCTTACCCCACGCGATTTTTGCTGGCTCTAAATTAGCAATAGCGATTTGCACACCATCTGCAATTCTTTTCGCCAAAAAATGTTGATAATCGTCTAGTGGCTCACCATAATGCCATCCGCCACTCTTAAGTCCATCTCCACGGGCACTGACTCCCGAATGGGTGTGCGTAGCGGCCATTAACATATTTGATACAGGTATCTGTGTAATATTTCTCACCATCGCCTTTGCACCATCGAATACTTCACGTGGTACGGCGACATTGTCGACTAAAACGAATATCAAGGTCTGACTTCCATCGTCTAGAACCAATGTTTTGGCATACAATTCGTCATGAACGTAGGTCGCAGGAGGAGAATTCCAGTTTCCCACAATCGGAAGGCCCAAGGGTGGGGTAACATTACTCAAGGCGGCACCTGCCCTAAATATTTTGGACTGTGCACTTATATCTTCAACAAAAATAAAGGCCAGCACAGCAAAACTTGTTAAGATATAGCGAGTAAGCCTAAAATTGAAAATGGAATCCATAGTGTCGAACATCGTCTAGAATTAAACACTATAAATTTACTGAAAATGTCAATAGCTTTTAAAAATCGACGACAATACCGATACTAGGGATTATTTGACCTCCTCCATTTTCAATTTCCACAAGGCTTTGAGGTTCAACGACCATGCCCAAGGCATCTCGATTAAGGCCGTATTCTGGTGGACTAGGTATATCTTGCCCTAAAACATTTTGTGCCTCGATAAACAAATCGAAGGCGAATTTCTTAAAGTTCCACTTCTTATCCAACCGAAAATCCAACTGACTGAAAATAGCCAATTTTTCCTCTCCCAATCGAGAATAATCCAAAATCACCTCGGGATAATTGGCCAATGTGGCATCCAAATCCGTTGGTACGAAAGGGGTACGTCCTGCAAAACGGTATCTTGAACTAAATTCCCAATTGCGTTTAAACTTGTATCCCCCAACAAATGAAATAAGATGGCGGCTGTCCCAAACTGAAGGTAAGTAAGTGTTAGTATCAAAACCAGTAAACTCGCTATAAAACCAGGTGTACGAGAAAATACCATAGAAATTGTTCGATAGTTTTTGCTGAAACTGTAGTTCTGCGCCATAACTACGGCCCTTTCCCACTGTCTCAATAGGCTCACTGCCCAAAACTTCGAATCCACCGCCTTTATTTGCCAAAGAAAC
>CAZRIE010000150.1:0-8635 GCA_964600075.1 uncultured Flavobacteriaceae bacterium
GTTCATCTCCGGGACTGATGAGTGCGCTTGTTCCTTCACCGGGGATTATATTGATGAGCATACTACCGACCAACCCATTGGAACCAATGCTTGCAATGGCATCTTTTTTTATATAGTTCCGCATGTCATTCTGTATGATCATATGCACCAGTATAGTGGTGTCGTTTACCATTTTAATACCGTTTACAGTACCCACATTTATTCCTGAAAACCGCACATTATTTCCATTTTGAAGTCCAGTTGCATTTTTAAAAGCGGCGCTTATTCCAAAAGTTTTTCCAAACATATTCTGGCGGTTGCCAACAAGATAAGCCGCAAAAAGCAGCAGAATTGTGCCAACTACTACAAAAATCCCCAACCTTAAGTTCTCTAGTTTTGTTTTTGCCATGTTTTCATTTCTTAAAAAATGCTTCTACTTTGGTATCTTTTGATGCCGATAATTCGGAATAGGTGCCTTCGGCATAATTGATACCGTCTACCAATAGAATCATCCGTTCAGAAATGACCCGTGCACAATCCACATCATGCGTAATAATCAAAGAGGAGGTACCGTATTTCTTTTGAATGTTACGCATCAATTCGATAATTTCTTTTGATGTAATAGGGTCTAGCCCACTTGTAGGTTCATCATAAAGTATGATTTTTGGTTTCAAGATGAGCGTTCTTGCCAAAGCGATCCGTCTTTTCATACCTCCGGAGAGTTCGGCGGGCATCAAATTCATCGTATGCGCGAGACCAACATTTTCCAATGCCTCCAACACATGAGGGGTAGTATTTTGTACCTCACCCAATTTCTCCTTATGCCTGCGCATTGGGAATTCCAAGTTCTCACGGACCGTCATGGAATCGTATAGGGCACTTCCTTGAAATAGGAATCCGATATCCGAGCGTAGTTCATCTAAAGTTTGGCGGTCTAAAGTGGCTATTTCCTTCCCCATGACCTCGATATATCCACTATCGGGCGCCATTAATCCCACCAGGCATTTTATCATGACCGACTTGCCCGAACCCGATTTGCCCATGACCACAAGATTTTCGCCTTTGTGCAATACCATATTGAATCCGTTCAAGACATGGTTCTCGCCAAAACTTTTTCGAACATTTTGAATACGGATGACCACTTTACCGTCCGATTCATTATCCGATTTCTGAAAATTCTTGGGTTGTATAATCGATGTGTCTTTTTCCATATCAGAGTTCATAAAAAATATCAGAAACGAAGACGGCAATAAAATCCACAACGAATAACAAAAGCGATGCCATGACTACCGCAGTATTGGCTGCTATACCAACTCCGGCAGTTCCCTTTTTACTATAATAGCCCTTGTAGCAGCCTACTAATCCGATGACAAATCCAAAAAAGAAGGATTTTAACGTGGCGGGTACCAAATCACCAAAACTCAGCGCATCAAAAACTGTATTGAAATAGAGTTGAAAAGATACTTGCCCCTTTAAATTCTCTATCAATGCCGAACCGTAAAGTGCTATCAAATCCCCAAAAACCACTAACAACGGTATCATTAAAGTAGTGGCCAAAATTCGGGTCACGACCAAATATTTAAACGGATTGGTACCTGAAACTTCCATCGCATCGATTTGTTCGGTTACGCGCATAGAGCCCAATTCGGCACCAATGCCGGAAGCGATACGCCCAGCGCAAATCAAGGCCGTTATTACCGGCCCGATTTCCCTCACTATGGAAATGCCTACCATATTCGGCATCATTGATACGGCACCAAACTGAATCATCGTCGATCTGGATTGTAACGTAAGCACCAAACCGATAATAAAGCCCGTCATGCCTACAAGAACCAACGAGCGGTTGCCCATTTGATAGCATTGTCGCAATAACTCTTTGAACTCGAAAGGTGGGGTGAAAACCGCTTTGAAAAATCGGCCTGCGAAATAGGACAGTTCCCCGATTTGGATGAAGAATTGCTTTATCTGCTCAACCATTTTAAATTTTGTGCGTATTGGTTTTACGATATCGGCCATATTCAAATATAAATCGAAACTGCTGTTTTAAAAATGACCAATATCATACTGATTTTATGAGAATTATCATTTTTCACATCTTTGTCATTTGCTACTTTTAGTTTTCAATACAACCGACCATAGAACTATGCAAGACAAGACAAAGAGGGACGTAGATTCCTTCTATCTAAGCGAGGAGCGTGCTTTTTTAGATGGCCCCCGTAATCGGTTCAAAGAACTTTGGTTTACTTTGAAGGTACAGTACCATTTTATACGGGCATTTCGAAGATTGCATTTTATTGGCCCTTGTGTCACAGTTTTTGGATCGGCAAGGTTCGACGAAAAAAATAGCTACTACAAACAGGCCGAAGAAGTCGGCAAAGCGCTTTCTGAAATGGGTTTTGCGGTCATGACCGGCGGTGGCCCAGGTATTATGGAAGCTGCCAATAAAGGAGCCTTTCTCAACAAAGGGTATTCCATCGGGTGCAACATTATATTACCGCATGAACAAGAGCCCAATCCTTATTTGCATAAATACATCAATATTCCGTATTTCTTTGTGCGTAAGTTTTTGTTATTGAAATATTCTTACGCTTTTGTTGTAATGCCCGGTGGTATTGGTACTTTGGATGAGTTATTCGAGGCCTTGACCCTAATTCAGACCAAAATGATACTCCATTTTCCCGTTGTACTTTTTGGAAAGGCGTATCACAAAGAGCTATATGAACACATACAGATGATGGCCGACCACGAAAGTATTTCACGAGAAGACATGAACCTGTTGTTCTTGACAGATTCCGTTACGGAAATGAGGGAACATCTTAAAGAATATGCGGTCAAAAGATTCGGACTCGTCAAAAAACCAATGGAAACGAGTTGGTGGTTTGGCGAGACCAAACGAAAACATACATGATAAAGGTCATTTTTTTCATAGCTGCCACAGGGTATCTTTGATTACGAAAAATAAAGGCTATGCAAACTTCTGTTGAAATACAAAACCTGAAATGTGGTGGTTGTGGTAATACGATTACTAATAAACTAAATATGCTAGAAGATATCAGCAATGTTTTGGTTGATATAGAGAACAGCACGGTATCTTTTGATCATGCTAACGAACGCTCTTTAGATTCGGTCAAGAAAACTCTTGCCAAACTAGGATACCCCTTGTTGGATGAAAAAAATACCTTAGGGCGTAAGACCAAATCGTATATCAGTTGTGCGATGGGTAGAATGGGAAATTGATATGCTACGATTCGCACCTGCCCATTCTCGTATCTTAGGGTTTTTGCTGCTCTTTTTGATTTTGGGTTTTTGTAATGCCAGTAACCAATCTACTTTAAAAAAGGAGCAAGCCATAGTCGATAGTTCGCAATTATATAGCAAGGAATTTAAAGTGCCGAAAAAGGTGCGGGTCACTAGAAATATTCGTATTGAGGACTACTTTGGGTATGTTGATTCCTTAGTAAATAGGTATGATTCTTTGGTGCCCTATGCTTTGTCCGAACATCTATTGGTTAGAAATAATCCTTGGATTATGGATACTCTGGCGAATACGGATTATTATCGAATGATTGCCCGCGATTCTTTTGTGTATAACCAAAGTCAACTGATCGCGCTGCCCAAGGGTAGTATATTGAAGATTCCCGATTCCCTTAACGCTTGCCGTATGCTTGAGGATTTTGCAAACACAGAGATTGACGTAAACATACCCGAATTCAAGTTGCGCATTTTTCAAGATTCAACTTTGTTGCATACATTTCCCATTCGGGTGGGTCAGAACAGAAAGCGCTATTTGAAATTTGGCGACCGAGTTACAGATTTGAAGACTAAAACTGGAAAAGGAACCATAGTTGACCATGTTAAGCACCCAGAATTCTATAATCCGGTTGACGGCAAACAGTTTTATGTAACGAAAAGAGATGATGGAAAAACTACCCTCATGCCTCAAATTCCGTGGATCGAAACGGAAATCAACAGTGTCAGAAATGGACAGATGATTCACCCTACCACCAATCCCAAGACATTGGGGAAGGCGTATTCCAATGGATGCATCGGCACGAAAGAAGCCGATGCATGGGTTATATATTATCATGTGCCGCTAGGCACTAAAATAAAGATCCGCTATGATTTGGAGACCTATGACGAGGGTTTAGTGGTTTCAGTTTTAAGGGATATCTATAGTAAAGAAAATTAGACTTCGCCCTGCCGCTTTAACCGGTTTTTAAGGGTACGTATTTCGTTCTGTAATTGCAGAGTTCTTTCGAGAAGATGGTAAATGGCCTCGATGCCTTCCAGATTAATATGAAGGTCAAGGTGTAGGCGTACCATTTTTTCTACTTTAGGCAGTTCCTCTACGTAAATAAATTGCTGGTTATCAATACTTCTTAGTTCAATTAATTCATATTCCTGCAATCCAAATATAAACGCTTCTTCAATGTTGTGACCCGAGCAAAAATCTTTGATATGTATATATTCTACTTCCATATTTTTCAGGTTATAGATTTGTTTCTTGAAGTTGTTGAAAAAGTTCTTTTTGCCGTTCATTAAGTTTGGTGGGGATTTTTACGGTATAGGTAACGAAGAAATTCCCAAAGTGACCTTCCTTTTTATATTTCGGTAGACCTTTTCCTTTTAGTTTCACTTTGGTGCCATTTGCTGTTCCTGGTTTTACTTTTAGTTTCACTTTACCACTTAATGTAGCTATAGTAATTTCTCCACCCAGTACCGCAGTCGACAAGGGTATTTCTTCGGATTTGAAGAGGTCGGCATTTTCACACCCAAAAGCAGTATTGTTTTGAATGTTGAATGTAATGTAGAGATCTCCAGCCGGCCCGTTGTTAACTCCAGGGCCACCATGCCCTGAAATCTTAATTGTCTGCCCGTTCTCCACTCCCGCAGGTATCGTAATACGAATATTTTTGTTGTTGATCGTTAATGTTTGTTTTTGTGTGGTAAGGGTATCTGTCAAGTTCAGTTGTAACGCGGCATTGTAATCTTGCCCGCGGAATCTACCGCCTCTTTGCGATGAACGGAAACTGCCGCCACCACCGCCGAACATACTCTCGAAGAAATCGGAAAAATCTTCAGTTGACCCCCCACCGGAATAGGTATAACCGCCAGAACCGCTTCCAGGTCGTCTCGCTTTTTTCTGTTTTTCGAATTCCTCGGCATGTTGCCAGTCTTTACCGTACTGGTCATATTTTTTACGCTTTTTAGGGTCGCTTAAAACCTCATTTGCCTCGTTCACCTGTTTGAACTTTTTCTCGGCCTCGGCATCATTGGGGTTCAAATCGGGATGGTGTTTTCTGGCCAGTTTCCGATAGGCTTTTTTGATATCGGCTTCTGTGGCTTTTTTTGTGATTCCCAGTACGTTGTAGTAGTCTATGAATTCCATATGGAGTATGCGATGCTATTTACTTCAAAGGTAACAATAACAAGTTTTGTCACGTTCAAAACTATGATGGAAAGGGGAAAACTACTATGACAAATGTCATCGAGGATAAAACATATTATGGATTTGAACAAAGCTTGGCAGTAATTGGATTTAATATCCTCAAGGGAAGGTGTTTGTTAAAGTGAAAAAAGACACTACATATTCGATTTCGCACAGCATGAAATTAAAAATTCGGCAACCTTTCCACCAACCTACATGCCGGCCGACAGCTAAACTAAAACCTCTCGAAAAGTCTTTATTAGCTATGCTTTAGAAACTGTGTTTGCAATTGGCTTTTTTCCATTCAATTCTTTAACCATTCTGTTCATTCCTTTCAATTCCTCTTTAAAGTATGGTATATTTAAAGTCGTTTTACTATGAAATTCAAAACCAAGCTTTTCATAAAAAGCTATTGCGTTTACGTTCGTGTCAATTACGCATAAGAATATATATTTTGCCCCACACGCTTTAGTCTTTTTGATTATTTTTTTCAATGCCAATTTTCCAATCCCCATTCCTTTACATTCAGGAAGAACATATATCTTCTCCAATTCCACGCCATTTTCAATCGGCAAATTTGTAATTGAATTGTTTCTGATTTTCAGGAATCCAACCGCTTTTAGTTCGTGCTCAATAAAATAGTATTCGGTGTTTTTAGAGGTCAAATCGGATTTTAATCTTTCCGTACTAAACTCCTTGTCCAAGTACCACTCTAATCCCCCATCATTCCAATGCCCTGAGAAATTCTTAGAATATGCATCGATACAAATTTTCTTCAAATCGATGATGTCTGTTAGTAATGCTTTTTTTAATTCCATTGCTGTTTTTCAGCTTTATGCTAACGGTCTTGTCTTTCAAACGTAGCTGTCGACTACAGTTTCTTTACCGCAATAAAAATTAATCAATAGGATGTTTGACAAACGCTTTCGATTAAAAAAGACTTTTGTTAGAGAAGAATAGAATTTTTTGAACAGACCGAGAAAAATTACCTTCTAAATCAATAGGTGATTTTAAAAATTGATCCGCCAAAGTCATCACCAACATACAACGCTCCATCCGGTCCCTGTGCCAATCCGCAAGGGCGATGTTGTAATTCTCCTTTTGGATCTGCTAAATCAATTCCGGCAAAGTTATCGAGAAAAATTTCCCAGTCCCCATTGGGCTTCCCATTTTTAAAGGGAACAAAAGCAACAAAGTAGCCCTTTTTAAGAGTTGACGAATGATTGTGAAATGCAATGAATGCACCATCTTTATATCGTGCAGGGAACATGTCGCCCGTATAGAACAGTAAGTCATTTGGACCAAAGTGCGCCGGGAAAGCCATAATAGGTGCAATAGCATCTTCTCCACCTGATTTCTCACCATCTCCACCATATTCGGGAGAGAGAATTCTCATCTTTTTAAATGGATCGTAATACGTATAGGGCCAACCCGCATTATCATTCTCCTTTAATTCATATAGCGTTTCCGCAGGCAATTCGGCATCTTGTTTTTGGGTATAGAGATCTGGGTGAAAATTATGCAGTCCGCCTCGGCCGTGATCGGTCGCAAACAAAGAGTTTGTTTTGAAGTTCCACGTTAGTCCCACCGAATTTTTTAGCCCTGTAGCATACCGCGATCCGTCAACGAAGGATTGATTCGGTTTATCGGCCTTAAATTTCCAAATGCCTGCAGCTGAATCCAATATTTTGCAAGGCATCATCCCTGTATTTGTATCTTCATCTCTACAGGCGTCGTTCCAAGAACCTATGGTCACATATAAATTGGCATCATCGTCAATTACAAACGGTTTGGCATTATCACGGCCCATATCAATAAGCCCGTCCACTATTTTTTCCGGGGTGTTCGTATCAATTATTTCATAGTCATCATTCAATTTATAGCGATACACTCCCGAATTTGAAGACGCATAGAGGTAATTGCCCTTCGCTAGTATTCCTGTGCCGGGAACTTCGCCAAATTGCTGTTGCTCATCTATGGTACCGTCTTTATCGTTATCCCTGAGTAGAACAATAGCTTTGCCGTCGTCTAGAACCGATCTATTCGCATAGATATCACCGTTCCTTGCAACGGTCAAATGCCGAACGGCCCCTAAACTGTTACCAACTTCTTCAACTGAAAACCCTTCGGGGGCTTTTAAGATGGTTTCATTGATCGTTCTTTTTGAAGTGTTCTTTGTTTCGCTTTTACATTGCAAGAAAAAAGTTGCAAAAGCCATGGTTATTCCCAATAGTAATAATTTTCGGGTGGCGTGTACTATTTTCATAAAGTGGTTTTAGAAGGTTGGCAAGCGCTAAAGTTACTATTTCAATAGCACTTATGTGCGAAAACTCAAAATTGTCACATGAAGTTAAATTATCAAACCGCATCTTGGTATGAAATTTTAAATACTTTTATCATATGAAAACGACAGTACTGGTAATCAATATGCTATTAGTTGCCCTGATAGGTAACCTAGGTAATGCCCAAGAGGAATTTAAGCTTTGGGAAGACGAAATCAAACCTTTTTATAAAGACAACAATCTTGAGGAGTTTGAAAAGGAGGAATGGGGAACTACAGTAGCTGGTAATATTACGGAACCAACGCTAACTATCTACAAAGCTGATGGCCAGAATACGGGTAAGGCGGTCGTCATAATTCCCGGTGGGGGCTATGAATACGTGGCCATGTACCATGAAGGTTATGAATTGGCCGAAATTCTATCGAAAAATGGAATTACGGCGGCAGTTTTGAAATACAGGATACCCAATCTAGAATCTTCTAACGAACCGCATCTGGTTCCATTGAGCGATGGGCGTAAAGCAATGAAAATCATGCATAAAAAGGCGAAAGCTTACGGCATAAACACAGACCAAATTGGAGTTATTGGTTTTTCTGCTGGAAGCCATTTGGCAACGGTTCTGGGGCTTTGGCAAAGTGAAGAAGAGAATGAGAATCCTGATTTTACAGGATTGATTTATGGCGTGACCATTTTAAACGAGGATAATATGGCCTGGTTGGAAAGCAATCTGTACCATAGAAAACTTACAGAGGAGGAAATTGCCCAAAATACGTTGCTGAATCTCGTTAACGAAGAAACACCGCAGGCATTTTTGGTCCATGCGATTGATGACGATAATTGTAGCCTTGAAGAAACCACTTTGTATGCACAAAAATTAGTGGAGCACCGGGTTTTAGCTGAAACACATATTTTTCCCAAAGGAGGGCATGGCTTTGGAGTAGGAAGA